>JAVEDB010000107.1 GCA_030841185.1 Actinomycetota bacterium
GGTCAGGCCGAGAGCCGCGAGCGACCCTTGGTGCGCCGCGCGGCGAGAATGGCGCGGCCGGCGCGGGTACGCATCCGCAACCGGAACCCGTGGGTCTTTGCCCGCCGACGGTTGTTCGGCTGGAAGGTGCGCTTGCTCACTCGAGGGCTCCCGGACGACAGTCGAAGACGGTGGCGGAGATGACGGCGCATCTCGCAGCATGGGTGCCGGGCTGGACGCCACGGTCGGCCGCCCTCGGAGGTCCACGCGCGCGGCGCGAGGGCGGGCGAGTGTGGACAGGCGACGGCGGCCGTCGCAGCGGCCCGACCGACATACGGTACGGGCGCGGGAACCGGCCGGTCAAACCGGCCGAACGAGCAGCCGGCCCGCCGGCCGGCACCCGCCGGTCGCCGATTCGGCCCCGAACCCGCGATCATCGGCCGATTCCGGGCAGCTGGGCTGGCGCGACACGCCGAACACGAGCAGTCCCTCGGCAAAAAACATGGCGGGTTGTGGACAACCGCTTGCTGGGCCGCCCGGAGGTTGTTAGCGTCGCCCTCCGCTGGGAGGCTTCCCCACCCGAGATCGCGACCGACCGACATGTGTCGACGTATCGACATCGGGGCCCCTGTGTACACAGGCTGTGGATGACGGTGTGGACGAGCAGCGTCAACACGGGACAAGCCGGGCGTGACCTGTCACCTCGGGTGGACACGGAGGGGATTATTTGTGACGGACGACACCATCGCCGACACGGCGGTTGCCGTACGCGAGGTCCTGCCGGAGCTACCGGAGCTGCGTGAACCCGGCGACCCGGAGCAGCCGCCCCCGCCGTACATTGCCTCCGACCATGACATTGCCCCCGACCAGGACGCGATCGACCTTCGCCCAGGCGCGGTGACCCCCGACGGCGAGCTCCCGGACCTGCCGGACCTGACCCTCGTGTGGAGCCGCTCGCTCGAGGCCATCGACGACACCGTTACGGCCCAGCAACGAGCCTTCATCCGGCTCAGCACCCTCGACGGCGTGGTCGGGGACACCGCCCTGCTCTCGGTCCCCAACGAGTTCGCGAAGGACATCATCGAGCAGCGGCTGCGCCCCGTCATCACGATGACCCTCGCGGAACAGCTCGGCCGGGAGATCCGCATCGCGGTCGTGGTGGACCCGAGCCTGGAGGACGGCGATGCCGCGCCGGAGCGCGAGGCTGCCCCCGACCCGGAGCCCCCGTCGCCACCGCCGCCGGCCGATGCCGCGCAGGGCAAACACAGCGGCTCGGGAGCCGCCGAGGAGCACGCCGGCACCGGCCGGGAGCCCGGCCACCGCCGCGAGACCGAGCCGACCCGGCTGAACCCGCGCTACTTGTTCGAGACGTTCGTCATCGGATCAAGCAACCGGTTCGCGCACGCGGCCGCCGTCGCGGTCGCCGAAGCGCCGGCCAAGGCCTACAACCCATTGTTCATCTATGGCGACTCCGGTCTCGGCAAGACGCACCTGCTGCATGCCATCGGGCACTACGGCATGAGCCTCTACAACAACGTTCGGGTCCGTTACGTGAGCTCAGAGGAGTTCACCAACGACTTCATCAACTCGATCCGCGACGGCCGGGCCGAGGGATTCCGGCGGCGCTACCGCGACGTCGACATCCTCCTCGTCGACGACATCCAGTTCTTGGAGAACAAGGAGCAGACGCAGGAGGAGTTCTTCCACACGTTCAACACCCTGCACAACGCGAACAAGCAGATCGTCATCTCGAGCGACCGACCGCCCCAGCAGCTGGTCACCCTGGAAGACCGCCTCCGCAACCGGTTCCACTGGGGTCTGATCACCGACGTCCAGCCGCCCGAGCTCGAGACGCGGATCGCCATCCTCCGCAAGAAGGCCGCGCAGGACCGGCTGGCCGCGCCGCCGGAGGTGCTGGAGTTCATCGCCAGCAAGATCTCGACGAACATCCGCGAGCTCGAGGGCGCGCTGATCCGGGTCACGGCGTTCGCGAGCCTGAACCGGCAGGGCGTCGACCTTGCCCTGGCCGAGATCGTCCTGAAGGACCTCATTCCGGACAGCAGCCAGCCCGAGATCACCGCGGCGACGATCATGGCCCAGACCTCGGCGTACTTCGGGCAGTCGATGGAGGAGCTGTGCGGGTCCTCCCGCTCCCGGGTCCTCGTCAACGCCCGCCAGATCGCCATGTACCTGTGCCGGGAGCTGACCGACCTCTCGCTGCCCAAGATCGGCCAGCAGTTCGGCGGCCGCGACCACACGACGGTCATGCACGCTGACAAGAAGATCCGCCAGTTGATGGCGGAGCGACGCAGCGTCTACAACCAGGTCACCGAGCTCACGAACCGGATCAAGTCCCAGGCGCGGCAGGGGTGACGGCTTTCGGCTCGGTTCACACCTTGGGGACAAGCCTGTGGACAGCAGCGGGACGCACCGACGCTCGCCTGTGGGCAGGCGTGGACGGCGCCGGTGATCCCCAGGGCAACGGGGCCGACCCCACCCCGTATCCGCAGGTTGTCCCCAGCCGGGGATACGGTCTGACCAGCGGGTTCGTCGGGTTTCCCCAGCGTCCACCGCGCCTAGTGCTATCACCACACTGAAGAAGATGATGATTGACAAGCCTGTCACCGAGCCGGGCCCGGCTGGGGACGAGTGCGACGACCACCGAGGAGGCGATGTCCGGTGAAGTTCCGGGTCGAACGCGACGTGCTCGCCGAGGCGGTGGCCTGGGCGGCGCGCAGCCTGCCGGCCCGCCCGCCCGTCCCGGTGCTCGCCGGGCTGCGGCTGGACGCGTCCGACGGTCGCCTGGTGCTGTCCAGCTTCGACTACGAGGTCTCCGGCCGGGTCGAGATCGCCGCGGACATCGCCGAGCCGGGCGTCGTCCTGGTCAGCGGCCGGTTGCTCGCGGACATCTCCCGCAGCCTGCCGGCCCGCCCAGTCGAGGTGACGACCGACGCGGCCAAGGTCGTGGTGACCTGCGGCAGCTCCCGGTTCTCGCTGCTGACGCTGCCGGTCGAGGACTACCCCACGCTGCCCGACATGCCCTCCGCCTCGGGGTCGCTGCGCGGCGACGCGTTCGCCGCGGCCGTCGGCCAGGTGTCGATCGCCGCGGGGCGCGACGACACGCTGCCGGTGCTCACCGGCGTCCGGATGGAGATCGAGGGCGAGAAGATCACCATGGCGGCGACCGACCGCTACCGGCTGGCGGTCCGCGAGCTCGTCTGGACCCCCGAGCAGTCCGGCCTCTCGGCGATCGCGCTGGTCCCGGCACGCACCCTCGCCGACACGGCCAAGTCGCTCGCCAGCGCCGACAAGGTGACCCTCGCCCTCGCCTCCGGAGCAGCCGGTGACGGGCTCGTCGGCTTCGAGGGGGCCGGCCGCCGCACCACCTCCCGGCTACTCGACGGGGAGTTCCCCAAATACCGCTCGCTGCTGCCCTCCGAGTCGGCGAGCAAGGCCACCGTCGACACCGCCGCGCTGGTCGAGTCGGTCCGCCGGGTCGCTCTCGTCGCCGAGCGCAACACCCCGATCCGGCTGTCGTTCACCGCCGGGGAGGTCACCCTCGAGGCGGGCACCGGCGACGAGGCGCAGGCCTCAGAGTCCCTGGAGGCCGCGCTCGACGGCGACGACATCTCGATCGCCTTCAACCCGGCCTACCTGCTGGACGGCCTGGGTGCCCTGGAGGGCAGCCACGCCCAGTTGTCCTTCACGGCTCCGACCCGGCCCGCGGTGCTCTCCGGCAAGCCGTCGAGCGACGGGGCCGCGGCCGAGGACTACCGCTACCTGCTGATGCCGGTGCGGCTCTCCGGCTGAGGCTGAGGTGCGGTTCTCGGGGTAGACCGGCGGCACCGGGCCGCTAGGTCCGGGTCAGGGACGGGCAGGAAGGGACGGCGCTCATGGACATCGGCATCGTCGGGTTGGGCCGGATGGGCGGCAACATGCGCGAGCGGTTGCGCCGCGGCGGCCACAACGCGGTTGGCTACGACCCCAACCCCAAGGTCAGCGACACCGCGTCGCTGGACGAGCTGGTGGGCCGGCTGCCCGAGCCCAAGGTCGTGTGGGTGATGGTGCCGGCCGGCGACATCACCCGCGGCACCATCGAGACCCTCGGTGGGCTGCTCGGTGAGGGTGACGTCGTCGTGGATGGCGGCAACTCCCGCTACACCGACGACCAGCTGCACGCCGAGCACCTCGCCCAGCGCGGCATCGGGTTCGTCGACGCCGGCGTCTCGGGCGGCGTCTGGGGCCTGGAAAACGGCTACGCGTTGATGGTCGGCGGCACCGCCGAGAACGTCGCCAAGGTGCAGCCGTTCTTCGACACCCTGAAGCCCGAAGGCGAGTCCGGGTTCGTGCACGCCGGCCCGGTGGGCGCCGGCCACTTCGCGAAGATGGTTCACAACGGCATCGAGTACGGGATGATGCAGGCCTACGCCGAGGGCTACGAGCTCCTCACCGCCGCGAAGGTCGTCGAGGACGTGCCGGGCGTGATCCGGTCCTGGACGCAGGGCACCGTCATCCGGTCCTGGCTGCTCGACCTGCTCGTCCTCGCCCTGGACGCCGACCCGGAGCTCGCCGACCTCAAGGGCTACGTCGACGACTCGGGTGAGGGCCGCTGGACGGTCGAGGAGGCCATCAACCACGCGGTCCCACTGCCGGTGATCACGGCAGCGCTGTTCGCGCGGTTCGCCTCCCGCCAGGACGACTCGCCGGCGATGAAGGCCGTCGCGGCGCTCCGCAACCAGTTCGGGGGCCACGCCGTCACGAAGGTCGCCAAGGCAGAGGTCGAGAAGCCGGCCTGACGTGCATGTCGCCCACCTCTCTCTGACCGACTTCCGGTCCTACCCGCAGGTCGAGCTGCCGCTCGAGCCGGGTGTCACCGCATTCGTCGGTCCGAACGGCCAGGGCAAGACCAACCTGGTGGAAGCCCTCGGCTACCTGGCCACCCTCGGTTCGCACCGGGTCGCCCTCGACGCGCCGCTCGTCCGGCTAGACGCCGCCCGGGCCGTCGTCCGCGGTGCCGTCGTCCGGGACGGCCGGTCGATGCTCGTCGAGGTGGAGATCACGCCGGGCCGGGCGAACCGGGCCCGGGTGAACCAGTCGCCGGTCCCTCGGGCCCGCGACGTCCTCGGCATCCTGCGCACCGTGTTGTTCGCGCCCGAGGATCTCGCGCTGGTCAAGGGCGATCCGAGCGAGCGCCGCCGGTTCCTCGACGACTTGCTCGTGCTGCGGGCACCCCGTTTCGCGGGAGTGCGGGCCGACTACGACCGGGTCCTCAAGCAGCGCAACGCGCTCCTCAAGACCGCGGGGGCCACGATCCGCGCCGGTCGTGGTGACCTCCGGACGCTCGAGGTGTGGGACGCGCACCTGGCGACCACCGGTGCCGAGCTGCTCGCGGCCCGGCTCGAGCTTCTCGACGCGTTGCGGCCCCTCGTCGACAAGGCCTACTCGGAGGTCGCCGACACCCATGCGGGCGACGGCACCGCCGCCATCGACTACAGGTGCTCGATCGGCGCCGACGTGCCCCTCGTCCCGGACCGGGCGCTGCTCGCCGCGGCGCTGGCCAACGAGCTCGCGACCCAACGCAAGCATGAGCTCGACCGCGGCATCAGCCTGGTCGGGCCGCACCGCGACGACATGGTGCTCAAGCTCGGGCCGCTGCCCGCCAAGGGCTATGCCAGCCACGGCGAGTCGTGGTCCTACGCCCTCGCCCTGCGCCTCGCCGCGTACGACCTGCTGCGGGCCGACGACGCGGGCGGCGGCGAGCCGGTGCTGATCCTCGATGACGTTTTC
>JAVEDB010000115.1 GCA_030841185.1 Actinomycetota bacterium
CCGACGTCGAGGTCGGTCTCGGCGCCGTCGTCGGTGACGAAGACCTCGCCGTGCTGGAAGGGGTTCATCGTGCCGGGGTCGACGTTGAGATAGGGGTCGAGCTTCTGCATCGTGACGCGCAGACCACGGGAGCGCAGGAGGTGCCCCAGCCCGGAGGCGGTGAGGCCCTTGCCGATGGAGGAAGCGACGCCGCCGGTCACGAAGATGTGCTTGGTGGACTGCGAGGCGGCCAATGGGGCTCCCGTGGCTAGATGTGCGACTGGCAGACCAGTCCGTCCACGGGCTTCGAGCCTATCAGCATCGTGCCGTCACCAGGCGCCACGCGGGCGCACGGTCACGTCGGCGGGGCGACGAAGGTGGGCAGCAGCGCTGTGGCGCCCGGGCCGTCGCCGTAGTTGCCGGAGCCGCCCCTCAGCTGCTCGCGGACCGCGAGCACGGTCGCGAGCGGCCCGGCAGCGGAGTCGCCGACGTCGACCGTGGAGACGCCCGCGGTCGACGCGGCCCGCAACCCCGCGAGGACGCCCGCACCGGTTGCCGACCGCGCCGGCCCGACCACCACGACACCGCGACCGGCCTTGTCGAGTGCGCTCGCCAGTCCGACCGCGGTCTGGGCGGCGACCTTCTGGACCGGTCCGGACCCGATCGGCGTCGCGGGGGCCAGGACGACGGCAAGCTCGGCGCGTCGGCCCGAGTCGCCGGACACCGGGTTGACGGCACCGAGCTCCTTGAGCCCGGCCAGCACCTCGGCAGCGGGTTGGTCCACCGCCTTGGAGCTGTCCTTCTTGCTGGTGACCGTGGCCCGGGCGAGGACGGTGCTCACCCGGTCGATCGGACTGGCACCGTCCGGGAACGTCACGTCCGGCGGCACCAGCCGCAGGGCGAGGTCCTCGAGTGGTGACTTCGCGTTTCGGGGGTCGAAATAGGTGCTGGTCAGCCGAAGCGTCTGCACCACGCTGGCTCCGGCGCGCGTGAGCGCACGTGCCGTGCGCGTCACCGCGGCGTCCGTCACCCCCGGAAGGACCAGGATCACAACGCTCCTGCCCGGGAGCTGGCCGCGAGCGACCGTGGCCGACGCGGCAGTCGTCAGCGCGCTGCCCCGCGCCAGCTCGCCCTGCAAGGTGCGCACCTGTCGGCGGAGCTGCTCCCGCTCGGCGTTGATGGTTCCCTTCTGGTCCTGGATCCGAGTGTTGGCACCCGCGGCGAGCGGTCCAGCGCCGACCACGACGCCGGTCACCAGGGCGGCCACGACCGCCAGGAGCGCGAGCAGGTTGTATTTCCAACCGAGCATCAGGAGAACAGTCCCTGGACGCGGTCGACCGCGGTCTGCCACCAGTCGCCGATGGGGATCGTGTCGAGGGCGGTCTGCCCGCCGACCGCGATCGCGACGCCCAGTCCGACCAGGGTGAGGACAAGAAGCACGACCAGGGGCCACGTTGCCGCCTTGGGCCGGTGC
This sequence comes from Actinomycetota bacterium, assembly GCA_030841185.1. Taxonomy (GTDB): domain Bacteria; phylum Actinomycetota; class Actinomycetes; order JACCUZ01; family JACCUZ01; genus JAVEDB01. Next base: position 1,454 of record JAVEDB010000115.1, read on the forward strand.
AGCCCGACGACGGCATTGGCGTGCACCAGCCGGCTGGCGACTCTAAGCCGGGTCAGGAAACTCCCGGCCATTCCCGACCGGCCGCTGTCGAAGAACTCCACGAGGCTGGCGTGCATGCCGACGGCGACGATCAGCTCGGCGTCATGTGCGTCGGCCAGCAGCAGTGCCAGATCCTCGCTCGTGCCGGAGGCGCGGAAGAGCACGAACGGCACGCCGAGATCCTCGGCCCGGTCGAGGCCGGGGACCCGGCCGTCGCGGTAGGCCTGGATCACCAGCTCGGCTCCGCAGCCGAGCACCGCGTCGGACATCGAGGCGACGTCCCCGAAGACCAGGTCAGGCTGGTGCCCGGCCGCGAGCAAGGCATCGGCCCCGCCGTCCACGCCGATGAGCACCGGGGAGCGCTCGCGGATGTACAGCTTCAGGCCCTCGAGCTCGCGCTCGTAACCGTGACCGGCCGTGACCACGACCACGTGCCTGCCTTCGATGGGGGTACGCACCTGCGGCACACCGACACCTTCGAGGAGCAGCTCGCGCTCCCGTCGAAGATGCTCGACCGTGTTGCCGGCAAAGGCTTCCAGCTGTACGCCGAGGCCGGCCCGGGCGTTCTGCATGGTCGTCGCGACCTGGGCCACGGTGAGCAGATCACCGGTGGCCACGACATTCTCGTTGCGGTAGAGCGTGTCCCCGTCGAGACGCAGGCGGTCCCCGTCCTCGATGGTGCGCATCACCTCGGGACCGACCGCGTCCAGCAGGGGGATGCCCGCGGCGACGACGAGCTCGGTGCCCAGGTTCGGGAACCGGCCGCTCGAGCTCGGCGACGCGTTGACCACGGCGGCCACGTTCGCGTTCACGAGCGCCTCGGCGTTGAGCTTGTCCAGGTCGAGGTGGTCGATGACCGCAATGTCCCCGGGGCGCAGTCGTTTCGTGAGGTTCCTCGTACGCACGTCCACGCGGGCAGGGCCGAGCACGCCCGGCAGGTCGGGCTGGTGCCGGCCGCGACGCAGCGACGCGATCTTCATCACCGAATCGAGTTTGCCAGAGGACCCGGCAACGGCCGCGCAAGCGCGAAGGGTGCGCGCGTCGCGGCGTGACCCTGCGTGCCCCTATGGCTGCTTGCTGGCGCGGGCCACTTCGAGGAGCTCGGAGGCGTGCGTGTGCGCCGCTGCGGACTCCTCGATGCCGGCGAGCATGCGGGACAGCTCCTGCAGCCGTTCGCTGTCGTCCAGCACCGTCACGCCGCTGCTCGTGACCGAGCCGTCGACCGTCTTGCGCACGACGAGGTGCTGGTCGGCGAACGCCGCGACCTGCGGGAGATGAGTGACGACGAGCACCTGCGCGGTGCGGGCTAGCAGCGCGAGCCGCCGGCCCACCTCGACGGCCGCCTTCCCGCCGACACCGGCGTCGACCTCGTCGAAGACGAACGTCGGCACCGGATCGGTCCCGGCGAACACGACCTCGACCGCAAGCATGACCCGGGAGAGCTCGCCGCCGGACGCACCGCGCTGCAGCGGCCGGGCCGGCGCTCCCGGGTGGGGGCACAGCTGCATCTCGACGTCGTCGACGCCAAGCGCGCCGAACGCCAGGGTACGCCCGTCGACGTCGAGCCCGGACGCCGACTCCGTCTGCCGGACGTCGACGGTGATGCGGGCCTGTGGCATCGCCAGTGCCTCGAGCTCGCCGGAGACCGCGGCGGCGAAGCGGGCTGCCGCGGCCCCCCGGGCACGGGAGAGCGCGCGCGCCAGCTGGCCCAGCTCGGCGAGCAGCTCGGATCGTCGGCCCTGGAGGACGCCGATGCGGTCGTCGTCACCCTCGAGGCTCGTCAGCCGAGCCGCCGCCTGCTGGGCCCAGGCGAGCACCTCGCTCGCCGTCGCGCCGTACTTTCGTGTGAGCCGCGAGAGGGCAGCCCGGCGCTCCTGAACGGCGGCGAGCCGGAGCGGGTCGGTGTCGAGCCCGGCCGCGTAGGAGGCGAGGTCGGCAGCCACGTCGGCGACGAGGTAGCCGACTTCCCGGACCCTCGCGCCGAGCGCCTCGAGTTCCGGGTCGTGCGCCCCCGCCTGCTCGAGGCTGGCGCGGGCACTCGCCACCAGCGAGCTGGCGTCCGCCTCAGGACCGCCCCCGCCCATGTCCGAGTCCGCCAGCAGCGCGAGCTGAGCACCGGCCGCTGCGGCGCGGAGGGCATCGGCATGTCCCAGCCGTTCCTCCTCCGTCGCCAGCTCGTCGTCCTCCCCCGACACCGGCCCGACCGCCTCCACCTCGTCCAGCCCGAACCGCAGCAGGTCCGCTTCCTGGGCCCGCTCCCGGCTGCGAGTGGTCAGCTCGTCGAGCTGCTCGTCCACGTCTCGCAGCTCGGCGTACGCCGCGACGTAGCGCTGCAGCGGGGACGCCACCGCCGCCCCTGCGTAGCGGTCGAGCGCGTCGCGCTGCCGGGCCGGCTGCAAGAGGCGGGACTGGTCGGACTGCCCGTGCACCGCCACGCAGGACTCCGCGAGCTCGGCGAGAACTGCGACCGGGACGGCCCGCCCGCCCACGTGGGCCCGGGACCGGCCTTCCGCCGAGACGCTGCGGGAGATGAGCAAGGAGTCGTCGTCGAGCTGGCCGCCCGCGTCCTCGGCCCGCCGCGCCGCGGGCGAGTCCGGGCCGACCCGCAACCGCCCCTCGACGAGAGCCGAGCCGGACGCCGAGCGCACCGCGCCGCTGTCCGCCCGCCCACCGAAGAGCAGGTTGAGCCCGGTCACGAGCATCGTCTTTCCGGCGCCGGTCTCGCCGCTGATGGCGGTCAGGCCCGCGGCGAGGGGCAGCACCGCGTCGTCGATGACGCCGAGCCCGCGGATGCGCATCTCCTCCAGCACGGCGCGAGCCTACGCGTCGGTGGTGTCACCACCGTCGCTTCTCGCCCCGCGCCAGCCGCGAACCGGCAAGTTGAACTTCGCGACCAGCCGGTCGGTGAACGGCGCCGTGCCCAGCCGCGCCAGCAGCACCGGCTGGGTGCCCTTGCGTGCCTCGATGCGCGCACCTGGCGGCAGCTCGAGGGCGCGGCGCCCGTCGCACCAGAGCACACCCGGGCTCCGGTCCGCGATGACCTCGACAGCCAGCACGGAGCGCGGCGAGACGACCATCGGTCTCGCGAACAGGGCATGCGCGCTGTTCGGCACGAGAAGCAGGGCCGCCACCTCGGGCCACACCACGGGGCCGCCGGCGGAGAAGGCGTACGCCGTCGAGCCCGTCGGCGTCGCGAAGATCACGCCGTCACACCCCCAGCGGGACAGCGGGCGGCCGTCGACCTCGACGACAACCTCGATCATCCGCTCGGGGCTGGCCTTCTCGACCGAGGCCTCGTTCAGCGCCCAGTCGGAGGTGACCGGGACGCCGTCGACGGTCACGGTGACGTCGAGGGTCATCCGCTCCTCGACCTGGTAGTCCCGGGTCCGCACCTGCTCGACCATCGCGCCGAGGTCCCTGCGCTCGGCCTCGGCGAGGAAGCCCACATGCCCGAGGTTCACGCCCAGCAACGGGCTGCGACTGGCGCGGCCGAACTCCGCCGCCCGGAGCAGCGTCCCGTCACCACCGAAGACCACGACGAGCTCGCAGCCGTCCGCGGCGGTCGGGCCGTGGACGACGACGGCCGCATCGAGGCGCAGCTCGGCTGCCTCCTCGCCAAGCACGCGAACGCCGATGCCGGCCGCCTCGAACAGCTCGGCCGCCTCGGCCACGGCACGCAGCACCTCCGGTCGCCCGGTGTGCGAGACGAGCAGTACCTCACGCCGCTCTCCCACGGCGCCGCCCGACGTCACTGCGGCCCCGCGGCGATAGCCGCCGCAAGATGGGCGGGGTCCAGTTCGGGCGCGTCGCGGCGCAGCCACAGGAAGTACTCGACGTTGCCCGCCGGACCCGGCAGCGGGCTCGCGACGACCCCCCGCACGCCGAGCCCGTGCTCGTCGTACGCCGCTCGCGCCACGTCCCGCACCGCGTCAGCACGCTGCTCCGGGTCGCGCACCACGCCGCCCGGTCCCAGCATGTCCCGACCGACCTCGAACTGCGGTTTGACCATCGGCAGGAAGTCGGCGTCGCCCGTAGCGCACCGCACCAGCGCACCGAGCACGAGTCGCACCGAGATGAACGACAGGTCCGTGACGACGAGGTCAGCGGGCGGCTGCACGGTAGCGGGTTCGAGGGTGCGCACGTTCGTACGATCGAGCACGGTGACCCGGTCATCGGTGCGCAGGGACCAGGCCAGCTGGCCGTAACCCACGTCGACGCAGTGCACGTGTGCAGCCCCGCACCGCAGGAGGACGTCGGTGAAGCCGCCGGTTGACGCGCCGGCGTCGAGGCACCGACGCCCGTCAACCACCAGGCCGAGCGGCTGGAACGCGTCGAGTGCTCCCAGCAGCTTGTGCGCGCCACGCGACACGTAGTCCGGTCCGCTCTCCGACGGCCGCACGACGATCGGGTCGACCGCGAGCACCTGAGTGGCCGCCTTGACCGCAGCCTTCCCCGACACCTGCACCCGACCGGCCTCCACCAGCTCCGCCGCCTGCTCGCGCGAGCGGGCCAGTCCGCGGCGTACGAGCTCCGTGTCGAGGCGCACGCGCCTGCTCACCTCTCGGCGTCCCCTTCGCCTCCGGTGCCCGGGCTCTCGCCCGTGCCTTCCGGACCCGCGGCGTCCGCCAGCACCTCTTGCAAGGTGCGGTGCACCGACTCGTAGATAGCCACGTGCTCGTCCGGCGTGGTGTCCGCGAGCTCGGCCGACCGGTCGACGGCCGCCTGCACGCGGGAGTCGACCGGTGCCGTTTCCTCGACGTGTGCCGCCGGGTCGGGATGCGTCACGCCGGACCCCGCGCCGCCGCGGTGCTCGTCTTCGCGGTGCTCTTCTTCGCCGCAGTCTTCGTTGCCTTCTTGGCGGCAGTCTTCTTCGTTGCCTTCTTGGTGGTGGACTTCTTCGCCGTCGCCTTCTTTGCTGTCTTCTTGGCGGTGGACTTCTTGGTCGCGGTCTTCTTGGCCGTGGACTTCTTCGCCGTCGCCTTCTTGGCGGGCCGCGCGGACGCCTCGGCTGCCCGCAACGCGCGCTCCAGTTCGTGCACGCGGTCACCGAGCGCCTCCGCGCGCGACGCGGCCGCGGACAGCTCGGCGGCGGAGACGAGTCCCAGCAGGCTGACTGACCGCTCGACCTCAGCGCGTACCAGGCCGACGAGCAGGTCGCGGTTCGCCCGACTCGTCGCGATGAGGTCCTCGGTGAGACTGCCGACCTGCTCGCGCATCGACTCCGGCACCACGATGCCCATGCTCGCCTCACCCTGGGCGACGAGGGAGCGGGCCGCTGCGACCGCGCGTTCGCGGGTGACGTCCGTGAGTCCGTTGGCGAGCTGGACGTAGGCCTTCAGGCCGTCGAGCACCATGGGCGCGATCCTTCCGAGGCTGCAGGTGGCGACGCACCACCACGACGGCTTCCCGTCGTTCCCAGACGCTACCGCCCGGGGTGGCCGCGACGGGCGCTGCGGTAGCGTCGCCGCAGCCCGAGAGAGGAGCACAGGGGAGTCATGGCGACCGTCGAGGAGTGCTACGCGGCACTGGAGCGGCTGTCCGAACGGTTCTCGTCGGTGGACGAGGAGGAGCGTCGCAAGCACGCCTTCGACCGGTCGCTCAGCGCTCGGGTGCCGGACCTGGACATCACCTTCACCGGTCAACTGGTCGACGGTCACCTGCGCGACATCAGCACCGAACCCGCCTCCCGGGCGCAGATCAGGCTGACGGCCAACAGCGACGACCTCGTCGCGATGACCGATGGTCATCTCAGCTTCGGTCAGGCGTGGCTGTCGGGGAAGGTGAAGGTCGAGGCGAGCGTCCTCGACCTCTTGAAGCTCAAGTCGCTGCTCTAGACCGACCGCGACCGTCCCCAGCCGACGGCAGACACCAGGCTCTCCAGCTCATCGTCCGGCGGCGGACCGACCGTCGAGTCCCACACCAACGCGCAGAGCGCGCGCAGCCCGTCAACGGGTCGACCGGAGCCGGAGACCCGCCAGTGCTCGCCCTGGCGAGACGCCAGCCAGCCCTCGCACGCGTGCCCCCCGTCCACCTGAAGGACCCGCGGGTGGGGCCGCAACAACCCGTCCTCCAGGTCCTCCCCAAGGTACGTCGGTCGCTGGTGGTCGGGGGCCCCGAGGAGCTGGACCGGCTGAGTCACGCCGGTGAGGACCAGCAGGCTGTCCGTGCCGGCGCGATGCGCGCCCTCGATGTCGGTGTCCAACCTGTCGCCGACGACCAGCGGGTGCTTGGCTCCTGTTCGCTGCACCGCCTGGCGGTGCAGCGGCAGCTCGGGCTTTCCCGCGACCACCGGTTGCCGGCCCGTCGCGGTGGCGATGACGCCGACCAGGGTGCCGTTGCCGGGAGCCATTCCGCGTGCGGTGGGTAGCGTGCGGTCGACGTTCGACGCGACCCAGGGCACGCCGCGGCGAACGGCGAAGGTGCCCTCCGCGAGCTGCCGCCAGCCGACCTCCGGGGCGAATCCCTGGACCACCGCGGCGGGTTCGTCGTCCGCCGAACGCACCGGGCGCAGACCGCACTCGACGAGTGCGACCTCCAGACCCTCTCCCCCGACGACGAGAACTGCGGCCGCGGCGCCCACCATCTCGAGCACCATTGCCGCAGCGGCCTGAGCGGATGTGACGACGTCGGCGGTGGCGGCGTCTACACCGAGCGAGCTGAGGTGGGCGGCGACGGCAGCGGGCGGACGCGAGGCGTTGTTCGTGACGAACGCCACCCGCATGCCGGCCGAACGCGCCGCCTCGAGGGCGGCCGCGGCGCCGGGGACAGCATGTTCCCCGACGTACACGACGCCGTCCAGGTCGACGAACGCCGCGTCATAGCCAAGGGACAGCGGCTGCTCGGATCCCTGCAGGGCGAGCGTCACGCCGGCGGCTCACGCAGCCGCAACGTGGCGCGAGCGGCCCGCAGGGCCTGGTCGTACTCCTTGCTGCCTGGTCGCATGGCAACCGCGAGCGCCAGCTGTTCCACGGCACCGGTGACATCACCCATGCGCATCCGAGCCAGCCCGAGCCCGAAGCGGGCGTAGTCGTTGTCGGGGTTGACCTCGATGAGCTCGCCGAACAGGGCGGCCGACTCGGCGTACCGGCGAGCGTCGAAGACCGCACGCGCCAGGGCCTCGAGCACACTCGTTGACGAGGGCTCCTCGGCCCGCGCGTGAGCGAGCAGCGACGCCGCAGCCTCAGGGTTGCCGCCCTCGAGCAGCTGCATGGCCCGGACGTACCAGTCGTAGACCTCTCCGGACGGCTGGCCGCCCGACTCCGCCCGCTCCGACACTGCACCCGACCCCTCTCCGCGTCCCCGTACGATGCCCGCCATGTCCGCGCCACCGCCTGTCGCGGACCAGAGCGCCACCGGCCGGGGCCTTGTTGTTGCTCCGTTCCGGGGCGTCCGGTTCGACGCCGCGAAGGTGCCCGACCTGGCGACGGTAACAAGCCCGCCGTACGACGTGATCGACGCTGACGGCGCGGTCGCCCTGGAGCGGCTCGACCCCCACAACGTCGTCCGCCTGATCCTGCCACGCGAGCAGTCCGACGACGCGCGAGGACGCTACGAACACGCCGCCTCCCGCCTCTCGACGTGGCAGAAGGAGGGCTTCCTGCGTCGCGACGGGAGCCCCGCCATCTACGTGTACGAGCAGTCCGCTCCCGGCATGCTGCAGCGCGGACTGCTCGCCGCCGTCGAGCTCAGGTCGCCGGACGAGCGGGTGGTGCTGCCGCACGAGGACGTGATGGCGGGACCCGTCGCCGACCGGCTGGAGCTGATGCGGGCCACCGGCGCCAACCTCGAGCCGATCCTGCTGGTGTACGAGGGCGGCGGCCCGGCCGCCGAGGTGATCGAGGAGGTGGCGACGACCGAGCCGCTCATCGACTCGGTCATGGACGATGGCCTGCGGCAGCGGCTCTGGGCAGTCACCGATCCAGCCCGGCAGGTCGTCCTGGCCGCCGACCTGGCGGGTCGACAGGCCCTCATCGCCGACGGCCACCACCGGTACGCGACGTACCGCCGGTTGCAGGCCGAGCACGACGGGCCCGGCCCCTGGGACCGTGGCCTCGCCCTGTTGGTCGACTCGCTGACCTATCCGCTCGACGTGCAGGCCATCCACCGCTCTGTGGCGGACCTCCCGTTGCGCGAGGCGACCGAGCTGGCCGCCCCGGTCTTCGCCGTCACCGGGCTGCCGGGTGCCGACCTGGCCGCGGGACTGCGGGCGCTGGAAGAGTCGCCGGCGCGGCACCCGTTCCTGCTGACCGACGGGGCGTCGTTCGCGCTCCTCGGCGACCCCGACGAGGCAGCCGTCGCAGCCGCCCTGCCGCCGTTGCACTCCGCGACGTGGCGGTCGCTGGACGCGAGCGTGCTGCATGCCCTGCTGCTCGAGCGGCTGTGGGGCATCACCGACGGGAGTGCCCGGGTGTCGTACCTGCACTCGGCCGCCGGCGCGATGCGGGCCGCGAGCCGCAGCGGCGGCACGGCCGTGCTGTTGCGGCCGGTCACCGTGGAGCAGGTGCTCGAGGTCGCCTCCACCGGGGAGCGGATGCCCCGCAAGTCGACGTCGTTCGGGCCTAAGCCCCGCACCGGCCTCGTCCTGCGCCTCCTCGACGACGAGGACGGGCCGGACGTCCCGGCGTAGCGGTCGCTCAGCGCTCGACCGTGGCCTTGCGGACCTTGCGCACCCGGGCAGCCTCGACCTCGCTGCGGCTGGCTGGCGTGCCGGCCGGTGAGCGCCAGAAGCGCCGGCGCAGAGAACCGTGCACCTCGAGGACGTCGCCGGGCTGCGCGCCGCTGAGGGACCGTTGCACGTCGCGGCGCCAGGCGGCGCACTCCAGCGTGTCGACCGTGGGCGAGCCCGGCAGCGAAGCCTTGGCCTTCTGCTGGCGGTGGACGACGAGGCGGAACGACATGAGAACGTCACCGCTCGGCAGCTCGCGACGGAGCGGCTCGGCGGCCAGCCGGCCCACCAGGAGAACCTCGTTGAGATGGTCGGCGTCCGGAGGGGCCGATGCCGGCTTCTTCCGGTGCTGCACGGATCCGGACACTCCGAACTCCTCCCCGGTGCCGTCCAGAGCGGCACGACTCCCCGAGGCTGCCAGCGGAGTGCCCGGCCGAGGGTGGCGCAGCAGCGAGGTGGGGATGACCGACGCGGCGGACGGCCTGGGGACGAACCCGCTAGCGGTGGCCGCCCGGTCGCTCGTCCCCGCGGTCAGCCTCGGCACCGTCCTCGGAGTCATCGCTGTCGAGGAAGGTGATCCCCTGGAGCTCCTCGAGGCGTTCCCCGGCATCGGTCTCGCCTGTGTCGTCCGCGTCCACGGCGTGCCCGAACCAGGTGAGCGCCTCCTCGCGGCGTCCGGCCGCAAGCAGCGCATCGGCGTACGCGTAGAAGAGCCGCGCGGACCACGGCCGGCGGGCCGACGGCTGCAGCTGGGGACCGTGCAATGCCTGCACCGCGGCGTCGGGCTGGCCCATGTCGCGGCGCGCGCCCGACGAGACGATCAGCATCTCGACGCGCTCGGCGGCGCCGAGCTTGGCGACCTCAGGGCTCGCCGCCAGGGCCAGCGCCCGCTCCGGGCGGCCCAGGCCGCGCTCGCAGTCGGCCATCACCGGCAGCAGGCTGTCGTCGCCGGTGATCCGTCGAGCTGCCCGCAGCTCGGCCAGCGCCTCGGCGAAACGCCCGGTGGCGTACGCCGTGAGGCCGGCAGCCTCGCGCACCGCGCCGACCCGTCCGGCACGGGCTTGGGCGGCCATCGCATGTTCGTAGGCCAGCTCCGGGTCCTCGTCGCGCAGCCGCCCGGCCATCACCAGGTGCCGGGACACGGCCTCGGCGTTCAGCTTTGCCAGTGAGCTGAGCTCGGCACGCACCGCGCGGTCCAGCTCGCGGCCGGTGACGTCGTCGGGAAGAGCCGGCTCCACCCGCCGCGGCCGGCGGTCCGGGGTGGTGGCGCGGCTGGTGGCCGATGCCCGGCCCGCATCAGGCCGGCCGCGGCCGCCCGACGGCCCACCGCGAGCCTGTCCGCCCTGCCCACCCTGCCCACGCCCGCCGCGAGCACCGTCACCGCGACCCCGGCCGGCACCGGCCCGGCCGGTGCTGCCGCCGCTGCCGCGCGGGCCGCCCCTCGGTCGGCCGGCTGGGGACCCGCTGTCACGCCCGTCCTCGGAGCCCGTCACCAACGTCCACCTCGCTCGTGTGTCGAATGTCGCAGCACAAACGCAAAGGGCCACCCCGAGAGGTGGCCCTTTGACGAAAGAATGTCCGGCGGCGTCCTACTCTCCCACGCAGTCTCCCGCGCAGTACCATCGGCGCAGATGGGCTTAGCTTCCGGGTTCGGAATG
>JAVEDB010000133.1 GCA_030841185.1 Actinomycetota bacterium
CCCACCACCATCGCCAACGGCGCACTGCCCTGCGAAGGCCACCACCTCCAACTCCACGAAGGACACTGGACCCTGCAACGCCTCCCCGACGGCCGCTACCTCATGCACCACCCACGGACAGGCAAAACCCTCGGACCCGAACCACCACCACCAGGCCACAACAGACCACCACCCCAATAGCGAGGTGCGGGCTAAGCGAGGCAGGTGTTCAACAGCCGGGCCGCGCTCACCGGGTGCTCGGCGACGAGCAAACCGGCAGCAGCGAGGACGTAGTGCGCGTCAACGGCGACCCGGGCATTTGCGGGGAGCGGCCAGCCCCCAGGGAGGTCCTGCGTCGCGGGTCGCAGGATCCGCTCCCGGCGTGCCACGTCGCTGTGCCGGAGGACGCCCCCGGAGCCGACGACGAGCCCGACCTCGCGCAACGACTTGTCCCGGCCGTGTCGGCGCAGCGCGACGGTGACGGCGAGCTCGGCAAGCCGGGTGTCGAGGTCACGGCCGACCTCGTCGTCCGGCAGATACCCCGGGTCCGAGGCGCGATGCCGCGCTGCCTCGTCGAGGACCAGCGCCTCCGCGGCGTCGACGAGTCGTTCCGCACGTCCCGCCGCGACGACGCCGGTAGCGCTCCAGCGCATGCCGAGGTCGCCCTCGACGGTCCGGCTGCGCCAGAGGACCTCGACGGCATGGCGACGCAGCTCCGCGTCCTCACCGCGCGGGACGACGACCGAATACACATCGGTCGTCGCCCCGCCGACGTCGATCACCAGGACGTCACCGGCGCCTGCTGCGTCGCCGGCGCCATCCGAGAGCAGCTCGACACCTGCCAGTACGGCGTCCGGCGTCGCGGCCCGGACCATGGCCACGAACTCCGGCCGGCGGGACAGCTTCTTGCCGCCGATCACATGCCGGATGAAGACGTCGCGGATCGCCGCGCGAGCCGGGGCGGGATCGAGGCGGCCGATCTCCGGCAGCACGTTGTCGGCGGCAACGACGTGCTTGCCAGCGGCACGCAGAACACCAACGACCTCGTCGCGTGCCTCGACGTTGCCGGCGACCACCACCGGGACACGCAGCCGTGACCGCGACAGTCGATTCGCGTTGTGCAGCAACGTCTCCGAGTTGCCGCCGTCGGTGCCGCCGACCAGCAGCACGACGTCGGGCCGGTCGTCGGTGAGCGCCCGCAGGGACGAGCCGTCCAGCCGCCCGCTGGCGACGTGTACGACGCGCGCACCCGCGGACAGGCCGACGCGAGAACCGGCCTCCGCCGTTATCTCCCGCTCGTAACCGACCACCGCCAGCCGCAAGCCGCCGCCCGCGCTCGAGCACGCGAGGGTCGGCACCGACTCGGTCACGCCGAGAGCAGCCCGGCACTCGTCGTACCCGTCCATCACGTCGGTCGCGGCCGTCGTGGGGCATGACGTCGCACTGACGAGAGTGCCGGGATCCAGGTCGACAAGCGCGGCCTTCGTGAACGTCGACCCGAAGTCGACGCAGAGAACCTGCCGAGTCACCCCAGAGCCTGGCGCAGGTCCTCGAGAAGGTCGTCGACGGCCTCGATACCGACCGAGAGGCGCACCAGGTCACCGGGCACCTCGAGCGGTGACCCCGCAACGGAGGCGTGGGTCATCCGGCCGGGGTGCTCGATCAGGGACTCGACGCCGCCCAGGGACTCGCCGAGGGTGAAGAGACTCGCCCGGTTGCAGACGGCGACCGCCTCCTCCTCACCGCCCACGACGCGGAAGGAGACCATGCCACCGAAGGCCTTCATCTGCTTGACCGCGACATCGTGGCCGGCATGGTCGGACAGTCCGGGGTAGAACACCTCGGCGACCTTCGGGTGCGCCGTGAGCATGTCGACGACGCGCTCCGCGTTGGCGCAGTGCCGGTCCATCCGCACCCCGAGAGTCCGGATCCCGCGCAGGACCAGCCAGCAGTCGAACGGTCCCGCGACCGCGCCCATCGCGTTCTGGTTGAAGGCGACCTGCTCGGCGAGGCCGTCGTCGGCGAGCACCAGGGCGCCGCCGACCACGTCGGAGTGACCGCCCATGTACTTCGTCGTCGAGTGCACGACGACGTCCGCACCGAGCGCCAGTGGCTGCTGCAGGTACGGCGAGGCGAACGTGTTGTCCACGACGAGCAGCGCATCGTTGTCGTGAGCGACCTGCGCGATAGCGGCGATGTCAGCGATGCCCAGCAACGGGTTGGTGGGCGTCTCCACCCACACCACCTTGGTCCGGCCGGGCTGCATCGCGGCCCGGAAGGCGTCGACGTCATGGCCGGCCGCGGGCGTGAAGTCCAGGCCCCACCGCTCATGCACCTTGGCGAACGCCCGATAGGTCCCGCCGTAGGCGTCGCCCGGGATGACCGCGTGGTCGCCGGGGCCGCAGATGCTGCGCAGCAGGGTGTCCTCGGCCGCGAGGCCGGAGGCGAACGCCAGCCCGCGGCGGCCACCCTCGAGCGCGGCGACGCACTCCTCCAGGGCCGAGCGCGTCGGGTTCGCGCTGCGGCTGTACTCGTAGCCCCCGCGCAACCCGCCGACCCCGTCCTGCTTGTACGTCGAGGTCTGGTAGATGGGCGGCACGACGGCACCGGTCGTGGGATCCGGCTCCTGGCCGGAATGGATCGCTCGCGTCTCGAACTGCATGCCCGGAACTCTACGGGCGCTCTTTCACCGAGAACGACGCGATCGACTCCTGCATCTCCCCGGCGAGCGACGCGAGGCCCGCAGCCGCGCCCGCACCCTGCTTGGAGCCGACGGCGACCTGGCGGGCCGTCTCCGAGACCTGGGTCATCGCGACGACCACCTGGTCGGAGGCCGACCGTTGCTGCTGGGTCGCGATGCTGATCTCGCGGGCCGCAGCCGTCGTCTCGTCGACCTTGTCCTCGATCATGTCCAGTGCCGCAGCGACGTCACGTACGGCGCGGCCCCCCGCCTGCACCTCCCGCGCTCCCTCCTCGCTCGCGGCGATGGTGGCCTTCGCGTGCGTGCGGATCTCGCCCACGATGGCCTGGATCCGGCTGGTGGAGTCCTGGGCACGCTCGGCGAGGGTGCGGACCTGCGCGGCGACCACCGCGAAGCCGCGCCCGTGCTCGCCCGCGCGGGCCGCCTCGATCGCGGCGTTGAGAGCCAGCAGGTTCGTCTGGTCGCTGAGGTCGTCGATCAGCTCGAGGATGTTCCCGACCTCCTGGATCCGCTCACCGAGCCCGGCCGAGCTCTCGGCGATGGAGACCACTCGGTCGGAGATGCGGTCCATGGCCTGCACCGAGGTCACCACCGCGGCCCGGCCACCGGCCGCCAGCTGCATGGTCTCGGTGGCCGCCCTGGCGACCGCGTCGGCGGTGTCCGCGATCTGCGCGGCGGTCGCGGCGAGCTCCTCGACGGTGACAGTCGTCTGGGTCACGGCCGCCGACTGCTCCGACGCGGAGCTGGCCTGCTGCCGCGAGAGCGCCTGCAGCTCGGCAGCAGACCGGGAGAGCTGTACGCCGGTCGCCTGCGCCGAGCCCACCAGTAGCCGCAGCTGGCTCAACGTGTCGTCGAAGGACCCGGCGAGACGCGCCATCGTCTGGTCGTGCAGGTCCTGCACGGGCAGCCGGACGCCGAGGTCACCGGTGGAGGCACGCGAGAGCGCATCGGACATCTCGTTCAGCTGGCGGGCCATCGTGTCGCGCTCGACCAGGGTCCGCTCGGCGTCGGCGCGGCGCTGCACGGTCTGCCGATAGTGCAGCCAGCCAGCGCCTCCGAGCAGGGCGAAGGCCAGGCCGAACAGGCCGAGCGTGGTGGGGGGCAGCGATTTCGAGAGCGCACTAGGCGGTTCCGGCGCCGAGGCGAAGACGAGCCAGGAGTTCTCGTCGACGCCGGGTAGCCGGCGCGACCGGTGCAGCTTCACGAAGGAGGCTCGACCGTCAGGGACGTTCAGCACGCCCTGGTCCTGCAGCGGCCCGAGCCGGCCGACGAACGTGGTGTCCTTGGCGGTGTTCGTGGCCGCCGAGCTGGGCGGGAACCGTCCGTCCAGCACGACCTGTCCGGTGTCCGAGGCGACGATGCGGACGATGCTGTTGCCCTGGGCGCGCAGGGCGTCCAGCCGGACGCTTTCGAGCAGGACCTCGACGAACACCACGCCGTCGGGCTTGCCGTCGAGCTCCAAGGGGGTGGCGTCGGTGACCACCCATTCACCCGCGGTGGGCGAGAGATAGGGCTTGGACTCGAAGACCTGGCCCGGCGCGAGAGACGACGCGGACGCGAAGAACGAGAACGAGGCGAGGTCGCGCGGCCGGTCCTGCGGGTTCAGAACCTTCCCGTCCCGGGCGCACGCCAGCGCGACGCCCGCTGCGTCGGTCCGGCAGACCAACCCGGAGGCGTTCGGGAAGACGGTGGGGACATACGCCATCGCCTCGGGACTCGGGTCCCGGGCAACCTGCAGCGTGAGCGCCCGCGCGCGCTCCAGTGACCCGGACAGCAGCGTCTCCGCGTGCTGCGCGCCGACCGCCAGCTGGGCGTCGAACTGGGCCCGGACCTCGCCCGCGGTGCGGACGGACTGCATGGTGAGCCCGGCAGCGAGCGCCAGCACGGTCGCGCCGGCCAGCAGCGCGGGCATGCGCATGCTGGGCATACCTCACCTCCTGCCGAGTCGTCAGCCCTGTCTGATCGTCGGCGACTTCGGGCCCGGCATTGACCCCTGGCGGGGTGCAAAGATCCTCGGATGGCCCGCTCAGACGCGTACGGCGTCCGCTCGATGGTTGCCCCGCTGCGCCGGGTGCTCGTCGTCCGGCCCACCACCGAGGGCGATTTCGTCGCAGCCGGGTGGCGCCCGCCCGGGACCGAGTCACTGCTCCGGGAGCACGCCGGCTTCTGCGAGCTACTGGGGAACCTCGGGGTCGAGGTGGTCGTGGCGGAGGCCCCGCCGGGTCTGGTGGACGGGTGTTTCGCCTACGACCCGGTCTTCGTCGTGGGCGGCGGAGCCATCGGCCTGCGGATGACCAAGCCGGCGCGCCGCCCGGAGCCGGACTTCCTCCTCGAGCACGTCCGCGCCGCCGGCGTACCGGTCCTCGGCAGCCTGGACGCCCCCGCGACGGCGGACGGCGGTGACATGTGCTGGCTCGACCCGGACACGCTCGCGGTCGGGCGCAGCTACCGCACCAACGCCGCGGCCCACGAACAGCTCGCCGAGCTGCTGGAGGAGGAGGGCGTGACGATCGAGCGAGCGGACCTCCCCCACCACCGCGGAGCCGAGCACGTCATGCACCTGATGAGCGTCCTGAGCCCCGTCGCCGAGGACCTGGCGGTCGTCTTCTCCCCGCTCGCCCCGGTGCCCCTGCTGGAGCTCCTGGCGGAGCGGGGCTACCGCACCGTCGAGTGCCACCCCGACGAGTTCGAGACTCAGGGCTGCAACATCCTCGCGGTCCGGCCGGGTGTCGTCGTCATGACCTCCGACAACCGCCGCACCCGCCGTGCGCTCGAGGCCGAGGGCGTGGAGGTGCACACCTACGACGCCACCGAGATCAACAAGGGCGACGGGGGTCCGACCTGCCTGACCCGTCCGCTGCTGCGCTCGTGACGAACCTGGTGGGTCGGGCGCGCGGCTGACGCAGTGCGGGAATCGGCGACCATGACGGCACGTTCGGTACCACGGAGGTTCACATGCTCTTCAGCAGATTCAAGCGCGAGCTCCCCAGCCCCGAGGACGCCCTGCCGGGCCGCCCGGAGCGACCGTTCGCGGTGCCTGAGCGGCACGCCGTCCTGGGCAACCCGATCGTCGGGCCCTACCCCGCCCACCTCGAGGTGGCCATCTTCGCTGAGGGCTGCTTCTGGGGAGCCGAGCGCATCTTCTGGCAGCTCCCGGGTGTCTGGTCCACCGCCGTGGGCTATACGGGCGGCGTGACGCCGAACCCGACGTACGAGGAAGTCTGCTCCGGCCGCACCGGACACACCGAGGCCGTCCAGGTCGTGTTCGACCCCAGCGTCGTGTCCTACCGCGACCTGCTACAGGTGTTCTGGGAGGGCCACGACCCGACGCAGGGCTTCCGCCAGGGGAACGACATCGGCACGCAGTACCGGTCCGGCATCTACGTCACCAGCGACGGGCAGCACCGGGCGGCGGACGAGACCCGGGAGAGCTTCGCTCCTCGGCTCAAGGCGGCCGGCTTCGGTGACATCACCACGGAGATCGTGCCGGCCGGCGAGTTCTACTTCGCCGAGGACTACCACCAGCAGTACCTGCACAAGGTCCCGGGCGGCTACTGCGGGATCGGCGGGACCGGCGTCTCCTGCCCGGTGGGCGTGGCGCGCACCGACGACCGGGACTGAGCTACCCGAACAGGCCGCCTGCGCTCGACCATGACGGGCTGCGCGTCGGTCCACCGCTCGACCCGCTCCATCGCGGTGAGGAAGGCCATCGCGGCGAGTGGTGCGAGAAGCAGGAAGAAGGCCATGGTCTGGGCGGTGTTCCCCCCGTCGGATGAGTCATGCACGGATGGACCGAAAACCCTCAGCCGGCCTCGCGCAGGTCCTCGACGACGAATGCCGGCGGGTGCGCTGGGTGCACCGCGTGGCAGGTCAGCAGGGCTGCCGCGCCGGCCGCGTCGGTGCGGACCGTGGCGACCAGGTCGATGGGCTGGTGCTCCAGCCGGACCAGCCACCGCCGGTGATCCAGGGCCGAGACCGACACCGGGTTCAGCGCGTTGATGCCGGTCTCTCCCAGCACCTCGCGGGCCCGGTGCTGGGCAGCCTGGGCGACCGGGGCGAAGGTGGTCCGGCCGCGTAGCAGGTTGAGGAGCACCTCACCGCGCTCCTGCGACGCGACGACCTCCCCCGCCGTACGCGCGTCGACCCGGCCGTAGTAGAGCCCGTGCGGGAGCGTGAGCACGTTCGCCGCGAACCGGTCGCCTCCGACGTGCGAGCACTCCCAGGCGTCCTCCGGCCGAAGCGCGGCGAGGGCGGCTCCCACCGGCCGGCCCTTGATGGCGCAGCAGGCGTCGTGGCGGCCGTGGGCGCAGACGAGGTAGGTCGGCCGGTACGACGAGGTGCCGGCGCTGCCGTCCAGGGGCAGTCCCATCAGGTCCGCGTCGGCACCGAACTCTCCCCAGCTCGTCACCTCGCGCCCGGGCCGGCAGTCGACCACCGCCCACCGGCGGCGACCAGCAGCGTCAGGCGAGCGGCCGGGTCGGCGGATGACGAGGACGCGCATCCCGCGGGCCACCGCCCTGGCGCTGAGCGCTGCACCGACGTGCGGGTCGAGCCGGGACTCCACGAGCGCTTGCCTGCCCCACGGGCCGGGCTGCTCGACCAGCAGGATCGCGCTGGCCGGGGCGGCGGTTCCGACCGGCGGGTCACCACGCAGCTGGGAGGCGAACGAGCACCGCAGCGCCGGTCGACCGGCTTCGCGGGGCGGGCCGACGGCAGCCTCGCTCACCGGGGCTCGTGACCCGCGGATCCCGGGGGATCCGGCTCGAGGACCGCAACGCCCTCGCGGACCAACCGGTGGGCGAGAACCAGCGCGTCGGCCTCGTCCAGACCCGGCAGGTCGCGGACCCGGATCGGTGCGCCGTCGAGCAGCGCACGCACCGCCTTCTCCACGGACACTGGCAGCCGCAGCGACCGGTCGGCCAGCACGAGGACGAGCTCGTCACCGTCAACGCGCAGGGCGTGCCGCAGGTGATCGCGGGCAGTCAGCACCGTCGCCGCCGAGAGCTCCGACAGGGCAGCGGCCTGGGCGAGCGGGCCCAGCGGCGCCGGGCGGTTCCCGTCGACGGTGCGGCCGGCGAGCCGAGCAGCCACCTCGCCCGGGGAGACCCGGCGCAGCCGGGACACCAACGCGTCGATCGTCGCGGCCAGCTCATCCTCGAGGTCAGCCGGGTCGGTCAGGTCGAGCCCCACGGCGAGTGAGGAACGCAGGGCCGGCTCGTCCGCCGCGATCGCCGTCAGGGCCTCGACCAACGTGTAGCGCGTCACCGGGTGGACGCCGATGGTCAGGTGGACCGAGACGCCTCCCAGGGCCTCCGCCTCGTGCAGGTAGCCGCGCGGCAGGTAGAGCGCGTCGCCGGGCCGCAGCACCGTGTCGATGCACGGCGGTTGCGCCGCCCGTTCGGCCACGTCGCCGCTGCGATCGGTCCACGGCTGGTTGCGCAGCGGGTCAGGGTGGACGGGCTCGTGGATGCGCCACTGCTTCTCGCCGGCGATCTGCAGGACAAACACGTCGTGGACGTCGTAGTGAGCGGAGAACCCGGTCGAGGAGCTCGGGGTGATGTACGCGTTGACCTGCACGGGGTGACCCAGCTCCGTGGACAGCGCCCCGGTCAGGTCGATCAGCGGCGGCCACAGCCGGTGCAGGCCCTGCAGCACGATCGTGTGACCGTCGAGGAAGAGCGCGAGGACCCGGTCGTCGGACACCTGGTCCCGGACGGCCGCACCGACACCGCCCGACCCGGTATAGCGGGCGCTGTCGACGATCCGCCCGTCCCTCGCGATCCGGATGAATGGCGTGCGCAGCCCCCGCCGCGACAACAGCTCGTCGGCAGCCTCGAGGCTGAACAGGTCCTCGAAGCCGGCCGCGAGGTGGTCGCGGGTGGACAGCAGCGGGGCCTGTCCCCAGTACGACGAGGCGAACTCGGCCTCGTCGACCGCCACGCAACGGCGCAGGGCCGGGCGACCGGTTGTCCCGGTCGCCCGGTCTGCGTCAGTCGTGTCCGTGCTCAGACACCGCCCCCGGCCACGCCGACGTCGGGCGTCGAACCGCCGGAGACTCCGCCCGCACCCGTCTCGTCCTTGGCACCGCCGTCCGCGCCGGCGTCGGCGCCACCGTCGGCGCCACCGTCCGCGTCCGCACCGCCGTCCGCGCCACCATCGTGACCGGCGCCGCCGTCAGCCGTGCCACCCGCACCACCGTCGGCACCGCCGTCCGCGCCACCGTCGCTGCCGGCGCCGCCGTCCGCGGGCGTGGTGGTCATGTCATCGTCATCGAGCGCCATCGTTCCTCCAGATCGAGATTGCCCGGTCCGCCCCGGCAGGGATCCGCAGGGACTCCGGCCCGTCGCCTGTACCCCGGTAGGGAGCGCCCGATGCACCCGCGCTGCCGCACCCTAGCGAGGCGTCCCGACCCCGGTGATCGCTGCTCCCATGCTCGAGGCGCCGAGGATGATCGGCCACTCCTAGACCCGGAGATCGCCGTTCCGGTGCTCGAATGCGTAGTCCACTCGCCATCCCAACACCGAAACGCCGATCTTGGACGTACGCCGAGGGCGCGGCCCACCACACCGGTGCAGCGACTGCCTAGCGCTCGTCGGGGGCGCACTCGCTGATGGCAAGCTCCAGGTGCCGGAAGGCGATGACGTCGGCGCCCTCGTCGCAGGCCCGGGCCAGCGCCGTGTGCGCCACGAAGAGCACCCGCCGTCGCA
>JAVEDB010000148.1 GCA_030841185.1 Actinomycetota bacterium
AGCAGCCGGAAGTCCTGGAAGACGGTGCCCATCTGGCGGCGGAGCGCGGGCACCTTCCACTGGGAGAGCCGCGCGAGGTCCTTGCCGGCCACGTGGACCTGGCCGCTCGTTGCGCGCTCCTCCTTGAGCACCAGCCGCAGGAACGTCGACTTGCCGGAGCCCGACTGCCCGACGAGGAAGACGAACTCGCCCTTGTCGATCTCGACCGAGACGTCACTGAGCGCAGGGCGCGTCTGGCTCGGGTACAGCTTGGTGACGTTCTGGAGTCGGATCACGAGCGCATCACTACCGGCCAGGTCGAAGGGAACGGGTCTCGGACGACCCCTGTCAGGTCAGGCGACGAGAACCACCAGGGATCGGTAGTTCTTCGACGGGCCGGGGGACGGCTTGAGCGGCCCAGCCGAGTGTACGTCTCGGATATGTCCGCGGCCGGGCTCCCCGGAGGCCCTGGCATGTCGCACTGGGCTAGGCCGTCTTCTGGCCCTGCCGCCGCCACCGGATGCCGGCCTCGATGAAGTCGTCGATCTCCCCGTCCAGCACGGCGCCGGTGTTGCCGGTCTCCTTCTCCGTACGGAGATCCTTCACCATCTGGTAGGGGTGCAGGACGTAGGACCGCATCTGGTTGCCCCAGGACCCGGTCGAGTCACCCTTGAGGGCGTCCATCTCGGCCTTGTTCTCCACCCGCTGCCGCTCCAGCAGCCGGGACTGGAGCACCCGGAGCGCGGCGGCCCGGTTCTGGATCTGCGACTTCTCGTTCTGGCACGAGACGACGATGCCGGTGGGGAGGTGCGTGATGCGCACGGCGGAGTCGGTGGTGTTGACGCTCTGCCCGCCCGGACCGCTGGATCGGAAGACGTCGATCCGGATGTCGTTCTCGGGGATCTCGATGTGGTCGGTCTGCTCGGTGACCGGTAGGACCTCGACCCCGGCGAAGGACGTCTGGCGCCGGCCCTGGTTGTCGAAGGGCGAGATCCGTACCAGCCGGTGCGTCCCCTGCTCGACCGAGAGCGTGCCGTAGGCGTAGGGCACCTTGACGGCGAAGGTGGCCGACTTGATGCCCGCCTCCTCGGCGTACGACGTGTCGTAGACCTCGGTCGGGTAGTCGTGCCGTTCGGCCCAGCGCAGGTACATCCGGAGCAGCATCTCGGCCCAGTCCGCGGCGTCGACCCCGCCGGCCTCCGAACGGATCGTGACGAGGGCCTCGCGCTCGTCGTACTCCCCCGACAGCAGGGTGAGCACTTCCAGCTCGCCGATCGCCTTGCGCATCGCTCGCAGCTCGCTCTCGGCCTCGGCCTGGGTCTCGGCGTCGTCCTCGGACTCGGCCAGCTCGAGCAGGATGGAGATGTCGTCGAGGCGGCGGCGCAGCGTCTCGACGCGGGTGATCTGGCCCTGGACGTGGGAGAGGCGGCTGGTGACCTTCTGGGCGCGCTCCTGGTCGTCCCACAGGTCGGGGGCAGCGGCCTGCTCGTTGAGGTCGGCCAGCTCGCGCCGCATCGAGTCGAGGTCGAGGACCGCCTCGATGCTCTGCAGGGTCGCGTCGAGCTCCTTGAGCTCTTCGGTCATGTCGACGGCAGCCACGGGCGACCAGGGTATAGCGCGCGGGCCGGACGGGGCACCGGCTCAGCGCTCGTGCCGGCCCTGGACGTAGATGAGGCGGTCCCCGGCCTGCAGCGATGTGGCCGCCGGGTCGTCGTACGGGAGCGTCTCGCCACCGCGGACCACGGCAAGGACGGGTACGCCGAGTGCCTGCGCCGCCGAGCCCACATCCTCCTGCCGCACCTCGCGCTCCAGCAGGTCGAGGCCGCGGCCGTGCGCGATCAGGTCCTCGACGACCTCCACGGTGGCCGGGCTGTCGGTCGCGAGGCCGAGAAGGCGGCCGGCAGCGTCGGAGGAGGTGATCACCGAGTCGGCGCCGCTCTGGGTCAGCAGGTCGGCGTTCTCCGCCTCACGAACGGCGGCGACCACGTTGGCGTTCGGGGCGAACTGCCTGACCGTCAGCGTGGTGAGCACGGCAGCGTCGTCGCGGTCCACCGCGATGATGACGGCCCGGGCCCGGTCGACCTCGGCCTCCTTGAGCACCGCGTCGCTCGTGGATGTGCCGTGGACCGTGGCCAGGCCGTCGGCGGAGGCGGCCTCGATCGCCTCGTGGTCGGTCTCGACCACGACGATCTCGTCGCGGTCGACCCCTCGTTGCAGGAGGGCGCGCACTGCGCTGCGGCCCTTCGTGCCGTAGCCGCAGACGATGACGTGTTGGTTCACGCGGGACCTCCAGCGGGCGACCCGGAACTGGTCGCGGGAGCGTTCGGTGAGGACCTGGATCGTGGTTCCCACGAGGACGAGGACGAACAGGAAGCGCATGGGGGTGACGAGCAGGGCGTTGATGAGCCGCGCGCTCGTCGTGACCGGGGTGATGTCGCCGTAGCCGGTGGTCGAGAGGGTGACGGTCGTGTAGTACAGGGCATCGATGATCGACAGCTTGCCGTCCACCGCGTCCCGATAGCCGTCGCGTTCGAGGACGACCAGGCCCCAGTTGAGCAGCACGATGACGACGGCGATGGCCACCCGCCTGGCGATGGCGAGGGTCGGGCTGACCGACTGCCCCCGCGGCATGCGGAGCTTCCACGAGGCCTCGGTCACGGGCTCCATTCAACCCCGGCGGTCCCGGACGGCGTCGGAGGACACCCTGACCCCGACGGGCCATCCAAGGATCAGCCGTCAGGAGCGGCTGAGTGCGAAGTCGTCCAGATCGAAGGAGGTCTGCAGGGATGCGTCTTCGTGTCCGAGGAGGTAGATCCGTACCGTCTGACCGGCGAACTGCGTCACCGGGAAGGACTTCTGGGCATAGCCGGCGGCCGCATTGAGGTTCGAGTACGTCGCCAGCGTCTTCAGCACGACGTTGGAGGAGCTGCGCACTTGGACTCGCAACGTGTCGAACGCCGACGGTTGGGTCTCACTCGTTGCCACATGCAGCCACAAGCTCAACGTCGCCGACGCCGCGCCCGCGGGAACCGTCACCGTCTGCGCCAGCGCCTCGGTGTTCGCCACTCCCCGGCCGTTCAGCAGCGCCTTCCACGAGCCGGTCCGGGCCGGCTGCGCGGTCGAGCTGTCGATCACGCCGTAGGAAGAGGTCCACGGGGCCGGGCTGGCCGACCCACCCTCGAATCCTGGGTTGCCGAGCAGCTGAGTGGTCAGTGCGAAGTCGTCCAGGACGAAAGAGGTCTGCAGGGACGCATCTTCTTGTCCGAGGAGATAGATCCGTACCGTCTGACCGGCGAACTGAGTCATGGAGAATGACTTCTGGGCATAGCCGGCGGACGCATTGAGGTTCGAGTAGGTCGCCAGCGTCTTCAACACGACGTTGGAGGTGCTGCGCACCTGGACCCGCAACGTGTCGAACACCGACTGTTGAGTCTCACTCGTCGCCACATGCAGCCACATGCTCAACGTCGCTGACGCCACGCCGGCCGGAACCGTCACCGTCTGCGCCAGTGCCTCGGTGTTCGCCACTCCCCGGCCGTTCAGCCACGCCTTCCACGCGCCGGTCCGGGCCGGCTGGGCGGTGGAGCTGTCGATCACGCCGTAGGAGGAGGTCCATGGGGTCGGGTTGGCCGACCCATTCTCAAATCCGGGGTCGCCGAGCAGCTGAGTGGTCAGTGCGAAGTCGTCCAGCACGAAAGAGGTCTGCAGGGACGCGTCTTCCTGTCCGAGGAGATAGATCCGCACCGTCTGACCGGCGAACTGCGTCACGGGGAAGGACTTCTGGGCATACCCGGCGGCTGCATTGAGGTTCGAGTACGTCGCGAGCGTCTTCAGCACGACGTTGGACGTGCTGCGCACCTGCACCTGCAACGTGTCGAACACCGACGGTTGGGTCTCACTCGTCGCCACATGCAGCCACAAGCTCAACGTCGCCGACGCCGCGCCGGCGGGAACCGTCACCGTCTGCGCCAGCGCCTCGGTGCTCGCCACTCCCCGGCCGTTCAACAACGCCTTCCACGAGCCGGTCCGGGCCGGCTGCGCGGTCGAGCTGTCGATCACGTCGTAGGAAGAGGTCCACGGGGCCGGGTAGGCCGACCCATTCTCGAACCCCGGATTCTCCAGCAACCGCTTCGGCACGGATCCCGGCACCGAGGCGGCAATGCTGTACTGGCCAAGGCTTCCGTACGTCGAGTAGCCGGTCTGCGGAGTCTGGAAACCAGATGGCCCAACTTGAACGTAGTAACTCGCTCCGACCGTCACGCCAAGGGTCAGAGCCGCGTCCAAGCCGCTGGCGGTGCTCTCACTGACGTATGCCACCGTCGGATTCGCCTGCGCCAACTTCGCACCACTCGCGGAATAGAGCGTGAGAACGATGTCCAGGTTCGGGCCGCTCGGGGCCGGCGTCGCCCGGAACGTCACGTTGCCCGTCGTCGTCGCGGTGTACTTGAACAGGTCGTAATCCAGGCCTGCCTTCGGCGTGATGAGCCCCGTGCCGCTCGATGCAAAAGGTGTCGCGGTGCTGAGGTCGTTCGTGTGGTCGTCGCTTCGCGCCGCTGCGCCGTGGCTCTGGATGACGGCGAGGTCGTCCTCCAGATTGTTCGCGTTGGTGTACTCGCCCTTGCTCCACTGCACGACCGGGCGGGTGGTCCCGTTGCCCATGATCGGCGCCCACACGCCACTCCCGGAGTAGTACGCCGTACCGCCCACCAGACCGTCATGCGATAGCCCGAGAGTGTGTCCGACCTCGTGCGTGATGACGTCGGCCAGCCGCTTGGTGTTGAAGCTCAGACCCGCCGGAAAGGCCCATGCGGGTTGACGCCGAGCGTGAGTTACGGCACCCGTCTGGTCGAAGGCACCGACGTACGCAACGCCCCTCGTGCTTACCGAAGTCACGTCACTTGCTGGCGAGTTGGTGATGACCACTCGGGTGCCGAACTCGGTGTCGGTGCTCGAGGCTCGGTCGATCTTGGCAAACCCGGGATCCTCGGTCGTGACGTCTACGGCGAACGGTGAGTAGTCCTCGGACACGCGCTGCCACACTGCCTGGACCGCGTCCATCTCGGCGGTACTGAAGGTCGCGGAACCGTCGGTGTCATAGGGACGAGCCGTATAGGTGCCGGAGTCGTCAGCCGGCCAGTCAGTTCCCGAGATGGACTGACCGTTGAAATCCAGAAAGATCACCCGGTTCGAACCAGGCAGGCTGTGCAGCCGGAACGTGTCCGTGTACGGGAACGATGCAGCAGCCGTTGCCTCCGATGTCGGCGACTGCGGTGAGGCGGGCTCCGCGAACGAGATCGCTCCATCGCCAGAAACCCGGCTGGACGGATCCTTCAACACGTGAGCTATCGCGGCCCGTGACGCGTTGTTGCGCCTCGCGATCTCAGCGAGCTGCGATGCCTGGGAGCGCAGCACCTCGGGACCGGCTTTCAACCCCCGCCAGAGAGCGGAATGCGAATCCGCAGCCGCGACGGGAGACGCCCCCACACCACTCCCAGCGGCGGCAGCCAGCAATGCGCCAGCCACCAGGTTCCGCCACCGCGCTCCGGTCACGGGCGCCATTCAACCCGCTGCTGTGCGCGTCGTCGCGCTGTGCCCTCCCGGTCGTCTCCCTCGAGGAGCTCGGCCACGGCCGCACGCTCGATCCAGTCGCCGTACTCAGCGCGCGTCCAGCCGTGCTCGTGGACGAGCGTGCGGTGAACGGCGGGGTCCATGAGGACCAGGGCAGCGGCCACGGCGCGCTCCGTTGTCAGTCCCGGTCGCAGGCCATCGATTTCCGTGAGGCGAGCCACGATGAACTCCGCGCCTCCGAGCCGGTTACGTTCGG
The DNA here is from genome assembly GCA_030841185.1 of Actinomycetota bacterium. Taxonomy (GTDB): domain Bacteria; phylum Actinomycetota; class Actinomycetes; order JACCUZ01; family JACCUZ01; genus JAVEDB01. The sequence continues at coordinate 5,804 of JAVEDB010000148.1, forward strand.
ACCCGGCGTGCACGTCGGCGGCTTCCGGGTCGGCGTCAGCAGCCACGACGAGAACGGCGGCCAGCGGCGCCGCCCGCTCCTCCAGCTCGGCGACGAACTGTGCCCAACGGGCCACGAGCGCGCGAGGGTCGGTCACCTGTTCCATCTCCGCGATGACCTGCCGTCCGGACAGCGGGACCGGTTCGTCGTCACCAACCAGCGCCCAGTCCAGCGCGAGCTTCAGAAGCGCCGCCTTGCCGCCGACCGAGGTGAACACCGTCTTGCGGCTCACCCCCGCACGGGCGGCCACGGCATC
>JAVEDB010000160.1 GCA_030841185.1 Actinomycetota bacterium
TCCCGCGACTGGACTCGAACCAGTAACCGTCCGATTAACAGTCGGATGCTCTGCCAATTGAGCTACGCGGGATCGGGACGGCGGAGCCGACCGCGGGGAGCAAGGCTATCGCACGGGACCGGCTCCCCTCCCACCCAGCGGGAGCGCGGAGGCGCGCCGGGCACGGAGGGCACCCGAAGCCGAGGTGTCGGCCGGAGAAGGCCCGGGTATGCCTCGAGGGTCGACCTATGTCACGTCCGACAGCGTCGGCAACCCAAAGGAGACCGCGATGCCCAGCAAGGCGACCTTCCTGGCCGGCTTCGCCACCGGCTACGTGCTCGGCAGCCGGGCGGGGCGCGAGCGCTACGAGCAGATCAGACGCGCCACTCAGGCCTTCGCCCACAACCCGACGGTCCAGAGCACGGCTTCGACGCTGCAGCAGCAGGCCGGCGACGCCCTCTCCCTCGCCAAGGACAAGGCGACAGGCGCCGTGACAGGCCGGCTCTCCGACAAGCGGCCGGCCTGGATCGCATCGTCCGTGGAGGACTCCCCTGAGTCGACCTGGGTGGCCGGCAGCAACGGGCACGTCGGTCCCTGAGGATGGCGCGACTACGTCGGTCCGACTGCGGGGGGCCAGGAATCCGGCGAGTCCGCCGAGGCAAGGGCTTTTCCTACGAGCTCCCGACCGGCTCCCCCGTCAAGGACGCCGAGACGTTGACCCGGATCCGGGACCTCGCCATCCCGCCTGCCTGGGAAGACGTCTGGATCTGCCCATGGCCGACCGGTCACATCCAGGCCCTCGGCACTGACGCCGCCGGGCGGCGCCAGTACCGCTACCACGACGACTGGCGCGTGCAGCGAGACGCAGAGAAGCACGACCGGGTCCTTGCCTTCGCCCGACGACTGCCGCGCGCCCGGGCGATCGTCGACCACCACTTGACCGAGCGCGGACTCACCCGCAACCGTGTGCTGGCGGCCGCCTTTCGGCTCTTGGACCTTGGCTTCTTCCGGGTAGGTGGCGAGTCGTACGCCGAGGACAACGGCACGTACGGGCTCGCGACGATGCGCCGGGAACACGTCTCGGTCGAGGGCGACGTCGTGATCTTCGACTACGTCGCCAAGTCGGGGAAGCAGCGCGTCCAGTCCGTCGTCGATGCCCACCTGCGAACCGTGGTCAAGGCGCTGCTCAAGCGGGACGGTGGCGGCGAGGAGCTACTCGCTTACCGGGAGAAGGGCGTCTGGCGAGACATCACCAGCGCCGACATCAACAGCTACCTGCGCGAGGTCACCGGCGCCGAGGTCAGCGCGAAGGACTTCCGTACCTGGCACGCGACCGTCCTGATGGCCGTCGGACTTGCGGTGTCCACCGCCGCTCCCCCGTCGGTGAGTGCCCGCAAGCGGGCGGTGAGCCGCGCCGTGACGGAGGTCTCCACCTACCTCGGCAATACCCCGGCGGTGTGCCGCTCGTCGTACATCGACCCACGGGTGGTGGACCTCTACGAGGACGGCGTCACGATCGCCCGCTCACTGGAGCGCCTCGGTGACGGCGCGACGTACGGGCAACCCGCCACGCACGGCCAGGTCGAGACCGCCGTACTGCGGATGCTCCGCTCCCCGCGCCGCGCGGCGGCCAGAAAGGCTGCCTGAGCGGCACGCATTCTCGGGTCAGTGGCGGAGCTCCGCGGCCAGCTCGGCGATCGTCGCGCTCGTGGCCGCCTGAACCTGGCCCGACCCGGGGTCGAGCCCGGGATCCACCACCACCTGCCAGACGAGTTCGTCGCTGCCCGGTGCCCGCCGCGCGATCACCCGGACCCCGAAGCGGCCCTGCACACGCACGTGCCGCGTCACCACGATGCTGTCGGTGACCCTTTCGCGGATCACCTCGGGCAGGTGCCCGGGCTCGTCGTCCAGCACCCACGACAACGGTCCGCCGGGAACATCCACCTGCTCGATGAGCAACGTCGAGGACTCCCCGTCCCACTCGACCCGCGCGATGCGGTCCCAGTGGAGGCGGAGGTCCTCCGCGATCAGCTCTGTCCCGGTGGCCACCACCCAGCCGCCGTCCGCCAGCCGGGCGAAGGCCAGGACGCGCTCGCCGCGTGCCAGGCCCAGGCGGTCCCTCACCGGCGCAGGAAGGCCGGGTCGGCGGAGGGGACGCACCGTTCGAGAGTACGGCGCAGCGCGTTTCAGCCGAGGTAGTCGCGCAACTGGGCGGAGAGATTGGGGTGCCGCAACTTGGCCAGGCTCTTCGCCTCGATCTGGCGAACGCGCTCCCGCGTGACGCCGAAGGCCCGGCCCACCTCCTCCAGCGTGCGGGGTTCCCCGTCGACGAGCCCGTAGCGCATCCGCACCACCTCGCGCTCGCGTTCGCCCAGAGACCCGAGGACCTCGGCCACGTGGCTCTGCAGCATTGCGGCGGACACCAGGTCCGGAGGCGGAACCGACTCGGAGTCCTCGATGAGGTCCCCGAGCTCGGACCCGTCTTCCTCGCCCACCGGGGAATGCAGCGACACCGGCTCCATGGCCAGCCGGCGGATCTCGGACACCCGCTGCTCGGGCAGGTCGACGCGCTCGGCGATCTCGGCCGCAGTCGGCTCCCGGCCGAGCACCTGCACGAGCATCCGCTGCGTACGCAGGATGCGGTTGACGGTCTCGACCATGTGCACCGGGATCCGGATCGTGCGCGCCTGGTCGGCGACCGCTCGAGACACCGCTTGCCGGATCCACCAGCTCGCGTAGGTCGAGAACTTGTAGCCCTTGGTGTAGTCGAACTTCTCGACAGCGCGGATCAGACCGAGGTTCCCCTCCTGGATCAGGTCGAGGAACGGCAACCCTCGTCCCGCGTAGCGCTTCGCGATCGAGACCACCAGCCGCAGGTTGGCCTCGATGATCTGCCGCTTCGCCCGCTCGCCCGCGGCGGCGACCTGACCGAGCTCACCGGCGAGCTCGGTCGACGGCGGCGATCCCGTCACGAGCCGTTCCGCTGCGAAGACACCGGCCTCGACCCGGCGGGCCAGGTCGACCTCGTCCACCGCGGTCAGCAGCGGCACCCTGCCGATCTCGCGCAGGTACACCCGGACGAGGTCGGTCGACGCAGCGGTGCCGACATCGTCGAGCGCCGGGGGCTCGGGCTCGACTGACTCCGCGCGCAGGTCGGACTCACTGGGTTCGTCGAGCACCACCTCGACGCCGACATCAGCCAGCTGGCGGACGATGTCGTCGATGTTCTCCGGCGCGAGGCCGGACGCTGTGGCCTCCGCGGCGACTGCTTGCGCGGGCAGGAAACCGCCGTCTCCGCCTTGCGAACGGAGCCGGTCGATGACTTCAACCACGGCCTCGGGGAGGACCAGAACCTGTCCCACGCCGGCCAGTGTGCACCCCGGTCCGGCACCCCGCGCGCCTTTTACCTAGCCCATCCCCATTGTTCAACTACAGGGCGCCGATGGCCCGTTCCCGCAGGGTCCGGCGGTGCTGTTCGAGCGCCAGCAGCTCCCCGAAGAGGCGGTTGTAGTCGCTCTGCTCCTCGACCGGGTTGAGCCGCTGCAGGCGGGACTTGACCTCGGTGATGCGCCGGGTGGCGACCAGCTCCTCGAGCCGGGCGACGACCTCGGTCGCGTAGCGGGTCTGCGCCTGGTCCTCGGTGGGGATCGGCTCCACCGCCAGCTCGCGCACCAGCCGGCGTACGCCGTCGTCCGCGCTGTTGGCCTCGACCGCTGCCACCCACCCCGGCCCGCTGGTGGCCGCCGCCGTGCCCCCGGCGGCTACCACCGCGTCCCGGACCGCCGCGTAGGCCGGCTCGGTGAACGCGCTCGCCTCGATGACGTCGAAGGCGGCCCCGGCCAGCTGCGGGGCCTGCAGCACGACCTTGAGTACTCCGCGCTCGACCTGCAGGGCTGGGTCGTTGGGGTCCGGGCGGGACCACCCCGGGTTCGGTGCCTCGACGGTCCGCTGCGCCGGCGGCGCGGTGCTCGAGGGTCGCTGGGTGGCGTTCGCGACGGCTCGCGCCACCGGTTCCACCTCCATGCCGAGCCACCCCGCGAGGGTGCGGGCGTACTCGGGACGCAGCGAGCGGTCCCGGATGTCAGCGACGACGGGAGCAGCCTCGCGCAGCGCCTGCACCCGGCCTTCCGGCGTGTTCAGGTTGATGTCGGGCCGGTCGAGGATGGAGCGGATCTTGAACTGGAACAGCGGGATCCGCCGGGCAACGAGGTCACGAACGGCGGTGTCGCCCTTGTGCTGGCGCAGCTCGCACGGGTCCATGCCGCTGGGCTCGATGGCCACGAACGTCTGGCCGATGAACTTCTGGTCACTGTCGAACGCGCGCAAGGCAGCCTTCTCGCCGGCCGCGTCGCTGTCGAACGTGAACACCACCTCGCCGCGGAACTCGTTCTGGTCCATGAGCAGCCGCCGCAGGATCTTGATGTGCTCGTCACCGAACGCGGTGCCACACGTCGCGATCGCCGTCTCGACCCCGGCCAGGTGGCAGGCCATCACGTCGGTGTAGCCCTCGACGACGACCGCCTGCATGCGCCGGGCGATCTCCTTCTTCGCCAGGTCGACGCCGTAGAGCACGGTCGACTTCTTGTAGAGCGGCGTCTCGGGGGTGTTGACGTACTTCGCCTCGATCCGGTCGTCGTCGAAGAGCCGGCGGGCGCCGAAGCCGATCACCTCCCCGGTGATGTCCCGGATCGGCCAGAGCAGCCGGGACAGGAACCGGTCGATCGGGCCGCGCGGGCCCTGCCTCGCCAGGCCGGCCGTGACCAGCTCGTCGGCGGTGAACCCACGACCCTGCAGGTGGCGCACGAGGGTGTCCCACTCGCGAGGAGCGAACCCGACCCCGAAGTGCTCGGCCGCGCTCTGGTCGAAGCCTCTCTCGGAGAGGAACTGCCGCCCGGGCGCACCAGCGGGCGTCACGAGCTGCTCGGCATAGAACTGAGCCGCCGCGTTGTGGGCGTCGATGAGCCGGCTGCGCTGACCGGCCTGGCGGTTGGGCGTGACACCGCCCTCTTCGTAGCGCAGCTGCACTCCGGCTCGGGACGCGAGCCGCTCGACGGCCTCGCTGAACGAGAGGTGGTCGATGCGCATGACGAACGAGATGACGTCCCCGCCTTCGCCGCAGCCGAAGCAGTGCCAGCTGCCGACACTGGGCCGCACCGAGAACGACGGCGACTTCTCGTCGTGGAAGGGGCACAGTCCCTTGAAATTCCCTCCGCCCGCGCTTCGGAGCGTGACGTGATCGCCGATGATCTCCGCCAGGTCCGCCCGTTCCTTGACGAGGACGACGTCGTCGTCACGGATGCGTCCTGCCACGGCCCGGAGTCTACGGCGGTACGCCGGGGCGATCCGCCGCCGTGCACAGGCTGCGCTGCCCCCGGGCGCGACGTCAGCCGGTCAGCAGCGCGTGGGCGGTGGCCGCCGACGGGTCCGTGAGAGACGCCACGTGGTCGAGGACGACCCGCAGTCGGCCCGCATCGTCGGCAGCCTCGTGGAAAGCCGGCCGCAAGGTGGGATCCAGTGCCTCGGCCCCGGCCGCCAGCAGCGCCTCCGCGAGCTCGTGCACGAGCCGGCGCTGACCGTGGTAGCGCTCTGCTGCCACCGCGCTCGATATGACGTAGTAGGCGGCAACGCCCTTGAGCACCTCGCACTCCAGCCGTACCCCGAGCGGCACCTCGAGGTCGGCGTCGTAACGGCTGCGCGGCCGGTCACCGTGCGCCTCCCGGGTGGCCCGTTCCGCTGCCTCGCAGAACCTGCCGATGAGCTGGCTGGTCGCGTTCTTCAGGCCGGCCAGGGCGCGCTGTGAACCGTCGTAGGAGGCGGGCCAGTAGGGCAGGGCGAGCAACCGGTCGAGGGCTGCCTCGAGCTCGCCCCCTGCGGCATCGGGGCGGCGCTGCGCGCACAGCTCGAGCATGCTCTGGCGGTCGTCCCGGTCGGTCAGCAGGTCCAGCCTGAGGTGCCCGGCGAAGACCGCGTCCTCGAGGTCGTGCACCGAGTAGGCGACGTCGTCCGACCAGTCCATGACCTGGGCCTCGAGGCAGCGGCGCTCGCCCACCCCGCCGTCGCGTAGCCAGTCGAAGACGGCCAGGTCGTCGTCGTACACGCCGTACTTGCCCTCCGTGGCGCGCTCCGAGTCACGGGGCCAGGGGTACTTGCACGCCGCGTCGAGGGTTGCCCGGGTCAGGTTCAGGCCGACGCTGCGCCCGTCCGGCGCGAACGCCTTCGCCTCCAACCGGGTCAGAATGCGCAGGCTCTGGGCGTTGCCCTCGAAGCCACCGCAGTCCTGGGCCAGCTCGTCGAGGGCGGCCTCACCGGTGTGGCCGAACGGCGGGTGTCCGAGGTCGTGGGCCAGGCAGGCCGCCTCGACCAGGTCGGGGTCGCAACCCAGCGCCTTGCCAAGCTCGCGGCCGACCTGCGCGCACTCCAGTGAGTGGGTGAGGCGCGTCCGGGGGAAGTCGCTCTCCCACGGCACGACGACCTGCGTCTTGGCCGCGAGCCGGCGCAACGCCGCGCTGTGCAGCACCCTGGCTCGGTCCCGCTCGAACGCCGAGCGGCCGACGCGCTTGGGCGGCTCCTCGACCCAGCGCTCCTGCGCCGAAGGGTCGTAGTCGCCGGACGCCGTCACAGCGCGTCGGGCCCGGAGTCCGAGCTGCGCCGGAAGACCTGGAAGTAGACGTAGGCGAGGGTCTCGCGGCCGATGTAGCGGAGCTCGGTGCCTCGGGTGCGCACCGCCGGCCCCTGCCGCGCGGGGGAGGTCACTGCGTCGATGCCGACGCTTCGAGCCATCGACCTGGTGCGCAGGGAATGCCAGGGGTCGGTGACGATGACCGCCTTTGACCAGTGCTCCTTCTTCATCTCTTTCGCGACCGCCTTCATGCTGCCGAGGGTGTCGCTGCCGGTTCCGACGGCGATGAGGTTGGCGGCATCCACCCCGCGTCCGGCCAGCCAGCGCTTGCCGGCCGAGGCCTCGGTGAACCGGTCCCCCGCCAGGTTGCCACCGACGGTGATGATTCGCGGCGCCACCTTGGCGTCCCACAAGGTCTCGGCGTGCCCGAGGCGAGCCGTGAAGACCGAGGAGGGACGGCCGTCGAACTGCGCTGCCCCGAGCACCACGATGACATCGGAGGCGCGCCGGTCGTCCTGACGCGCGACCCACCAGATGCGGCCGGCGACGAACAGCAGGATCACCAGGACAAGCGAGAGCAGAACCGCCAGCGTCCTGACGGCGAGCCGGGCAAATCTCACCAGGAGGTCACCGACTGTCGCTTCCGGCCCCCGCGATCGCCGCGCGACCGGCCTCGAGCCGGGCCACCGGGACCCTGAAGGGCGAGCAGGACACGTAGTCCAGCCCGACCTCGTGGAAGAAGTGCACCGACTCCGGGTCGCCGCCGTGCTCGCCGCACACCCCGATGTGGAGGTCGGGACGGGTGGCCCGGCCCTCCTCGACAGCGATGCGCACCAGCCGGCCGATGCCGTCGCGGTCCAGGGACTCGAACGGCGAGACGCCGAAGATGCCGAGCTCGAGGTAGCGGGAGAAGAACGCCGCCTCGACGTCGTCGCGGGAGAACCCCCAGCCCATCTGGGTGAGGTCGTTGGTGCCGAACGAGAAGAACT
>JAVEDB010000164.1 GCA_030841185.1 Actinomycetota bacterium
GTCGTGCTGTTCGGCCACGACGTGTTCCGCAGTCTTGTCAGCGAGGCCGGCTGGAACGTCGTCGCCTACAAGGCGTGGCTCTACACCACCCTCGTCCAACAGCTCCTACAGCAACAGAGACTCGCTCCCACGGCGCTCTCTAACCTTTCCTATGGCAGCCTCTTGACGGAGCTGTAGGCGCCTTCTTGGTTCATACGCCGGACACGTAGGTTCGTCCCATGTCTTCACGGCTCGGACCGGACGAGCGGTCCGCCGCTCTGGACCGGATGGCTCTGCGGGAGCACGACGTCGTGGTCGTCGGCGGCGGGGTCGTCGGCACCGGCGCGGCGCTGGACGCGGTGACCCGGGGACTGTCGACGGTGCTGCTCGAGGCCCGGGACTGGGCGAGCGGGACGTCGAGCCGGTCGAGCAAGCTGATCCACGGCGGGCTGCGCTACCTCGAGATGCTCGACTTCCGCCTGGTCCGCGAGGCACTGCAGGAGCGCGGCCTGCTCATCGGCACCCTCGCCCCGCACCTCGTCAAGCCGGCGCCGTTCCTGTACCCGCTCACGCACCGGGGGTGGGAGCGCCCGTACGTCGGCACCGGGCTGCTCCTGTACGACGTCCTCGCCAGGCGGGCCGGCCCGGGACGCCTCCCGCACCACCGTCACCTGAGCCGTCGTCGCGCCCTGCAGGTCGCGCCCGCACTGCGACCGGACGGGCTCGTCGGCGCGGTGCAGTACTACGACGCGCAGGTGGACGACGCCCGGCTCGTCGTCGCGCTGGCGCGGACGGCGGCCCACCACGGTGCCCTCGCGGCCAACCGGGCGCGGGTCGTCGGGTTCACCCGGGACGGCGAGCGCGTCACCGGCGTGCAGGTCGAGGACCTCGAGTCAGGACGAACGCTGGTCGTGCGGGCCAAGCAGGTCGTCAACGCGACCGGTGTCTGGACCGACGAGACCCAAACCATGGTCGGCGAGGGCGGCGGCTTCCGCGTCCGCGCCTCGAAAGGCATCCATCTCGTGGTGCCGCGTGACCGAATCCCCGCGTCGACCGGCCTCATCCTGCGCACCGACACGTCCGTGCTGTTCGTCATCCCCTGGGGCCGGAACTGGATCATCGGCACCACCGACACCGACTGGCAGCTGGACAAGGCGCACCCCGCCGCCAGTCGTCGGGACATCGACTACCTGCTCGGTCAGCTCAACCGGGCTCTCGTGGCACCGCTCACGACCGACGACGTCGTCGGTGTCTACGCGGGGCTGCGGCCGTTGCTCGCCGGCGAGTCCGAGCCGACGTCGAGGCTGTCCCGGGAACATGTCGTGGCCTCGCCCGCCCCGGGGCTGGTCGTCGTCGCGGGCGGCAAGTACACGACGTACCGCGTGATGGCTCGGGACGCGGTGGACGCGGTCGCCCGCGGGCTCGGCGGCCGGGTGCCGCCGTCCCGGACAGCGGCGCTGCCGCTGGTGGGGGCCGAGGGGTTCGAGAGCAGGTGGGACGCGCGCGCGGAGCTCGCCGCTGCCGCCGGCCTCGACCCGGCCCGGATGGAGCACCTCATCAACCGGCAGGGCGCGATGGTCGACGACGTGCTGGCGCTGATCGTGGCCCGGCCGGACCTCGGCGCGAGCCTGGACGGCGCGTCGGACTACCTGCGCGCGGAGGTGGTCTATGCCGCCGCCGCCGAGGGGGCCCGCCACCTCGACGACATCCTCACCCGGCGTACCCGGATCTCCATCGAGACGCCCGACAGAGGGGTCCGGGTGGCCGCCGAGGCCGCGGAACTGATGGGCGGCGTGCTCGCGTGGAGCCCGGACCAGGTCCAGCGCGAGGTGGCCCACTACGTCGCCCGGGTGGACGCCGAGCGCGAGTCCCAGCGGATGCCCGACGACGAGACCGCGGACGCGGCTCGGCTCGGGGCGCCGGAGATCGTCCCGCTACGCTGAGTGACAATCGGTCGGCGACCATGGTCCGGCCGGTTACCCACAGGTAGCATCCCGCACATGGAGGGGCGCAGCGTGACCACCGCCGCCGCCTCGGTGGCGGACCTGCGGCTGGTCCCGCCCCCGAGCGAGCGGCTGCGCGCGCCGAGCGACCGTCCCCAGCTGCTGCACACCACCCGGGCGCCGTTCACGGGTGAGCCGCTGGCCGAGCTCACCCTGACCTCCCCGGCCGGGGTGACCGCGGCCTTCGCGGTCGCCCGCGAGGCGCAGCGGGCCTGGGCGGCCCGCTCCCTCGCCGACCGGGCCGCGGTGTTCTTGCGCTTCCACGACCTGGTGCTGACCCGGCAGAGCGAGGTCCTCGACCTGATCCAGCTGGAGACGGGCAAGGCGCGCAAGCACGCCTTCGAGGAGGTCGCCGACGTCGCGATCGTCGCTCGTCATTACGCCCGCTCGGCCCGCCGTCACCTGCGCACCCGGCGCCGCCGCGGCATCTTCCCGGTGGCCACCCGCGCCGACGAGCTGCGCCACCCGAAGGGCGTCGTCGGGATCGTCTCGCCGTGGAACTACCCCCTGACGCTGGCCGTCAGCGACGCCGTGCCGGCGTTCATCGCGGGCAACGCCGTGGTGCTCAAGCCGGACACGCAGACCGCACTGACTGCACTCTGGGCGCGCCGCACGCTGGTCGAGGCTGGGCTGCCCGAGGCGCTGTGGCAGATCGTCCTCGGCGACGGTCCGGTGATCGGCCCGGCGGTCGTGGAGCAGGCCGACTACGTGAGCTTCACCGGCTCGACGGCGGTGGGGCGGCGGATCGCCGAGCAGTGCGCCGCGCGGCTGGTGGGCTGCTCGCTGGAGCTGGGCGGCAAGAACGCGTTCATCGTCCTGGACGACGCGCCGCTCGACCGGGCCGCGGAGGCGGCGGTGCGAGCCTGCTTCTCGTCGGCCGGGCAGCTGTGCATCTCGATGGAGCGGCTGCTCGTCAGTGAGGACGTCTACGACGCGTTCCTCGACCGGTTCCTCCAGCGGGTGCGGGCGATGCGCCTGGGTGCCGGGCTGGACTTCAGCGCCGACATGGGCAGCCTGGCGTCGGAGCAGCAGCTCGAGACGGTCCGTCGCCACGTCGATGACGCGCGCGCGAAGGGTGCGACGGTTCTCACCGGCGGCCGGCACCGGCCCGACATCGGTCCGCTGTTCTACGAACCCACCGTGCTCACCGGGGTCACGCCGGACATGGCGGTCTGTGCCGACGAGACGTTCGGACCCGTGGTGTCGGTCTCCCCGTTCCGTGCGGACGACGAGGCTGTTGCCCGGGCCAACGACTCGGTGTTCGGGCTCAACGCGGCAGTCTGGACGAGCAACCTCGCGCGCGGCCGCCGCATCGCTGCGGCCATCCAGGCCGGCACCGTCAACGTCAACGAGGCGTACGGTGCGGCGTGGGGCAGCGCCGACGCCCCGATGGGCGGCATGAAGAACAGCGGTCTGGGTCGTCGCCACGGCGCGGAGGGCGTGCTCAAGTACACCGAGGCGCAGACCATCGCGACCCAGCGCTTCCTCGGGTTGGGCGCGCCGCCGCGGGTGAGCGACGAGCAGTGGACGCGGATCCTCACCGGAGCCCTGCGCGCGATGAAGGTCACCGGCCTGCGATGACCGTGGCTCCTCCGCCCGGCGCCGGCGCCGACGTGGATGTCGACGTGGTCGTGGTCGGGTCCGGCTTCGGCGGTTCGGTCGCCGCGCTGCGGTTAGTGGAGAAGGGCTACCGCGTGGTCGTGCTCGAGGCCGGCCGCCGCTTTGCCGACGACGAGTTCGCCCGCAGCTCCTGGGACATCCGCCGGTTCCTGTGGGCGCCGCGGTTCGGCTGCTACGGCATCCAGCGCATCGCCCGGCTCAAGGACGTCATCGTGCTGGCGGGAGCGGGCGTCGGCGGCGGCTCGCTGGTCTACGCCAACACGCTGTACGAGCCGGCCGAGGCGTTCTTCGACGACCGGCAGTGGCGCGACATCACTGACTGGCGTGCGGAGCTCGAGCCGCACTACGCGCGGGCGAAGCGGATGCTGGGTGTCGTCCCCAACCCGACGATGACGCCGAGCGACGTCGCGATGAGGGCGGTCGCCGAGGAGATGGGTGTCGGTGAGACGTTCCGGCTCACGCCGGTCGGGGTCTTCTTCGGCACCGGCCCGGCCGAGACGGTCACGGACCCGTACTTCGGCGGTGCCGGCCCCGAGCGGACGGGCTGCCTGGAATGCGGCGCCTGCATGACGGGTTGCCGCCACGGTGCAAAGAACACCCTGCCGAAGAACTACCTGTGGCTGGCCGAGCACGCCGGTGCCCGGGTCGAGCCGATGACGACGGTGACGGCGGTGCGGCCGCGCCGTGGCGGCGGTTGGACCGTTGAGACGGTACGCAGCGGTGCCTGGCGGTCGGCGCGCACCCGGCGCCGTGTCACCGCGTCCCACGTGGTGCTGGCCGCGGGTGCCCTCGGCACCCAGCGGCTGCTGCACCGGATGCGCGACGAGGGCATCCTCGACCGGCTCTCGCCACGACTCGGCGCGCTGTCCCGGACCAACTCCGAGTCATTGCTCGGGGCGCAGGCTCGCGACCGAAGGGTGGACTACTCGCGGGGTGTGGCGATCACGTCGTCGTTCCATCCCGCCCCGGACACCCATGTGGAGCCGGTGCGCTATGCCCGCGGGTCCAACCTGATGGGGCTGCTGTCGACGGTGCTGACCGACGGCGGCGGCACCGTGCCGCGGTGGGCCAAGTGGGTGGCAACCGTCGTACGTCATCCGGGCCTGTTCGCTCGCTCGCTGTCGGTGCGGCACTGGTCCGAGCGCACCGTCATCGCCTTGGTCATGCAGTCGGTCGACAACTCGCTCGTGGTGTCCGGCGGCCGAAACCGGTTCGGCCGGTGGCGGTTGACGACCCGGCAGGGCCACGGCGAGCCGAACCCGACGTGGATCCCGGCCGGCAACGAGGCGGCGCGCCGGCTGGCGACGCGGATCGGCGGCGATGCCGGCGGCAATGTCGGCGACCTGGTCGGCGCCCCGATGACGGCACACTTCATCGGCGGCTGCGCCATCGGCTCCTCGCCGGAGACCGGAGTGCTGGATGCCTGGCAGCGCGTCTACGGGCATCCCGGGCTGCACGTTCTCGACGGGGCGGCCGTCTCGGCGAACCTCGGCGTCAACCCGTCGCTGACCATCACCGCGCAGGCCGAGCGGGCCGTGTCCTTCTGGCCCAACCGGGGCGATCCTGACCCGCGGCCGCCGCTGGGTGCGGCGTACACGCGGCTGGCTGCGGTGCCGGCGAACACGCCGGTGCTGACCGACGAGCCGACGGTCATCGACCTGCGCCCCCGGGTCACCGTGCTGGCGCCCGATCGACCGGTGCGCCGGTAGATGGGCGGCTGGACGGCTCGAGACCTGCCCGACCTGACCGGTCGGCGTGCAGTCGTGACCGGCGCCAACTCCGGGCTCGGTTTCCACACCGCGCTGGAGCTGTCCCGCGCGGGCGCGTCCGTCGTGATGGCGGCCAGGGATGAGCGTCGCGGCGCCGAGGCGCTGGACCGGGTCCGCCAGCAGCTGCCCGGCTCCGGGGCGGAGCTGGCGTCGCTTGACCTCGCCGACCTCGCGTCGGTGCGCCGGTTCGCGGCGGCCTACGGCACTGCGCCGATCGACATCCTCGTGAACAACGCCGGGGTGATGGCGATCCCCCGGCGGGAGACGCTGGACGGGTTCGAGATGCAGTTCGGCACCAACCATCTCGGGCACTTCGCGCTCACCGGGCTGCTGCTGCCGGCGCTGACGAAGCGGCCGGGATCGCGCGTGGTGACGGTCAGCAGCTTCATGCACTGGCTGGGCACGATGAACTTCGACGACCTCATGGGTGAGCGGCGCTACCAGACCTGGTCCGTCTACGAGCAGTCCAAGCTGGCCAACCTGCTCTTCATGCGCGAGCTCGACCACCGGGGCAGCGCGCTCGGTCTCGTCAGCGTCGCCGCGCACCCCGGTTATGCCTCGACCAACCTGCAGGCCGTTGGGCCGCAGATGGTCGGCAGCCGGGTGAGCGGGCTCATCGCCGGTGCGCTGACCGCCGTCGCCGGTCAGAGCGCGGCCAACGGCGCGCTGCCGCAGCTGTACGCCGCTGCTGCGCCTGACGTCGTGGGCGGCGAGTACTTCGGGCCGCGCGGTCCCGGCCAGCAGCGCGGCCGGCCGACACGGGTCGGGATGAGCAAGAAGGCCCAGGACGACGAGTCCGCCCGCCGGCTGTGGGAGGTCTCCGAGGAGCTCACCGGGGTCCGCTACCTGTCGGGTCCCGGCGGCAGCGCCTGAGGGTCAGCTTCGCCGTGGCTCCGGGCGACCCGACAGGGCGGTGACCGCGCCGAGGGTGAGGAACACCGAGCCGGACACCAGCCGTTCGACGCGTAACCCCCTGGTGGACCGGCGGACGGCGCCGCCGAGTGCTCCCGCGCCCAGCGCCCAGACCGAGTCGGTGACCAGGCCCAGCAGGACGAACGTGATCCC
>JAVEDB010000233.1 GCA_030841185.1 Actinomycetota bacterium
CAGCGCCAACCACGAGACGAGCTGGGCCTACGCCGAGGGCTTCATCGAGGAGGACGGGGTCCTCGAGACCGCCCGGGCCAAGGCGGACGAGCTGGGCTGCGTCCCGGTGCTGCCCGGTGCCGGCGCGGCGCTGCGGCTGCTCGCCGCGGCCCTGGGCGCCCGCTCGGTCGTCGAGGTGGGGACCGGGGCCGGGGTCGCCTCGGTCTGGCTGCTGCGCGGGATGCGACCGGATGGCGTGCTCACGACAGTGGACGTCGAGACCGAGCACCACCGGGCCGCCCGCGAGACCCTCACCGAGGCGGGCATCCCGGCCAACCGGGTGCGGCTGATCTCCGGCAAGGCCCTCGACGTGCTCCCCCGGCTGACCGACGGCGGCTACGACCTGGTCTTCGTCGACGCCGACAAGACCGAGTACCCCGGCTACCTCGAGGAGGCGCTGCGGCTGCTGCGCCCCGGCGGCGCGGTCGTCTTCGACAACGCGCTGTGGCACGGCCGGGTCGCCGACCCCGCGGAGCGCGACGAGGAGACCACGGCCATCCGTGAGCTCGGGCGGACGGTGCGGGAGGACGAGCGTCTGGTCGCGACGCTGCTGCCGTGCGGTGACGGGTTGCTCTGCGCGGTCAAGCGCCCCGAGTGACCCCGGCGCCGAGCCCCTCGAGCCAGCGCAGCAGCAGCCGGGTCCCGAAACCCGTGGCGCCCTTGGTGACCTCGTGCTCCGGCCGCTCCGCGCGGGCGGGACCGGCGATGTCGAGGTGCGCCCACCGACGGCCGCCGACGAACTCGCGCAGGAACAGGGCCGCGACGATCGAGCCGCCCTTCACCGTCGGGTCGCGCGAGATGTTCGCGAGGTCGGCGACCGACGAGTCGAGACACGGGCGGTAGTCCTCCACCAGCGGCATCCGCCAGAGCCGCTCCCCCGCGGCCTCGCCGGCAGCCGTGAGGTCGTCGGCGAGGTCGTCGTCGGAGGTGTAGAGGGCCCCGTGCCGCCGGCCCAGCCCCATCGAGGCGGCACCGGTCAGCGTGGCCAGGTCGATGAGCAGGTCCGGCTCCAGGCACTGGTCGGCGTAGGCCAGCGCGTCGGCCAGAACCAGCCGCCCCTCCGCGTCGGTGTTGAAGACTTCGACCGTCCGGCCGCCGTAGTGCGTGATCACGTCCCCGGGCCGCAGCGCGGACGCGCCGGGCAGGTTCTCCGCGGCCGGGACCAGACCGGTCACCCGGACCCGCACACCCGCGTCCCGCAAGGCGCCCATCACCGCGATCACCGCACCGCCCGCGGCCATGTCGGTCTTCATCGGGACCATCGCCTCGCGCGGCTTGAGCGAGAGACCGCCGGAGTCGAACGTGATCCCCTTGCCGACCAGCACGACGTGCGGCCCGGTGGCCTTCGCCGCCGGCCGGTAGGTCATCTCGATGAGACGGGGCGGCCGCGACGACCCGGCGCCCACGCCGAGGATGCCGCCGAACCCCTCGGCCGCCAGCTGGCGCTCGTCCCGGACCCGCACCGAGACCCCGCTGCGCCGGCCCACCGCCCGCGCCTGGGCGGCCAGCCACGCCGGGTCCTTCTCGTTGGAGGGGGTGTTCGCCAGGTCCCGGGCCGTGTGCACCGCCGCGGCCGTTCGCACGGCGGCTGCCAGCGGCCCGTCGACCGGACCCGTCGCGTGCAGGTCGATGTGCTCGAGGGCGGGACGCTCCGGCGGGCTGGTCTTGCGGTCGAAGCGGTACGCCGCGAGCAGCAGCCCCTCCAGGTGCGCCCGGACCCCGTCGGCGTCGGCACCCATGGCCGTGTCGGTCGCCAGCCGGTCCGTACCCGCCTTGCGGGCCAACGCGGCACCGGCCCGGCGCAGCGCGCGCGGGCTGCCGTCACCGAGGCCGACCAGCAGCGCCCGGCTGGTCGGACCCTGCGCGATCGGCAGCTCCACCACCTCACCCGCCGCCGCCGTTGCCTTCGCCCTCCCGAGCCGCTCGGACAGCGAGACGCCGAAGGCCGCCTCCACGGCTCGGGCGGAGTCCGTGAGCAGCAGCGGGCCCTCCGACGGCCGGATCCCGACGGCGATCACCTCGGCATCGGAGGCCGCCAGCGGCCGGTCACTCACCACGAGGCGGGGTGGCGTCACGAGCGGCTCCTCCTTTCCTCGTACGGCGGACATGGGCCGGCCCCGTCCCGCAGTGCGGGCGGGGCCGGTCACTCCACGGGTCGGCGGGTCAGCTCAGCCAGCCACGTTCTTGAGCGCATCCCCGAGCGCGTTGGCCTCCTCGGCGGAGAGCTCGACGACGAGGCGCCCGCCACCCTCGAGCGGGACGCGCATGACGATGCCGCGACCCTCCTTGGTGACCTCGAGCGGACCGTCGCCCGTCCGCGGCTTCATGGCCGCCATCATCGCTCCCTTCGGTAACGGCACGCCGACGTCAGTGGACCGGACCGGGGTCCGAAAAGCGCCGACGGGCGTGTGTGCTGGCACCCATTATCCCGTGCCAGCGCCGCGTAGCGAAACGCGCCTGCTCCGGACGGCCGGACTGCGGCAGACTGCAGCACGTGAACGCCCGCTCCGCGCTCTTCGATCTCTACGGCGACCACCTGCGGTCGCGGGGCGGCCGGGCGCCCGTCGCGGCGCTGGTGCGGATGCTCGCGCCGCTCGGAGTGGCCGGCCCCGCGGTGCGCACCGCGGTGTCCCGGATGGTCCGGCAGGGCTGGCTCGAGCCGGTCCGCCTCTCGGGCGGGCCGGGCTACGCGCTCACCCCCCGCGCCGTACGCCGGCTCGACGAGGCATCCGCGCGCATCTACCGCACCCAGCAGTCCGGCTGGGACGGCCGCTGGCACCTGGTGGTGACCGCGGCGCTGCCCGAGCGCAGCCGACGGGAGCGCCTGCGCGCCGGCCTGGGCTTCCTCGGCTTCGCGCAGCTCGACGACTCGACGTGGATCGGGCCGCGGTCCTCGGACGAGGTGGATGCCCTGTTCGAGTCGGAGGGGGTCCGCGCCGAGCGGTTCACCGCGGAGCACGACGGCGACACGGTCGGGCTGGTGCGGCAGGCCTGGGACCTCGAGGGGCTCGCCCGGTCCTACACGCGGTGGCTGCACGACGCCCAGGACATCGCGGCCCAGGCGCGCGGCGACGCCACCGACGAGCAGGCCTTCGCCGCGCGCTCGCGCCTGGTGCACGAATGGCGCAAGTTCCTGTTCCGCGACCCGGGGCTGCCGCGGACCCTGCTGCCCGACGGCTGGCCGGGCGAGAAGGCGGCGGAGTTCTTCGACGACGAGAGCCGCCGCCTGCTGCCCGCGGCCGCCCGGTTCGTCGATGCGAGCATGTCGGTCCCCACCGGCACCTGACCGCTCTGCCCTTGCAGCGAGGAGACCACCCGTGTCCGACACCGTTCTCTACGACGTCGCGCACGGCGTCGCGACCGTGACCCTGAACCGGCCCGACGCCATGAACGCCCTGAACACCGAGCTGAAGGAGTCGCTCCGCGACACGCTGCAGGCGGCGGCGGAGGACGACGCGGTCCGGGCAGTCGTCCTCACCGGCAACGGACGGGCCTTCTGCGTCGGGCAGGACCTCGGGGAGCACGCGCGCAACCTGGCCGCGGCGACCGAGGGCGGCGACGGCGTCGGGGCGGTGTGGACGACGGTGCCGGAGCACTACACGCCGATCGCGACGGCGCTGGCGACGATGCCCAAGCCGGTCATCGCGGCGGTGAACGGGGTCGCGGCCGGTGCCGGCGCGGCCTTCGCGTTCGCGTGCGACTTCCGCATCGTGGCGAGCACCGCCGGCTTCAACCTGGCCTTCGCCGCGATCGGTCTGTCAGCCGACTCCGGGTCGTCGTGGACGCTGCCCCGGCTGGTCGGCATGGCGCGGGCCAAGGAGCTGCTGCTGCGACCCTCGACGGTGCCCGCGGACCGGGCCCTCGAGCTGGGACTCGCGAGCCAGGTGGTGGACGCCGCCGAGGTGCTGCCGACGGCGCAGCAGCTCGCGGGCGAGCTGGCCGCCGGCCCCACCGTTGCCTACGGTGCGATCCGCCGCTCGCTCGCCTACTCCGCGGGCCATGGCATCGACGAGTCGCTCGCCTTCGAGGGCGAGATGATGGCGCTGACCGGGGCCACCGCCGACCACCAGCGCGCCGTCGTGGCGTTCCTCGCCAAGGACAAGCCGGCGTTCGAGGGCCGTTAGCGGAAGTCGCACGC
>JAVEDB010000246.1 GCA_030841185.1 Actinomycetota bacterium
TTCGTGATCCTGCGCCTGCTCGGCGTGCTCGCCGGTGTCGTGGCCAAGGCCGTCGACGGCCGGATGCCCGCGGACCAGGAGACCATCCGCTACACGGGTGTCTACGGGATCGACCGCGACGGGGCGCCCTACCTCATGCGCGAGGTGCTCGGTGGCGGCTCGGGCGGCCGCTACTACGCGGACGGCGAGGACACCATTCACGTCGTACCGGACTCACGGAACCTGCCGACGGAGTTCACCGAGTCGCGCTTCCCGTTCCTGGTGGAGCGCCTCGGTCTCGCGGTCGACTCAGGCGGGGCGGGACAGTTCCGCGGCGGGCTCGGCTACGAGAAGCACATCCGGATGCTCGAGGACGCGCACTTCATGTCGATCGCCGACCGCTCCATCCTCGCCTGCTGGGGGGTCAAGGGCGGCAAGGCCGGCAAATCGTTCCAGGTCACCATCGACCCCGGCGGCCCGCGGGAGCGCGAGGTCGATGCGCTGGCCGACGCGGAGCCGGTACGCGCCGGTGAGGTCATCCGGATCCGTACGACGGGAGGCGGTGGCTGGGGTGATCCGCTCGCGCGGGACCCGTCAGCGGTTGCCCGCGACGTCGCCTGGGGCAAGGTCAGCCGGGAGGGGGCGCGCGACGACTACGGGGTCGTGCTCAGGCTCGACGGTGACGAGGTCAGGGTCGACGAGCCGGTCAGCCATGCCCTCCGCACCCACCTGCGGAATGCCCGGACGGGCGACGCGCCGTTCTTCGACCGGGGACCCGGCTACGCGCGCCTGTCGGGCGGCGCGACGTTCGCGGCCGTCGACGTCGTGTGACCTCCCCGAGTTAGCGGTCCGGCGCGAGGAAGGCCTCAACGGCGGTCGCGTCCTTGTTCAGTGCTGCCAGCACGGTTGTGCTGATCGGCTCGAGCGGCTCGACCGTGACGGCGCCTCCGGCGAACCGCCAGGTCGCCACGGCCTTGCCCCGGACGAGCGCGAACGGACGGAACAGCCCGTTCACCGTGACGAGGGACTGGTGCGGTCCCAGGACGTCGGCACGCGAGGTCCAGCCGAGCAACACCGGGTCGAAGGGGCCCAGCAGCTTCGGCGGGGGGAGCGCCGTGGTCATGGGCCGGTCGGTGAGGTCCACCAGGCCGTCGCCGACCGGCTCGGTCTCCGCACGGATGGCAGCGAACCCCTGGCGGGCCTGACCGAGCGGGATACCGGCCCAGCGGGCGAGGTCGCTCTCGGCTGCCGGTCCGTGCCCGGAGAGATAGCGACGGGCCAGCTCGGCCAGCGCGGCGGCCCGGTCGAGCGGCTCGGGCCGCGGGCCCAGCCAGTCCTCGACCAGGACGAAGGCGTGGTGGCCACCCTTCATCGGCCCGCGCACCGTCAAGCCGCGCAGCGCGCTGAGCACGAGGATGTGCACGAGTGCCTGGCCCTCGACTCGGACACCCGCAGCGGCCACCCGCTCGCGCAGCTCGAGCCGGGTCAACGGGCCGTCGTCGGCCAATGCCTGCGTGACCGTGGCGACGCCGCGTTCGGCTGCCGTGCTGCTCACCCCTTCCTGCGCCAGCCGCCGGACGTTGCCGGTGAGCAGCTGCGGAGTTGTCAGCGGGTGCAGCCACCAGTAGTCCTCGGTGCGCACCAGGTGCAGCGTCCCCCGGTTCAGCCAGGTGATGAGCAGGGACCGGTCCTCGGTGAGGGCCCCGTCGATGGCCGACGAGTGCAGCCCGCTCGACCGCGCGCGCACCGCCAGGCGGGCCCCTCGGGGGTCCTGGCCCTGCACGGCGAGCAGCCGATGGGCGACATCGACGGCGGTAGCAGCCGGCGTACCGGTCAGCAGCTGCGCGGCCAGCCTGCGCGCATGCACCCGAGGGGTCCCCACGTCGGTGCCGTCAGGGCGAGGCGAGGCGGCCCAGCGACGCCGGCAGCTGCGCCGCCGCCTGCCGGTCGAGCAGCCACAGTGTCCGCTGCGTCCCCCGCGCGGCGGCGGCGGGAACCTGGTTCGGGCCGGCCCCGGACAGGGCCATCATCACCGCCTTCGCCTTGTCCTCGCCGGCGACCACGACCCACACCTCGCGGGACGCCTGCAGCGTCGGGATGGTCATGGTGAGGCGGGTAGGCGGCGGCTTCGGTGAGCCGCGAACGGCGACGACCGGACGCTCGTCATAGACCGCGGGCTTGCCCGGGAACAAGGACGCGATGTGCCCGTCGGGACCGACGCCCAGCAGGCAGACGTCGAAGGCGGGCACCGGGCCGTGGTCCTCCGGTCGCGCCGCCCTGGCCAGCTCCGCGGCATAGCGCTCGGCTGCTGCCTCCGGGTCATCGCCGTCCGGACCATCCGAGGGCGCCATGGGATGGACCCGGGCGTCGTCGACCGGGACGGCGTCGAGCAGCGCCTGGCGGGCCTGGGTCTCGTTGCGCTCCGGATCCCCGGCGGGGAGGAACCGCTCGTCGCCCCACCAGACGTCCAACCGGCGCCAGTCGACGGCGCCTCTGGCCGGCGACGTGCAGACGGCGGTGTAGATGCCCTGCGCGATGCCGCCGCCAGTGAGCACCAGCGAGGGCACCGACCCCGACGCCTGGACGTCGACGAGGCGGGTGATCAGCCGGGCCGCGACGGCAGCCGCGAGCTCATCGGCGTCGCGGTGCACCATCACCGTCGGCGAACTCACCTCGAGGCCTTCGCGCTGGCGGCTTTCTTGGCGGGTTTCTTGGTGGCCTTCTTGGTGGTCGCCCTGGTCGTCTTTGCCGCTCCCGTCGCGGTCTTCGTGCTGCCGGCCTCGGTGCCGGGTGGCTCCCGCCAGATGTGGGTGCGCTTGGCCGACCGCTCGTTCAGGTTCTTGCCGCCCGTGACGGCGGCGAGCGCTTCCGCGTAGGGCTGGTCGGCGTCTAGCCGTCGCAGCTCCTCGGCGATCAGGTCGCCGAGATCGCGACGCTTCAGCGGCAGCGGCCGATCCGGTCGCCCGGTGCGGGACAGGGTCGCGGTGTGGCCGTCAGGACGGTCGATGCGGATCCGCGACGAGTCGTCGAAGCGCACGTCGACGGCGGTGATGCCCGGCCCGTCCGACGTCACGACGCGGGACCGCACACCGAGCCGAGCGGTGAGCCAGCCGGCGACGAGCGACGCGCTCGCGCTGCCCGCTTCGGCCGACACCTGGGCCGAGGTCGCGCGCGCCTCGTTGTCGTCGAACGCCGACGCCAGCAGGGACCGCCATGACGTCGCACGGGTCCAGGCCAGGTCGGTGTCGCCGGGCGCGTAGTCCTTCGCCCGCCGGCGGAGCTCGGCGCGGGGGTCGTCGACGGCTGCGCAGTCGGTGACCCGCCGCGACGCGAGCACGGCGAGGGCGTCGTACGCCAGGCGTTCCGGTGCCGGGCCGTACCACCACGTGACCACGGGGGCGTCCGGGGCAAGCAGCGGCAGGACGACCGACTCGGCGTGCAGCGTGAGGCGTCCGTACATCCGCATGACCACAGCCTCGTTGGCCCCGAGGTGGCCGCCGACCTGCACCTCCGCGTCGAGCCGGTCGTTGGCAGTGAGGCTGCGCCGCACGACCACCAGCAGCCTGCACGGGTGTGCCGCCGCCGCAGTCGTCGCGGCCGACTGGGCCTTCTCGACGTGCCTCTCGTCGACGACCACCACGAGCGTCAACGCGAGGCCGGATGCAATGGCGCCGGCCGCCCGTCGCTCCAGCGAGAGCGCCTTGACGATGTCGGTGCCGTTGGTGTCCCACAGCGTCGTCGTCATGGGCGCCTCCATACCCGGCCGTCGCGAGCGAGCATCTCGGCGGCGGCGGCGGGCCCCCACTCGCCGGAGCGGTACAGGTGCGGCTTGCGACCGGCCCAGAACTCCTCGAGCGGGTCGATCACCCGCCAGGAGTGCTCGACCTCCTCGTTGCGGGGGAACAGCGTGGCGTCCCCGAGGAGTACGTCGAGCAGCAGCCGCTCGTAGGCCTCCGGCGAGGACTCGGTGAACGACTCGCCGTACAGGAAGTCCATCGAGACGTCCCGGACCTCCATCGACGATCCGGGCACCTTGGACCCGAAGCGCATCGTGATGCCTTCATCGGGCTGCACGCGTACGACGAGCTGGTTGTGGCCGAGCTCCTCGGTGTCGGTCTGCGAGAACGGCAGGTGTGGGGCCTTCTTGAAGATGACGGCGATCTCGGTGACGCGCCGGGGGAGCCGCTTGCCGGTGCGCAGGTAGAACGGGACACCGGCCCATCGCCTTGTCTCGACACCCAGCCGCACGGCGGCGTAGGTCTCCGTGGTGGAGCCCGCGGGCACGTCCTTCTCGTCCAGGTAGGACGGGACGCGCACGCCGCCGAGCCAGCCCTGGTCGTACTGGCCCCGGATCGCGTAGTGCTCGAGGTCCTTCGGCACCGAGATCGCCCCGAGAACCTTCGTCTTCTCGGTGCGGATGGACTCGGCGTCGAAGGAGACGGGCTCCTCCATGGCCGTCAGTGCGACCAGTTGGAGGACGTGGTTCTGCAAGACGTCGCGGGCCGCTCCGGCCTTGTCGTAGAAGGCCGCCCGGGATCCGATCCCCACGTCCTCCGCCATGGTGATCTGGACGGAGTCGACGTAGTTGCCGTTCCACAGCGGCTCGTACAGCGTGTTCGCGAACCGCAGCGCCAGGAGGTTCTGCACGGTCTCCTTGCCGAGGTAGTGGTCGATTCGGAACACGTCCTGTGGCGTGAACACGTTGTCGACGAGCTCGTTGAGCTCTCGGCTGCTCTTCAAGTCGTAGCCGAACGGCTTCTCGACGACCACCCGGCGCCACCCGCCGCGCTCCGCGTTGTCCGCCATGCCGGTGCGCTGCATCTGCTTGAGCACGGTGGGGAACATCGCGGGTGGGATGGAGAGGTAGAACGCGGCATTCCCGCGGATGCCGTGCGTAGCCTCCAGGTCGATCAGTGTCTGGCTGAGGTTGTCGAACGCGGCGTCGTCGTCGAACGAGCCGGGAACGAACTTGATGCTGTCGGCGATCCGCTGCCAGACGTCGTCACGGAACCCGGTCCGCGAGCCCTTCTCCGCGGCCTCGCGGGCCAGGCTCTCGAACTCCCCGTGACCCCAGTCGCGGCGGGCGAAACCGAGCAGGGCGAACCCCGGCGGGAGCAGACCGCGGTTGCCCAGGTCGTAGACGGCGGGAATCAGCTTCTTGCGCGCGAGGTCACCGGTGACGCCGAACACCACCAGCGCGCACGGGTCGGGAACGCGCGGCAGCCGCCGGTCGCGGACATCGCGCAGCGGGTTGCCACGCAGACCTTCCTGGGGTTGGCTCACGCCAGCTCCGCGCAGGCGGCGAGCAGCTGGCGCAGACCCTCGGCCCGGTCCAGCAGGTGCACGCGTACGGCGGGGCGCTCCCGGCCGGCGAGAGCCCCGAGGTCCCCGAGCGCCTGGGCGAGCTGGAGGCGTCCGAACGTGTAGGGCCGCCCCGGGACCTGGAGATCCTCGGTGACGGCACCGGTGATCTGCAGGAAGGCGGCGGTCTGCGGGCCGCCCTTGTGGAACTGCCCTGTCGAGTGCAGGAACCGGGGCCCCCAGCCGAAGGTCACCTGCCGGCCGCCGAGGTGCGCCGCCAGCGCGGGGCGCAGGTCGGCCGCGGCGGCGTCGCCGAACCGGTCCAGGTAGGCCATCACCGCGAGGTAGCCGCGGTCGGGGACCGCCGCCAGCAGGTCACGCAGCACGCCGGCGATGTCCTTCGCGCCCGCGAGCAGCTTCTCGTCGCCGTAGACGGCGACCGCCCCGTCGGTGAGCACCGGCGTCCCCTCGGGCAGCGGGCCGTCGCCGGCCTGGTCCAGCAGCTTCTTGGTGTTGTCCTTGGACTCCGCGACGTTCGGCTGGTTGAACGGGTCGATGCCGATCACGGCGCCCGCAACCGCCGTTGCGTACTCCCACAGCAGGAACTGCGCACCGAGCGGACCCGTCACCGCCGTCCCGTCGAAGTCATCAGGTGCCGGCCCGATCACGACGCGGTGCGCGTCAGGACCGGCGTCGGCGAAACCGGGGGCATCGGCGCCCTCGACGACGACGGGCAGCACGCCCTTCTGCTGCTTGCCGGTCGACTCGGCGATGAGCTGCTCGGCCCAGTCGCCGAACCCGACGATCCCCGAGCCGGTGTCCGCGATGACGAGCTTGTCCTGTCCGGCGACAGCCGCCTGCCCGATTGCGGCACCCAGCGTGAGGCCGGGGTTGTCGCTGTCGGCTCCGAGGCTCTTCAACAGGTCCCGGGCCGACTCCAGCAGGCCGCCGACCTCCACGCCGGCGAGAACGCTGGGGACGAGTCCGAACGCCGACAGGGCGCTGTAGCGACCGCCCACGTTCGGGTCGGCGAGCACGACCTGGTAGCCGGCCTCAGTCGCGGATGCTTCCAGGGCTGACCCGGGATCGGTGACGACGACGATGCGCCTCGCGAGGTCAGCACCGGAGAGACCGAGGTCGGTGAAGGCCTGCTCGAACGCCCGGCGGTGGCTGTCGGTCTCGACCGTGGAACCGCTCTTGGACGAGACGACCAGCACGGTGCGCTCCAGCCGGTCGGCGAGGGCCGTCCTGATCTGGTGCGGGTCGGTCGTGTCCAGCACGGTCAGGTCGACCCCGGCGGTGCGGGTGATCACCTCGGGGGCGAGCGACGATCCGCCCATGCCGGCCAGCACCACGTGGTCGACGCCGGCGGCGTTCAGCGACTCGCGCAGTGCGGCGAGCCGCGGCAGGAGCTCCTGGGAGGAGTCGGGCAGGTCGAGCCACCCGAGTCGGATGCGGGCCTCCCCAGCCGCGTCCGCCCCCCACAGGTCAGCGTCCTTGGCCACCAGCCGGCCGGCCGTTCCGGCGAGCGGGGACAGGTCAACCGGCACGTGGGTCCGGACGTCAACGGGCCCAGTGCCCAGCGCGTCGGTGGTCACTGGCCGGCCTCCTTGGCAAGCCTCTTCAGCTCGCCGGCGACCGACTCGAGCAGCTCCTTCCAGGAGGTCTCGAACTTGTCCACGGCCTCGACCTCGAGCAGCTCGACCACGTCGTCGTAGTCGATGCCGACGTCGGCGAGCTCCTGGAGAACGGCGTGGGCCGAGGCGTACTCGCCGCGGACCGTGTCGCCGCGCACGACGCCGTGGTCGGCGACGGCGTCGAGGGTCGCCTCGGGCATCGTGTTGACGACGCCGCGGGTGGTGAGCTCGATGACGTACCGCGTGTCGTCGTAGGCGGGGTCCTTGACGCCGGTCGAGGCCCACAGGGGTCGCTGGGGTCGTGCGCCGGCCTGTTCGAGCGCCTTCCAGCGGTCAGTTGCGATGACCTTCTCGTAGGCCTCGAACGCGAGCCGTGCGTTGGCGATGGCCGCCTTGCCCTTGAGTGCCTTGGCTTCCGGGGTGCCGATCTTGTCCAGCCGCTTGTCGATCTCGGTGTCGACCCGGCTGACGAAGAACGACGCGACCGACCCGAGGTTGCTGAGGTCGTGGCCGGCGGCCCGGGCTCGCTCCAGTCCGTCGAGCCAGGCGTCCATGACGGCCTGGTAGCGCTGCAGCGAGAAGATCAGTGTCACGTTGACGCTGATGCCTTCCGAGAGGGCCTGCGAGATCGCCGGCAGGCTCGCCTCGGTGGCCGGGATCTTGATGAACAGGTTCGGGCGGTCGACGAGCCACCACAGCTGGCGCGCCTCGGCGATCGTCTTGGCCGCGTCATGGGCCATCCGCGGGTCGACCTCGATCGACACCCGGCCGTCGACGCTGTCGCTGGCGTCGTAGACAGGTCGGAGCACGTCGCAGCCCCACCGCACGTCGTACGTCGTGATCATGCGGACCGCTTCCTCGACGTCGACGCCGCGGATGGCAAGGTCACGCACCTGGCGGTCGTAGAGCTCGCTCTCGCTGATCGCCTTCTGGAAAATCGTCGGGTTGGTTGTCACGCCGACGACGTGCTTGTCACGGACCAGGTCCTGCAATCCCTTGGACGTGAGCCGCGCACGGCTCAGGTCGTCGAGCCAGATGGCGACACCTGCTTCTGTCAGCTGGCGGAGCGCTTCGGTCATGGCGTGCTCATTCCGTGGGGGAGGGGAGGTACCTAGGGAGTCAGTTGCCCGTCTTGCTGCCAGTGATGACACCGATCCGCTCGAGAGAGGCGTGCGCGGCGGCGACGACACGGTCCGGGGTGAAGCCGAACTGCTCGTAGAGCACCGGTTGGGCGGCGCTGGCGCCGAAGTGGTCGAGCGCGACGATCTCGCCGGCGTCACCGACGATCTCCCGCCAGCCCTGGCTGACCGCGGCCTCGACGCTGACGCGCGCCTTCACCCCGCTCGGGAGCACTCGCTGTTGGTAGGCCTCGTCCTGCTCGCGGAACCACTCGACGCAGGGCATCGACACGACGCGTGTCGGCGTCCCCTCGGCCTCGAGGGTCTCCCGCGCGGCGACGGCGAGCTGGACCTCGGAGCCGGTGGCGACGATGACGACCTGCGGCTGGCCGTCGGAGGCGTCGGCGAGGATGTAGCCGCCGAACTTGGTGCCCTCGGCGGACTCGAAGGTGGACCGGTCCCACGTCGGGACGTTCTGCCTGGTCAGGCAGAGGCCGGCCGGGCGGTCGGTGTGCTCCAGGACGGTCCGCCACGCGATAGCGGTCTCGTTGGCGTCCGCGGGGCGCACCACGTCGAGGCCCGGTATCGCCCGCAGCGCCGCGAGGTGCTCGACCGGCTGGTGTGTCGGTCCGTCCTCGCCCAGGCCGATGGAGTCGTGGGTCCACACGTAGGTGACCGGCAGCTTCATCAGCGCGGCGAGCCGGACCGCGGGGCGCATGTAGTCGCTGAAGACGAGGAAGGTGCCGCCGTAGGGACGCGTCCCGCCGTGCAGCGCGATGCCGTTGAGGATGGAACCCATCGCGTGCTCACGGATCCCGAAGTGCAGCACCCGTCCGTAGGGACCGCCGGGGAACTCCTTGGACTGCCTGTCCTCCGGGAGGAAGGACGGCTCGCCCTTGGGCGTCGTGTTGTTGGACTCGGCGAGGTCGGCCGAGCCCCCCCAGAGCTCGGGGAGGACAGGCGCGATGGCGGAGAGCACCTCACCGGAGGCCTTGCGGGTCGCCATCCCTTTCTCGTCGGCGGGGAACTCGGGCAGGGCGTTCGTCCAGCTGTCGGGGAGCCGCCGGTCCTGCATTCGCTCGAGGAGCGCCTTGCCGTCGGGGTTGCCGTCCGCCCATCTCGTGAACGTCTCGTTCCAGGTTGCGTGCAGCTCGCGGCCGCGCTCGATGACCTTCCGGGCGTGGGCGAGCACCTCGGGGTCGACGTCGAAGGTCTTTCCCGGGTCGAAGCCGAGGATCTTCTTGGTCGCCGCGACCTCGTCGTCGCCGAGGGCGCTGCCGTGCGCCTTGCCGGTGTTCTGCAGGTTCGGTGCCGGCCAGCCGATGATGGTCCGCAACGCGATGAAGCTCGGTCGCTCCGTCTCACGGAGAGCAGCATCGAAGGCTTTGCCGAGTGCCTGCACGTTCTCGTCGTACGAGCCGCTGCCCTCGAGCCAGTCGACCCGCTGGGCGTGCCAGCCGTAGGCCTCGTATCGGGCGACGGTGTCCTCGGAGAGGGCGATGCTGGTGTCGTCCTCGATCGAGATGTGGTTGTCGTCGTAGAGCAGGACCAGGTTGCCAAGCCGTTGCGTGGCGGCCAGCGAGGATGCCTCGCTGCTGATGCCTTCTTCCATGTCGCCGTCGGAGGCGAAGCACCAGATGGTGTGGTCGAACGGGCTCTCCCCTTGCGGCGCATCAGGGTCGAGCAGGCCGCGCTCGCGACGCGCTGCCATCGCCATGCCGACCGCGTTGCCGACGCCCTGTCCGAGCGGCCCCGTGGTCGTCTCGACGCCCACGGTGTGACCGTGTTCGGGGTGTCCCGGCGTCAACGAACCCCAGGTGCGCAGGGACTGGAGGTCCTCGATCTGCAGCCCGTAGCCGGAGAGGTAGAGCTGGATGTAGAGGGTCAGGCTGGAGTGGCCGCAGGACAGGACGAAGCGGTCGCGGCCGGTCCAGGCCGGGTCGGTCGGGTCGTGCCGGAGGAAGCGCTGGAAGAGCAGGTACGCCGCGGGCGCCAGGCTCATCGCCGTCCCGGGGTGGCCGTTACCGACCTTCTGGACCGCGTCCATGGCAAGCACCCGCACGGTGTCGACGGCACGCTGGTCCAAGTCGGTCCACTCGAGCTTCTGCGCCTTGGTGCTCACCTGGCTGGCTCCTTCGGGGTCGTTCCACGTCCATGCAGGTCAGGGGGTTGATCACGCCGACGCGGCGAGCCTACCCAGGGACGGAGTCGCTGCACATGGGGCGGCTAGAGTTCGGAACGCGCGCCGATGATCCCCCTTCGCCCCCTTCCCAGAGGTGTCCTGTGACCGCCGTCGAGTCCCGCCCCGTGGGCGCCCTCGGCGTTGTTCCGGCGCCGCGGCGGACGCCTCGGCAGCTGATGTCCGGACTGGTCGCACTCACCAAGCCGCGCATCATCGAACTGCTGCTCGTGACGACGGTGCCGACGATGTTCCTGGCCGAGGGCGGCGTACCCCCGCTGGGTCTGGTGCTCGCCACCCTGGTTGGCGGAAGCCTCGCCGCGGGGAGCGCGAACACCCTCAACTGCTACCTCGACCGCGACATCGACATGGTCATGCACCGCACCGAGCGCCGACCCCTGGCGACCGGGGTGGTGCGGCCTGGCGAGGCGCTGGTGTGGGGAACGCTGCTGGGGCTGGCTTCGGTGGCGTGGCTGGCGGCCGCGGTCAACGTCCTGTCGGCCGTCCTCGCGGTTGCGGCGATCCTCTTCTACGTCTGCGTGTACACGATCGGGCTCAAGCGCCGGACCCCGCAGAACATCGTCTGGGGCGGTGCCGCCGGCTGCATGCCCGTGCTGATCGGATGGGCCGCCGTCACCGGCGGGCTGTCCTGGGCGGCGGTGGTGCTGTTCGGGGTGATCTTCTTCTGGACGCCGCCGCACTACTGGCCGCTCTCCCTGCGCTTCCGGGACGACTACGCCGCCGCCGGCGTCCCGATGCTCCCGGTCGTCGCCGAGCCGGGCGAGGTGGCCCGCCGAGTGGTCGCGTACAGCTGGGTGATGGTCGCCACCTCGCTGTTGCTCTGGCCGGTCGCTGATACGACGCCGGTCTATGCCGTCGTCGCCGTTCTGCTCGGCGCTGCCTTCCTCCGCGAGGCGCATGCGTTGCTCCGCCGTGCGAGCCGCACCTCCGACGGCGGCGCCGCCTCGATGGTCGCGCTCGCGCCGATGCGGCTGTTCCACTGGTCGATCACCTACCTGACGCTGCTGTTCGTGGCCGTCGCGATCGACCCGCTGCTGCCCTTCTGACCGTCCCCGCACTGTCAGAACGGTGGTGGGTCGTCGGCCGGATCAATCGGTGGTGGCGGGTCGTGGTCGAGGATGGGGTCGAGGGGGTCGTAGTAGACGTGGCCGGTGGGGCTGATCCAGATGTAGGTGCCGTCGGCTTCTTGGGCGCAGGCCCAGCCGGCTTGGTGTTTGCGGCGGTGTTCGTGTTTGCAGACCGGGCCCAGGTTGGGTTCGGAGGTGGGACCGGTGGGGAACTCGATGTCGTGGTCGAGCTCGCAGCGCTGGGCGGGTATCCGGCAGCCCAGCCCGCGGCAGTGTTGGTGTTTGGCGATCAGCTTGTCGGCCAGCGCCTGGGGCGGGGCGTACACGGTGGTGCCGTAGTCGAGCAGGGTGCCGCTGACCGGGTCGGTGAGCAGCCGCCGCCAGGTCGCGTCGGTAGCGAGTTCGCGGGCGACCGCGGCGCTGATCGGGCCGTAGCCGGCCAGCTCCCCGGGCGCCTCGTCGAGTCCGGCCAGGGTGGTGGCGGCGACGGTGACCTGTAGGTGCGGGCGCCGCCCGTGCCGGCGCGGCAGGTCCGGGCGCTCGAGCAGCTGGGCGCCCAGGTCGGCGAGCACGTCGGCGCGGCGCTGCGCGAGAGTCCGCACGTCGCCGGGGGCGGTGGCCTTCTCGGCGAGTGCGGTGATGCCCTCGAAGTAGGCCCGGGCTTGTGCGGCGGCCATGGTGGCCCAGATGCCGG
>JAVEDB010000242.1 GCA_030841185.1 Actinomycetota bacterium
ATCAGTTCGCCGCTCGGCGAAACCCGGGCGGTGCGGCGGGCCTCGGTGAGCAGCATCAGCGCCAGCAGCCCGGCCACCTCACCGTCCTCCGGCATGAGCGCCCGGATCAGGCGAGTGAGCCGGATCGCCTCGGCGGTCAGGTCGTGACGTACGGGGCCCGGGTCGGGGCCGGTCGCCAGATAGCCCTCGTTGAACACGAGAAAGAGGACGGTGAGGACGGCGGCGACGCGGGCCGGGAGATCCTCGGCGGACGGCACGCGATAGGGGATGCGCGCCGCCTTGATCTTGGCCTTGGCGCGGGTGATGCGCTGCCCCATGGCGGGCTCCTGCACCAGGAAGGCCCGGGCGATCTCGGGCACGGTCAGACCGCCGACCATCCGCAGCGTCAGCGCCACGCGGGACTCCATTGCGAGCGCCGGGTGACAGCAGGTGAAGACCAGTCGGAGCCGCTCGTCGTCGATGGCGCCGAGAGGCTCGGGCGGGACGTCGTCGTACCCCATCTGAGCCTCCCTCTGCTTGTCGTCGCGCTTGTTCTCGCGGCGGATCCGGTCGATGGCCTTGCGGTTGGCGGTGGTGGTCAGCCAGGCACCGGGGTTGGGGGGCACACCGTCGGCCGGCCACCGCTCGACGGCGGTCGCGAACGCCTCGGCCGCCGCCTCCTCGGCGATGTCGAGGTCACCGAACCGCCGAGTCAGGGCGGCGACCACCCGCGCCCACTCCTCGTGGTGGACCCGGGTGATCGCGTCCCGGACGTCGACCACGCTCACAGGAACGGCCGCACCTCGAGCCTCCGATTGCAGGCCTTCGACCCCTCGGTGGCGAGCTTGAGCGCGACGTCCAGGTCGGGGGCATCGATGATCCAGAAGCCGGCGACGTGCTCTTTGGTCTCCACGAAGGGCCCGTCGGTGATCATCGCCTCCCCGCCCCGGTTGTCGATGACGGTGGCCGTGCTGGGCGAGTTGAGGCCGCCCGCGAAGACCCAGTGGCCCTCGGCCTGGAGCCGGTCGTTGAAGATGTCGATGGCGGCCTGCTCGTCCGCGGTTCCGGAGTTGGTCTTGTCATCGATCACAGAAACCAGGTACTGCATCTCGGATCATCCTCCTGTGGTTCGGGGCGCCCCTCGTGGGCTGCCTCTCACCCCTGCTACGAACAGCTTCGCTCCGATCCGACACCGCGTCCCGTCCTGCATTTACAGACCTTTTGCGCGCAAGACAGCGCCGGTAGCACGGGGCAGGTGGACGCGAGCGGCGGCTGGTTAGACGCGGAGGTACTTGCGCAGCGTGAAGAAGCTGGCCAGTGCGGCCAACGCCACCCCGAGGAGAACCATCGCGGGCACCGTCCGCCACATGTCGCCCCAGCTGACGAAGTCGGTGAACGGGAAGTTCGGTCTCGCCTGGTTCTCCACCACCAGCCACTGGAAGGTGGCGAGAGCGCCGGTGGCGAGCGACGCACCGATCAGCCCCGCGATGGCGCCCTCGAGGAGGAACGGCAGCTGGATGGAGAAGCTCGAGGCGCCGACGAGTTTCATGATGCCTGTCTCGCGGCGCCGGCTGAACGCGGCGACCCGGATGGTGTTCGAGATGAGCAGGACGGCGACGACGATCATCACGCCGGCCAGGCCCCAGGCCCCCAGCTTGAGCGCGTTCAGGACCCGGAAGAACTTCTCGAGCAGGGCCTTCTGGTCCTGCACCTGTTCGATCCCGTCACGTCCTGCGAAAGCGGTTGCGACGATGGGGAACTGCTGCGGGTCCTTGAGCTTCACCCGGAACGACTCCGGCATCTGGTCCGCCGTGATGTTGTCGGAGATCGCCGAGTCCTTGAACTGCTGCTTGAACCGGGTGAAGGCCTGCTGCTTCGACTCGTAGAAGACATTCTTGACCTCCGGCATCGCGCGCAGCTCGCTCTCGATCTGGTCGCGCTGGGCCTGGGAGACCTCACCGGCGGCGCAGCTCGGGGCGGAGCTGTCCTGGCCGCAGAGGAAGACCGACACCTCGACCTTGTCGTACCAAAAGCCCTTCATCGTGTCGACCTGCCGGTTGAAGAGCAGACCGAAGCCGAAGAAGGCCAACGAGACGGCGGTCGTGACGATGACCGCGATGGTCATCGTGAGGTTGCGTCGAAGGCCGATGCCGATCTCGGAGAGGATGAACGAGGCGCGCATGTCGTCCTAGGTGTCGGTATGCCGCGGTCAGGGGCGTAAAGGTCAGTGCGAGTAGCCGTAGACGCCGCGGGACTGGTCGCGCACGACCTTTCCCGCTTCGAGCTCGATCACCCGCTTGCGCATCTGGTCGACGATGTCGTCGTCATGGGTGGCCATGACGACCGTGGTCCCCGTGCGGTTGATCCGGTCGAGCAGCTTCATGATGCCCACGCTCGTTGTGGGGTCCAGGTTGCCGGTGGGCTCGTCAGCGATGAGGATCATGGGTCGGTTGACGAAGGCCCGAGCGATCGCGACGCGCTGCTGCTCCCCGCCGGAGAGCTCGTCCGGCCGGCGGTTCTCTTTGCCCTTGAGCCCCACCAGGTCCAGGACCTCGGGGACGACCTTGGCGATGTGGTGGCGCGGCCGGCCGATGACCTCGAGGGCGAAGGCGACGTTCTCCTGGACCGTCTTGTTGGGGAGCAGCCGGAAGTCCTGGAAGACGGTGCCCATCTGGCGGCGGAGCGCGGGCACCTTCCACTGGGAGAGCCGCGCGAGGTCCTTGCCGGCCACGTGGACCTGGCCGCTCGTTGCGCGCTCCTCCTTGA
>JAVEDB010000020.1 GCA_030841185.1 Actinomycetota bacterium
AAGGCCTCCGAGGTCCCGATCGGCGGGGTCGTGCACGTCCTGCCGGAGGGCATCAACGACATGGCGCACCCGCTCGAGGAGCGGGCCAAGGCCGCCGTGATCGTCATCCGGCTCGCGCCCGACGAGCTCCGGGAGCGCAAGTCGCGTCGGGGCTGGTCCTACAACGGCATCGTCGCCTACTCGCAGATCTGCACCCACGTGGGCTGCCCGGTCGGCCTCTACGAGCAGCAGACCCACCACCTGTTGTGTCCCTGCCACCAGTCCACCTTCGACGTCGCCAACCAGTGCGCGGTGGTCTTCGGTCCCGCGGCGCGGCCGCTGCCTCAGCTGCCGCTCGCTGTGGACTCGGAGGGATACTTGATAGCGAAGTCCGGGTTCCACGAACCGGTCGGTCCGAGCTTCTGGGAGCGAGGGAAGCGATAGTGGCTGCACAACCCGAGAAGGCCGCGGCGGGGCTCGCCGACTGGGTGGACGAACGACTGGGCTCGGCCGACTTCGTCAAGCGCAGCGCCCGCAAGGTCTTCCCCGACCACTGGTCCTTCATGCTGGGCGAGATCGCCCTCTACAGCTTCATCATCCTGCTGCTGACCGGCACCTTCCTGACCCTGTGGTTCAAGCCAAGCCAGCTCCCGGTGGTCTACGACGGGTCCTACGCGCCGCTGCACGGCAGGGCGATGTCGGAGGCCTACGCGTCGACGCTGCGGATCTCCTTCGACATCCGGGGCGGGCTGGTCATCCGTCAGATCCACCACTGGGCGGCGCTCATCTTCGTGTCCGCGATGGTCGTCCACCTGTCACGGGTGTTCTTCACCGGAGCCTTCCGCAAGCCACGTGAGCTGAACTGGATCATCGGCACGATCATGCTGACCCTCAGCTTCATCGAGGGGCTGGCGGGTTACTCGCTCCCCGACGACCTGCTGTCCGGGACGGGGCTGCGCATCACCGAGGGAGTGCTGCTCTCTCTGCCGGTTGTCGGCACCTACCTGTCGTTCTTCCTCTTCGGCGGCGAGTTCCCGGGCGAGGACATCATCCCGCGGCTCTACACGGTGCACGTTCTGCTGATCCCGGGCATCTTCCTCGCGCTGATCACCGCCCACCTGATGATGGTGTGGTACCAGAAGCACACGCAGTACCCCCTTCCCGGGCGCACCGAGAAGAACGCGGTCGGCTTCCCGTTCTTCCCCGTCTACACGGCGAAGGCCGGCGGCTTCTTCTTCATCGTGTTCGGCGTGACCGCGCTGCTCTCGGCGTTCGCCCAGATCAACCCGGTCTGGTTGTTCGGCCCCTACGACCCGTCGCAGATCTCCGCGGGCTCCCAGCCGGACTGGTACATGGGCTTCCTCGAGGGCTCCCTCCGCATGAGCCCGAACCTGGAGACGCACCTGCTCGGGTTCACCATCCCGTGGAACGTGCTCATCCCGGCACTGGTCGTCCCCGGTTTCATGTTCACGGCGCTCGGCGCCTACCCGTTCATCGAGCAGTGGGTGACCGGAGACCGACGGGAGCACCATGTCCTCGACCGGCCCCGCAACGTGCCGACCCGCACCGGACTCGGCGTCATGTCGATCACGTTCTTCCTGATCCTGCTCGCCAACGGGGCCAACGACATCCTCGCGGCCACGTTCAGCCTGTCGATCAACGCGATCACCCGCATCGCCCAGCTGCTCATCATCGTGCTCCCGCCGATCGCCTACGTGGTCACCAAGCGCATCTGCCTCGGCCTCCAGCGCCGCGACCGCGACCTGGTCCTGCACGGCCGGGAGACCGGGATCATCCAGCGGCTGCCGAGCGGCGAGATGATCGAGCGGCACGAACCCATCACCCCGATGGAGCGGTGGATGCTCACCCGGCACGAGGACCTGCGGCCGGTGGAGCTCGAGCCCGCGACCGACGAGAACGGCATCCCGCGTCGTCGCGTCCTTGTGTCGAAGGTGCGCGCCCGCCTGTCCCGGTTCTACTTCGAGGACAACGTGCCGCCGGCCACGCCCGAGGATCTTCGCGAGCTGGAGAGCAGCGGACATCACTAACCCGCGCCGGCCGGCCGGGTGACGACCTCACCTCGCTGCCTCGTCACGGGTGCCACCGGCTACATCGGCGGCCGCCTCGTACCGGTCCTGCTCGACGCCGGCTACCGGGTCCGGGTGATGGCCCGCCATCCCGAGCGGCTGCGCGACCACCCGTGGATCGGCCAGGTGGAGGTCGTTCGGGCTGATGCGGCGGACGCGGCCACCCTCGTCCCGGCTCTCGCTGACGTCGACGTCGCCTACTACCTGATCCACTCGCTGGGCACCGGGGCGTTCGAGGAGGCTGACCGCGGCACCGCGACGGCCTTCGCCCCTGCTGCGCGCTCTGCCGGCGTGCGTCGGCTGATCTACCTCGGCGGTCTCTCGCCGAAGGAGAGCCCCACCGAGCGGTTGTCCGCGCACCTGCGGTCACGGCACGAGGTCGGCGAGATCCTGCTCGCCTCCGGCGTACCGACCGCCGTGCTCCGCGCGGCGATGATCATCGGCTCCGGATCCGCCTCCTTCGAGATGTTGCGCTACCTCACCGAGCGGCTCCCGGCGATGATCACGCCGCGGTGGCTGAAGACGCGCATCCAGCCGATCGCGATCCGTGACGTCCTGCGCTACCTCGCCGGCTGCGCCGGGCTGCCCGCGGACGTGAGCCGCAGCTTCGACATCGGCGGCCCGGACATCCTGACCTACCAGGACATGATGCAGCGCTACGCCCGCGTCGCCGGTCTGCCGCGGCGCCTCATCGTCCCGGTGCCCGTGCTCACCCCCAAGCTCTCGAGCCACTGGGTCGGGCTCGTGACACCCGTCCCGAGCTCGATCGCCCGGCCTCTCGTCGAGTCCCTCCGCAACGAGGTGGTCTGCGGGAACAAGGACATCGCCGCCTACCTGCCTGACCCGCCTGAGGGGCTGCTCGGGTTCGAGCGCGCGGTCGAGCTCGCGCT
The DNA here is from genome assembly GCA_030841185.1 of Actinomycetota bacterium. Lineage (GTDB taxonomy): Bacteria > Actinomycetota > Actinomycetes > JACCUZ01 > JACCUZ01 > JAVEDB01. The sequence goes on from JAVEDB010000020.1 coordinate 2,957, forward strand.
GGCGCGCATCCAGGAAGCCGACGTCGTCACCCGGTGGTCATCGGCCTCCGTGCCGGGCGCGCCCAGCGACCCGCTGCCCACCGATCCCGACTGGGCCGGTGGAAGCCTGTACGTCGACCGACGCACCCGCGCCGTCAACGCCGCACCTGCGTCCCTGTGGCGAGTCATCGAGGGCATCGGCGGGGAGCACGGGTGGTACTCCTTCCCGCTGGCGTGGCGGGTCCGCGGCATCGCCGACCGGCTGGTCGGCGGGGTCGGTCTGCGCCGCGGCCGCCGTGACGCGCAGCGGGTCTACGTCGGCGAGACGATCGACTTCTGGCGGGTGGAGGAGCGGCAGGAAGGCACCCTGCTGCGGCTGCGCGCCGAGATGCGCGTGCCCGGACTCGCCTGGCTCGAGCTCGGGGTCGAGGAGTCACCGGGCACCACCTACGTCCAGCGAGCCCTCTTCCACCCGCGCGGCCTGCTCGGCCACCTGTACTGGTGGTCCGTGGCACCCTTCCACGGCGTGGTCTTCGGAGGGATGGCCCGCAACATCGTTCGGGCGGCCGAGCGCGACGCGGCGGCGCAGTCTGGTCAGCCGGTGCCGGCACGTCCCCGACGCAGCCGGTCCCGGGCCTGAGCCTGCTCCACGATGGGTTCCGGGTAGCCGAGCCGCTCGCGCTGGTCCTGGGGCAGCAGCCACGGCTCGTGGATGTAGGCGGCGTCGACGTCGGCGAGCTCGGGGACGTAGCGCCGCACGTAACGGCCGTCGGGATCGTGGCGACGTGCCTGCAGCACGATGTTGTACGTCCGGTTGAACCGGGAGTCCGTCCCGGTTCCCGCCACCCACTGCCAGTTCATGGTGTTGCTCGCGGTGTCGCCGTCGATCAGCAGGTCCGCGAAGTGCGCCGCGCCCACCCGCCAGTCGACGTACAACGTCTTGCAGAGGAAGTGACCGACGATGAGCCGGGCCCGGTTGTGCATCCAGCCCTCCTGCATGAGCTGGCGCATCGCCGCGTCCACCACCGGGTACCCGGTGCGGCCCTCCTTCCACGCCGCCACCTCCTGCGGGTCGTGGTGCCATCGATCACCGCGAGGTCGGAAGTCGGCCCGCACGGCGTCCGGCCGGGCAGCCAGGAGCTGCGCGTAGAAGTCACGCCAGGCCACCTGGCGGACGAACTCCTGGGCTCTGACACCGGGCTGCGCGCCGGCGAGGCGGACGAGCTCCAGCGGGGAGAGGCACCCGAAGTGCAGGTATGCCGACAGCCGCGACGTCCCCTCCTCCCCCAGCGCGTCGTGCCGCTCGTCGTACCCCTCCAGGCCCTCCCGGACCCACGCCTCGAGCCGCCTGCGGCCTTCGGTCTCACCGCCGTGGAGCCGGTCCGGTGACGTGGCGCCAGCGCAGATCTCCTCGCCGAGCGGGACGCGCCCAACACGAACGGACGGCGGGAGCGCGAGGGACTCCGGCAGGGCGGCGCGGTCCCGGAGCGGCTGCTGCGACCACCTCCGGAAGTACGGCGTGAACACCGCCATGTGGTCTCGATCCTGCGGGGTCACCGCACCAGGCGGTACGACGAAGAGCGTGCCGTCGTGGACGACCAGGCGAACACCGTCTCCTGCCAGCCGATCGGTCAGGCGGCGGCGCCGGGCCCGGGCGTAGCCGGAGACATCTCCGGAGACATGCACCGTGTCGGCGCCGGCCTCGCGGGCGACAGCGGCCACTTCGTCCTCGACGCGCCCGCGCCGAACCACCAGGGCGGCGCCCCGGGACCCCAGGGACCCGTCGAGGTCGGCGAGTGACTCCGCCAGGAAGTGGGCCCGGTTAGGACGGTTGAACGAGCCCGAGAGGATCTGCTCGTCGAGGACGAACAAGGGGACGACATTGTCCGCGTGAGTTGCGGCCGTGAGAGTGGGGTTGTCCGACAGGCGGAGGTCGCGGGTGAACAGAGCAATGGCGACGGACACGTCCGCTGCCTACCCCGTCACCCCTGGAGGGGACTCCTCGAACCCCCGGTTGCGGAGGTTCAGACCGCGCTGCCCTCGAGCCAGGTCGACCACGGCACGTTCCAGTCGGTCCAGCCGTTCCCGGGCTCGAGCCGGCGCGACGAACCGGTCACCTGGACCACGTCCCCGATGTGGGTCTGACGGAAGAGCCAGATCGCGTTGGCCATGCTCATGCCGACGCATCCGTGGCTGACCCTGACACCGCCCTGGCTGGCGACCGACCAGGGCGCCGCGTGCACGAACTCACCGCTGTTGCTGACGCGCAGCGCATAGGGGACCTCCAGGCGGTAGTACTCCGGGCTGCCCTTGCTGATCCCGATGGTGCTGGCGTCCATCACCTTGAGCACATGCTTCTCGCTCACGACCTTGATGCCGTTGCGGGTGAGGAAGCCCGCCTTGCCGGTGGTCACCGGGACGTTTCGGGCCAGCTTGCCGTTGCGGTAGACCCTCATGTGGAGCCGGTTCACGTCCACGATGCTGACCATCGAGGCTCCGACGGTGAAATGAACGGTCCGGTCCTTGGTGCCCCAGACGCCCTTGCCGGCATCGATGCCCGCCAGTGCCACCTTCAGTGTCACCGTGGTGTAGGCGGGCCAATAGACGCGGGGCCGGAAGTGCACCTCGTCGTCGCTGATCCAGCGCCAGGATCCTTCGATCGGCCGGGACGTCGTGACCGTGAGCCCCCGCTCGACCTCGGCTCGGTTCTGGACAGGGTCGCTCAGGCGCACGACGATCGGCATGCCGACCCCGACGGTCTGGCCGCTCAGCGGGGAGATGCTGGTCGTGAGGAGGCTCTTCGGCTTGATCGTCGAGAACACCGTGACCTCGTCGGTCTTCAGCCCGTGCGCGTCTACGGCGGTGGCCCGGACCCAGTAGTGCGTGTCCAGCCGGAGCTTGGCACCAGCCGTCCACGCGGCGCCGTCGGCGGACAGGGTGCCGGGAAGCGCGGCGTCGGCACTGTCGGTGACGACGACACTGGTGAGCTTGCCCTGCGTCGCCGTCACCTTGACGGTGGCATCCGGACGGACGCCCATGACGCTCGGGGCGGGCTCAACAGCGATCTTGGCTTGGGGGAGCTGCTTCTGGACCGCGCCCGCGACCTGGGCCGTGGTGGCGGGTGACTGGCAGCCGGCCACCAGGAGGAGCCCGAAAGCGGTCATGGCGGCAGCGCCCAGACCGCGTCGCGGGCGTCTGGCGCCCCCGACCGGGCGTGCGGCCGTCAAGCCGACAGCGTCCCCCTGCACCATGCCTCCTCTGCCCGTCCCCTCATGCCGCAGAGGTCGACGCCGTTCCAGTGTGACTCGTCAGCTCCCCGCACGTCCACTTCATCTGTGCGGGTCGTTCGTAACGAATCGGCACGCGCCCGAGCGAAGATGAGCCCCAGCCGGCGGCATAATTCCGCGGCTAGATGGCCGGGTCGCCCCGGTGGTACTCGAACACCAGGCCGATGACCGACAGACCGCCGCCAATCGCGCCGATGATGAACAGCCACCACCCGAAGACGATGCCCAGGAAGGCCACCGCCGCGAAGCCGGCCACCGACAGCGGCCACCAGCTGTGCGGGCTGAAGAAGCCGAGGTCTCCGGCCCCCTCGTAGATCTCGGCGTCGAGGCGGTCCTCCGGCCGGACGTCGATCCGGTGAGTGGTGAACAGCAGGTAGATGGCGACCAGCAGGGCCAGGGCTGCCGTGAACGCCAGGGCTGCCGTCCCCGCGGGCTCCCCGGAGAAGACCCAGTAGACGGCCGCGGAGAGGGTGAAGAAGATGAATCCCGCCGCGAACAGCAGACCCTCGACCTTCATCGGCGTTCCTCGAGGTCCGGCGCCCCGAACGCCTCGTCGAGAACGTTCTTGCCGCCGTGAGACCGGTCCATGAGCGCCACGTGCGGGTAGTGCAGGTCGAACGCCGGGCTCTCCGAGCGGATCCGGGGCAGCACGGTGAAGTTGTGGCGCGGCGGCGGGCAGGACGTGGCCCACTCCAGTGACCGCCCGTAGCCCCAGGGGTCGTCGGTGATCACCCGCGGACCCCGCATGCTCTTCCAGACATTGAGCAGCCAGGGGAACGTGGAGGCCCCGAGCAGGAATGAGCCGATGGTGGAGATGGTGTTCATCGTCGTGAACCCGTCACTGGGCAGGTAGTCGGCGTAGCGCCGCGGCATGCCCGCCACACCCAGCCAGTGCTGGATCAGGAACGTCATGTGGAACCCGACGAACAGCGTCCAGAAGTGGATCTTGCCCAGCCGCTCGTCGAGCATCCGGCCCGTCATCTTGGGCCACCAGAAGTAGAACCCGGCGTTCATCGCGAACACCACGGTCCCGAACACCACGTAGTGGAAGTGGGCGACCACGAAGTAGGTGTCGCTGACCGGCCAGTCCAGTGGCGGGGAGGCCAGGATCATGCCGGTCAGCCCGCCGAACAGGAATGTCACCAGGAAGCCGATGGACCACAACATCGGCGTCTCGAAAGTCAGGGACCCTCGCCACATCGTGCCGATCCAGTTGAAGAACTTCACCCCGGTCGGCACTGCGATCAAGAACGTCATGAACGAGAAGAAGGGCAGCAGCACCGCGCCGGTCGGGAACATGTGGTGCGCCCACACCGTCACGGACAGGCCGGCGATCGAGATCGTGGCGAACACCAGACCGCTGTAACCGAAGATCGGCTTCCGGCTGAAGACCGGGAGGATCTCCGAGACGATGCCGAAGAACGGCAACGCGATGATGTAGACCTCCGGATGGCCGAAGAACCAGAACAGGTGCTGCCAGAGGATCGGGCCCCCGTTGGTGGGGTCGAACACGTGGGCGCCGAACTTCCGGTCCGCCTCGAGCACGAGCAGGGCCGCCGCCAGGACGGGGAAGGCCATCAGCACCAGGATGCTGGTCAGCAGGATGTTCCAGGTGAAGATCGGCATCCGGAACATCGTCATGCCGGGCGCCCGCATGCAGAAGATCGTGGTGATGAAGTTGACCGCCCCGAGGATGGTCCCGAAGCCGGTCAGGGCCAAGCCCATGATCCACAGGTCGCTGCCCGCCCCCGGCGAGAACAGCTCGGAGTTCAGCGGCGCGTAGGCGAACCAGCCGAAGGACGCGGCTCCCGCCGGCGTCAGGAACCCAGTCATGACGATGAGCCCACCGAACAGGAACAGCCAGTAGCTGAACATGTTCAGGCGCGGGAACGCAACGTCCGGCGAACCGATCTGCAGCGGCATGATGACGTTGGCGAACCCGACGAAGAGCGGCGTCGCGAACAGCAGCAGCATGATCGTGCCGTGCATGGTGAACAGCTGGTTGTAGCGGTCGTTGCTCACGATCTGGTTGTTGGGGCGGGCGAGCTCGGCCCGCATGATCATGGCCATCAGGCCGCCGATGAGGAAGAACACGAACGACGTCATCAGGTAGAGCTGCCCGATCACCTTGTGGTCGGTGGTCGTCATCCACCTGACGACGACGTTGCCCTTCTGTCGGTGGGGCAGTTCGGGCGCAACGGTCGCCCCTTGGCGGGGCTCTGCGGTCAGAGTCACGGAGCGTTCCCCGCCTTCAGGCTTGCGATGTAGCTGGAGTATTGGTCGGGAGAGACGACCTTCACGTTGAACAGCATCCGGGAATGGTCCTGACCACAGAGCTCGGCGCATTTCCCGGCGTAGGTGCCGAGCTTTTTTGGCGTCACCTGGAAGGTGTTGTGCTGACCCGGGATGACGTCGAGCTTGAACAGGAACGCCGGGACCCAGAACGAGTGGATGACGTCGTCGGAGACCAAGGTGAACTTCACGCTCTCGCCCTGGGGCAGCATCAGGGTCGGCGGCTTCGCCGGCGTACCGGTGACGGTCGCGGCGTCGCCGCCGTCGCTCGCGTAGGTGAACTGCCACGACCACTGCTCACCGGTGACGGTGATCTGGTGGTCGGGGGTAGCCGAGGTCTGCAGGATCCGGTCCTCGTCGCGAGCGGTGAAGAAGAAGAACACACACACCATGACGATCGGGATGATGGTGTAGAGCACCTCGATCGGGACGTTGTAGCGCGTCTGCGGGGGCAACCCGGTGTCGCCGCGGCGACGGCGGTGGAAGATCGTCGGCCAGAGGATCAGCGTCCAGGTGATCGCGCCGACGGCCAGCGCGGCGATCCACGCCCCCTGCCACAGCGACAGGATGCGGGGAGCCTGGTCGGTGACGCCGCGGGCGGGCATCGCAAAGGTCGGGAGGTCCTCGGACGAGCACCCGGTGAGCCCCACCAGCATGGCTGCGCAGAGCAGCAGCAGCGCGCACGGCCGACGCGAGAAGGCGGCGCGAGGCGAGGGGCCAGCCGTGTCGTTCGGAGCCAACGTTGCCTTCCCGATGTCGTGCCGATTGTGGTCCCTGACCGTCACCGCGGGGTCGTGTCTCGCTTCGCCGAAACCCTACTCCAGGGGGCCCCGGCGGCGAGGGACCGGGAGGTCCGGCGGCGCGAGCTCCAGGGCGGTGCGCAACGCGGTGAGGTAGCGGCCGCGACCGAGCCCGACGGCACCGAGACTCGCCAGGTGAGGGGTGACCCACTGGACGTCGAGAAGGCGCTCCCCGCCCGCGGCACGGAGGATGTCCACCAGCGCGACGAGCGCTGCCTTCGAGGCGTCCCGCTCCCGATGGAACATGGACTCCCCCGC
>JAVEDB010000096.1 GCA_030841185.1 Actinomycetota bacterium
CCACCGTGAAACGGCGCCCGTTCCAGGTCGCGTCGTACGACACCCGGTCGCGCGTCACACCCGGAACGTCCTCGACCACGGCCTCCCGACGCCCGAGGATGCGGTTGACCAGCGTCGACTTGCCGACGTTGGGCCGGCCCACCACGGCTACGACCGGAACCGGTCCCGTGGCTTCCTGGCCAACCGGCTCGGACAACTCCGTCATCGGGACGCGGCGGTCCGGGCCTGGACGACGTCGAGAACCGCGTCGATGACTTGCTCGAGGGTGAGGTCGGTGGCGTCGATCTCCACGGCGTCGTCGGCCTTGACCAGCGGTGAGGCGTCGCGCTTCGAGTCGATGGCGTCGCGACGCCGCATCTCGCTCAGCGTGCGATGCGTCTCGGCGACCGGGTCGGCGCTGATCTCCGCCGCCCGCCGCAACGCTCGCACCTCGGCACGCGCGGTGAGGTAGATCTTCACGGCCGCGTCCGGGCTCACCACGGTTCCGATGTCGCGTCCCTCGACGACGATCCCTCCGGAGCCGATGACCTCGCGCTGCAGCGCGACCAGCCGATCGCGGACCGCCCGCACGGCACTCACCGGGCTGACGACTGCGGTCACCTCCCGGGTGCGGATCGGTCCCGAGACGTCGCGCCCGTCTACCGCGATGGTCGGCGCCTCGGGGTCGATCCCCACCGCGATGTCAGGCCGGTCGCATACCGCGGCCACAGCGTCCTCATCGGCCGGGTCGATCCCGTTCTCGGTCATCCACCAGGCCATCGCGCGGTACATCGAGCCGGTGTCGAGGTAGCGCAGCCCCAGCCGCCGGGCCACTCCGCGCGAGACGCTGGACTTCCCGGACCCGGACGGACCGTCGACGGCCACGACGAGCGTGGCGTGGTCGGAACTGGACGCGGGCACGCGGAACCTCGGGGACGCAGCAGGGATGGGGACTCCACGAGGCTACCGCCCGTCAGCCGTGAACCACCCATCCGAGCTCGAGCAGAGCCTGGGTCAACCGGTCATCGACACCGGGCGAGACCGAGAGCTCGACCAGTCCGACGGGCTGTCCCGGCGAGTGCTCGATCCGCACGTCCTCGACGTTGACCCCCGCCTGGCCGGCGTCCACCAGCAACCTGGCCAGCTCCCCCGGTCGGTCGGCCACGACCACAGGCACCACGACGTACGCCGTGGCAGCGGCACCGTGCTTGCCGGGCAGCCGGGCCCGCCCGGAGTTGCCCCGGACCAGCAGCTCGCGCAGCGACGTGCGCCCCCACTCCGGATCTTCCGAGACCTCCCGCAGCGCCGCGATCGCCCCGTCGACGTCCTGCCGCAGCTCGGTCAGGACCCGGGCCACCGGCTCCGCGTTCGCCGCGAGGATGTCGACCCAGAGGTCCGGGTCCGAGGCGGCCACCCGCGTGACGTCCCGCAGCCCCTGGCCGGTGAGCTCCAGCGCCGCGCCCTCGCCCTCGGCCAGGCGGGCCGCGACCAACGTCGCGGCGAGGTGCGGCACGTGCGACACCAGCGCCACGGCGGCGTCATGAGCGATCTCGTCCATCCGCACCGGCACCCCACCGCAGAGCTGCACGAGAGCTCTGGCTCTGGCCCGCGACGCCTCCTCGGAGCCGGCCTCGACCAAAACCCAGGGCCGGCCCTCGAACAGGTCAGCCCGGGCCGCGCCGGGTCCGGACCGTTCCCGGCCCGCCATCGGGTGGGTGCCGACGAAGTGCCCAGCTCGGCCCAGCACCCGGCGTACCTCGCGCATCACATCTGCCTTCACCCCGGCGGTGTCGACGACCGTGGCCGCCACCGATCCGGTGAGCAGACCGATCGCCACCTCTGCGGTGGCCGATGGCGCCACCGCCACCACTGCCAGGTCTACCTGGGCCCGCGGCACGCCCGGGTCTCCCGCGCCGAGCTCAGCAGCACGGCGTACGGCGACCGGGTCGCGGTCGCTGAGGTGGACGGTCACGCCCTGCCCACGCAGGGCGAGCGCGATCGACGTACCGATCAGCCCGGTGCCGACGACGAGGCAGCTGCGCACGGACCCGTCGGGCGAGCTCACTGCGCCAGGTCCCGCCGCAGCGCCGCAGCACCGCGCAGGTAGACGTGGCGGATCTCGGCGCGGGTGCGGGTGCTGTGGACGTGCACCATCACCCGGATGACCCGCGGCAGGGCCCCGACGACGTCGATCTCCTGCGCGCAGATCAGCGGCACATCGCCGATCCCGAGGGCCCGCGCCGCGACCGCGGGGAACTCGCTGCGAAGGTCGGGGGTCGCGGTGAGGATCATCGCGATGAGGTCCTCGGACTCGATCTCGTTCTGGTCCAGGATCTCCCGGATCAGCTCCTCGACGGACGCGAGGAGGTGGTCCCGGTCGTCGGCATCGAGCTGGATCGCGCCCCTGACGGCTCGTACCGCACGATCGGCCACGGCTTCCCTCCCTCCCGCACTGCCGCACGGTTTGTCCTGGAGTCGCTCACCCTAGCCAGGGGCACAGGGGGGCCATGAGAAACGTGCGCCCCGTCCGGATGCTGGTCGCGTTGGCCGCGGGCGCCGCCCTGGTCACGGGTTGCACGGGCGGCAGCACCTCCGGACCAGAACCCAAGGCGGGTACGTCGACATCCGCCGCCGCGCCAGCGCCGGTGATCGACCAGGACTTCCCCGATCCCGACGTGCTGAAGGTCGGCTCGACCTACTACGCCTACGCGACGCAACCCAAGGACGGCAGCAGCAACATCTCAATGGCCACCTCGCCCGACCTGACGACGTGGACGGTGTCCCCCAAGGACCCGTTGCCCACGCTGCCCTCCTGGGCGACCAACGGTCGCACCTGGGCACCCGACGTCTCCGCCGTCGCCGGCGGCTACGTCATGTACTTCACCGCGCACAGCGTCGATCCCGACCTGCAGTGCATCGGCGTCGCCCGCGCTGCCCGTCCGGAGGGCCCGTTCGCTCCCGTCGGCAGCAAGCCGCTGGTGTGCCCGGCCGCTGACGGAGGAGCGATCGACCCTGCGTCCTTCACCGACACCGACGGCAGCCGCTACCTGGTCTGGAAGAACGACGGCAACTGCTGCGGGAAGGACACCTGGCTGCATCTGCAGGCGGTCTCGGCCGACGGTCTGCGGACGACCGGTCCAGCGCGTCGGCTCATCAAGCAGGACCAGCCCTGGGAGGGCAACCTCATCGAGGCCCCCACCTTGGTGCGCCACAGCTCGTCGTACCTGCTCTTCTACTCGGCCAACGACTACGCCGGTGAGCACTACGCGACCGGCTACGCGACGGCGCAGCGGCTGACCGGCCCGTACGTCAAGGCGGCCGCCCCGCTGCTCACGACCGACGGCACGGGTGTCACCGGACCGGGCGGGCAGGACATCGTCAGTGAGCCGTCGGGCGCCACCCACATCGTGTTCCACGGCTGGGACCCAGCGGTGATCTATCGAGGGATGTACGTCGAGGAGCTGGCCTGGAAGGGCGACGTCCCGGTCCCGCGGCCGGCCCCGTAGAGTCCCGCCGTCCTCACAGCCCGACGGCCGCGAACAGCGCGCCGATCTCCTGCTGGCTGAGCTTGCGGTGCTTGCCCACCTTGAGGTTCCCGAGCGACACCGGGCCGACATCGGTGCGCACGAGCCGGCTCACCGGATGGCCGACCTCCTCGAGCATGCGCCGGAC
>JAVEDB010000108.1 GCA_030841185.1 Actinomycetota bacterium
CCTCCGTCGCCGCCTCAGGGTCCGCGATGGAGGTGCTCTCCGTGATCTCGAGCACGAGTGCCTCGCCGGTGAGCCCACGTTCATGCAGCATCTCGTCGACGTCGGACCGCAGCGACCGGTCGGCGACCAGCTGCGCTGACAGGTTCACGCTCACGGGGAGGAGCAGTCCCGCCTCATGCCAGCGCTGCGCCTCGTCCAGAGCCTTGCGCAAGGTGAGGTGCGTCAGCTCACGGATCAAGCCGGTCTGCTCCGCGAGGGGAACGAACTCCGATGGGGGGACCTCCTGGTCCGCATGCTGCCACCGGGCCAGTGCTTCCACGCCCACGATCCGTCGGGTACCAACTGAGAACTCCGGCTGGAAGGCGAGCATGATCCGGTCGTCCTCGATGGCGAGCAGGAGGTCCGCAGCGAGTGTGGACGCGTTCGCTCCCTCCGCCGTCCCGGGGGCATAGAGCCGGACGCCCTCGCGACCCCGCTTGGCCTGGTACATGGCCGCGTCGGCGGCCCGCAACAGCTCCTCGGGCGCCGTGCCGTGGTCTCCGTAGACGGCACCACCGAAGCTGGCACCGATGAAGCGGGCCACCCCGTCGATGACGATCGGCCGGATCAGTGCGTCACGCAGCCGGTATGCGACCGCCGCCACGTCGTCGGCGGTCCTGAGTCGCCGCAGTACGACGGCGAACTCGTCGCCGCCGAGCCGCGCCGCCGTGTCGTGCTCGAACGTGTTCGCGTGCAGGCGTCGGGCGATCTCCTGCAGCACCAGATCGCCCTTGTCGTGCCCGAGCGTGTCGTTGATCTGTTTGAACCCGTCGAGGTCCAGCATGATGACCGCGGCCGGGTGACCGTCGGGTTGGGCAGCCGACTCGACGGCGTCTTTCAGGGCCTCTTCGAGAGCCTTGCGGTTACCCATCCCGGTCAGGTGGTCGAGGCGGGTGGCCATCCGCAGAACGCTCTGCTGACGACGCAGGACGAGCAGGAAGAAGATGATCAGGGCCACTCCGGCGGACGCACCCGCTGCTCCAGCCCACAGGGGGATGAAGCTGGCCCGCGTGGTGGACCATTCGACGATCATCCAGTCGTTGGCGTTGTACGACGAGCGCGGGATCGCGCTGACGGCGGCCCCGTGCCCGACGGTGGTCAGCGACTTCACGGCACCGGGTCGTGCCCTGACCACGTCCGGGAGGGGGGCGAACCGACCGACCGGGTCGGTTGCTGGCAGCGCGAGACCGTCCTGCAGGATGGTGCGCCCCGTCCCTCGGTCCACGACGGCGACGTGCCGGCCGTGGGTGCTGGAATGCAGGTGCGTGCGGAAGCTCTCCAGCCCGACCTCGAAGTGCACGATCATGGGACCTGCGTCGCCCGGACGGATCCATGTGGAGTTGGAGATCACCCATTCGTGCGTGTCCACGGACACGTACGGCGCAGCCTGGTACACCTCTCCCGCGGGGAGGGCGAACGTCTTCGCGAAGAAGGCGTTCGTCGCCTCGCCCGTGGAAAGGTCCGCGACGGCCGCAGGCGTACCGCGGGTGACCCGGGCGATCTCATAACCGCGGCTGTCGATGTAGCACGCCTCACCGATGGCGCCCGGGTAGAGCTGCTCCAGGTAGGTCAGGGCGTGGTTGGCGGCGGCGTTGTCGGCAACCAGTGAGGCGCCGGAGGGGTGGAAGGCCGGGCTCTGAGCCAGCAGCAGGTCGAGGCTGCGGGCCCGCTCGAAGTAGGTCGTGAAGGCAGTGGCAACCTGCGCTGCGTCGCGCTTCACGCCCCTGTCCTGCTGGCGCTGGGCCGCGTCTGCGCTGGCCATCGTGAGTACCCCGGCGGATAACAGCACCAGGCCGAGCAACAGGGCAACGAACGGCGTCCGGCGCATGGGGGCTTTCCGATGGTGGTTACCAAGATCCTCGGCAGTTCAGCCGGGCTCCTGTACCTAGCCCTGGGGGACCAACGCCGCGATCTCCTCGGATTGCCGCGTGCAGCGCTGCAGGAACACGGCCACGCCCAGGACGACAAGGATGTCCCCGACGCTGAACACGCTGTGGATTGGCAGCCATGACGGCGTGGCGAAGACGTCGCCCAGCCAGGACAGGCGGGCGTGTGGGACCACTGCGGAGTTGGCGAAGTGACCCGGCGCCGGTTGCCAGCCCGACCTGTGCAGGGCCTCGGCCGTGGCCGGCATGGTGCCTCCGTTGGCGGCAATCGCCGCGAAGTTCAGGGCCCCGCCGGCGGCGACAACCAGCGCGCCAGGCAGACCGCGGTTCGCGAAGGCGAAGACGCCCGCCACCGCGTACGACGCGAGGTGGGCGCCCGCACTGAGGGTCTGGTGGTCACCCGGGAGGACCGAGATCACCAGCACCTGGGCAACCAATGCGACCCAGACCAACCAGGTGTGCCGGAGCCGCACCTCGGAGAGCCTGCGGAGATCGCTGCGCGGCGCCACCGCGGCCACGAGGAGCAGCAGCAGGCACGATACGAGGATGATCACTGCTCCGCCATCCGCCGGGTGATCTGGGCGGGCAGCGACCTGGTCCACACCTGGGGTCGGCGGCACCACTCCGCGACCTCCACAGCCGGGACCGGCGGCAGGATCAGGAAGCCCTGGAGCAGGTCGCAGCCGGAGTCGGCCATCAGCGCCGCGGTCTCGCTGTTCTCCACGCCCTCGGCCACCACTTGCAGCCCGAGACTGTGTCCGAGATCCGCTGCGGCCCTGACGATCGCCAGGTTCCTCGGATCGTGCTGTGCGCTCTGGACGAATGACTGGTCGATCTTGACTTCGGTCGCCGAGAGGTCGCGCAGGTAGGCGAGCGACGAGTACCCGGTGCCGAAGTCGTCGATCGCCACGGCGATGTCCAGCTCGCGGATCCGGCGCAGGACCTGAGCCGCGCGCTTCGGGTCGGACATCATCGAGCTCTCGGTCACTTCCAGCGTCAGCGCGCCGCCGGGCAAGGCGTAGCTGGCCAGGAGAGCAGCGAGCTGCGGAGGGAAGTCCGCATCGGTCAGGTGGCGCGCGGAGACGTTGACCGCGACATTGAGGTCCAGGCCGTCGTCCCGCCAGTAGGCAACCTGGCGAAGTGCCTCGTCCAGGATGAGCATCGTCATCGGGACGATCAGACCGGCATTCTCCGCTGCGGGCAGGAACTGCGCCGGCGAGAGGAGCCCGCGCTCCGGATGTTCCCAGCGGACCAGTGCTTCGACCCCGACAACGCTGCCGTCGGTGCTGCGACACTTCGGCTGGTAGTGCAGGACGATCTGGGAGTGCAGACCCGACCTCAGCTGCTCCATCAGTGCCAACCGCTCCACCGAGTTGAAGTCGTGCTTGGGGTCGTAGACCTGCATGGTCCCTCGGTCGGTCTTCGCGCGGTACAGGGCGACATCGGCGCGCTGGACGAGCTGCTCGACGCTGTCTGCATGGCGCGGGTAGCACGCGATCCCGATGCTCGCCTCCATGTGCAGTGAGATCTGGTCCAGCGGGAAGGGTTCTGCGAGTGCCTCGACCAGTCTGGTCGCGAGCTCTTCCGCGACGGCGGGGTCGGAGACGCCCGGGCACAGCACCGCGAACTCGTCACCGCCGAGTCGCGACACGGTGTCGCCTTGCCGGACGGCGAGCTCGAGCCGACGTGCAACCAGGCGCAGCAACTCGTCGCCGACATGGTGACCGAGAGTGTCGTTGACCTCCTTGAAGTGGTCGAGGTCGAGGAGCAGGAGGGCGATCTGCTCGCCGTCGCGATGTGTGTCCCTGGCCCGGCCCGCGCGGTGCAGCAGGAGCGTGCGGTTCGGCAGGCCGGTGAGACCGTCGTGCATCGCCATCACTGCGTTGGTTGCCGAGGTGCGGGCGCTCTGCCGTACGGCGAGGATCGGCAGCACGCACAGCGGAGCCATGAGCAGCGAGAACTGCAGGCACAGCAAGACCACGGGAGCGACGCAGAGGAGAGTCGTCGTCATGACGACCTCTTCGCGCAGGTGCCCGATGACGGCGGGGAAGACAGGCTGGTCTTCTGCCAGGGCCAGCACGATGGACACGAGTGTCACGTTGACGCCGAAGTAGACCGCTGCTGCAACCAGCGACGGCAGGATGTCGCCCGCGACGAGATGTCCTGAGCCGCCACCGATGGCCTGGCCGGTCAACAACGCGAACGCGATACGTGCTGCGGTGATGCTCACGGCGTACTGCCCGAGGTTGAACGCGACCTTCAGCGGCGGCCGGCGTTTGTGCAGGTCCTCGACCAGCAGTGCCGAGATCTGCACCAGTAGTGCCAGCCAGAGCGGCCCGAGCATGACGAGGGCAAGGGTGAAGGTTCCCGAGAAGGTGTAGATGCGAAAGCCGTCACCCCGCCAGATCCGGGTCGGGAAGAACTCGCCGATCGCGAGGCCGCCGACCAGAAGCGCGACGACCGCGAGGCCGGCTCCTGTCGAGGCGGGGGAGGCGGCACCGTGCAGCGAGAGAAAGACGGAAGCCAGGCCGGTGAACATGACCGCGAGGACATATCGCTCGAGGGGTGACCGCAGTAGCCGCGTCACGAGCGTCGTGGTCCCTTCATGGAGTGGTGCAGGTCACGCCGGCTGACCGGCGAAACCTGCACCACCTGCGTCACATGACGTTCGCGGTCAGTGCCACTTGCCGGGAGCCGCCAGCACGAGTGCCAGCGCCGACATGCCGCCCACCGACGAAACCAAACGCAGGACATGCCTGTTTTGCATCAGCCATTTGCTGTTCATCGCAGCCTCCTGGGTCATCGGCAGTTCGCCGATGGTTCTGCATCGATCATTGGCACCGGTCCTCTGATGGACCGATCGGGTGACCTGTTTTGCGGCTACTGTCGCTTTTCGTGCGATTCATCGGACGGCGCTCGGGGTGAGCGTGGGCGTTACTCGTCCGGGCGGGTGAAGTTGCTCGGTCAGCGGGGCAGGGCGGCCGATGTGGTAGCCCTGTCCGAAGTCCACCCCGAGCGTCTGCAGCAGGTCCAGCGTCTCCTCGTCCTCGACGAACTCGGCGATCGTCTGCTTCCCGAGCCCGTGCGCGAGCTCGACCATGGCGCGCACGAACACCTGGTCGACCGGGCTCGACGGCAGCGCCTTGATGAACTCGCCGTCGATCTTGAGGTATTGGCACGGCAGGTACTTGAGGTAGTAGAAGCCGCCGAAGCCCGCGCCGAAGTCGTCCAGCGCGAACTCGCAGCCGTGGCGGGCGAGATCGCTGGCGAACTGGGTGGCGTGCGCCAGGTTTCCCACTGCGGCTGTCTCGGTCAGCTCGATCACGAGTTGCTTCGCGAGCGGACCGAGCGCGACGAGGTGCGGCTCCAGCAGTGCAGAGAAACCGGGTTCGCTCACGGAGACACCGGAGACGTTGACCTCGAGCCGCAGCTCCTCCCCGCGCCGGTCTGCCTCGGCGATCATTCCGCAGGCGGTGCGAATGACCCAGTGGTCGATGTCGCGGATCATGCCCGATCGCTCCGCGATGTCCAGGAAGGCCACCGGCGGGATCAGCTCGCCGGAGTCGCCGCGCATCCGGAGCAAGAGCTCGTACGACCTCACCTGTCGAGTTTCCAAGTGCAGGATGGGCTGGGCGTGCAGCTCGAACAGGTCGTGCTCGAGCGCGTGCCGGATCCGGTCCAGCCAGCTCTGACGGGACTTCACACGTTCCTGGTGCACGTCGGCAGCGGCGAGTGCCAGCCGGTCACGACCGCCCTCCTTGGCGTCGTACATGGCGATGTCCGCATTGACGAGCAGCTCGGCCGGGCTCAACCGGTCGTCCCCGTCGAATGTCGTGATGCCGATGCTGACGCTGAGCTGCAGCCGGTGATCGCCTTCCACTGTGAACCGTGCCTCGCGGAGCTCGTCGAGCAGTGAGCGGGCTATCTCCTCGGCGCGCTTCGAGGTCACGTCGCGCAGGAGCACCGCGAACTCGTCACCGCCCAGCCGGGCCACGCCGTCGGTGGACCGCAACCTGCCCCTCAGCATGCGGGCCACCTGCATCAGCACGAGGTCCCCGACCGCATGGCCGTGGCTGTCGTTGACGTACTTGAAGTTGTCCAGGTCCATCACCAACAGGGCACTCGACCGCCGGAGACTGGCGGTGAGTGCCACCTCGCGCTCCAGCTCGTCCTCGAAGTGACGGCGGTTGGACACCCCAGTGAGCGGGTCGGTCTGCGCCAGCTGGACCAGGTTGCTGCGCGAGCCGCGCATCTCGTTCCGGGCGACTGCCAGTGCGGTGGCGGCCCGACCGACCTCGTCCTGCATCATGTTGAAGCTCTCGGCCATGGCACCCAGCTCGTCCGAGGAGTGCACGACGATCCTCTTGGTGTTGTACGGAGCGCTGGCGCTGTCGAGGTCGCCCGAGGCGAAGTTCTCCATGGCCCGGGTGAACTCGGACAGCGTGCCGGTGGCGAGCCGGTCGGCAGCTGATGCGACTTCGGCGGCGGTGTGCGCGATGACGCCGGGAAGAACGAGGCCGACCGTGATCGTGATGAGAGAGACGGCGACGAAGATGTCCTCGAGGGCCGCGATGAGTCCGGGGTCCGCACTGTTCACGAATCGCACCGCGATGAGGTAGCCGACGCTGTCGAGACTCATCACGAGGAGCATCGCGCCGGTGAGCTTCTTGTGCAGGGACGTGCGCACGCCTATCTGACCGCTGCGCCGCCGGTCCTGCCACGTCCGCAACGCGTAGAGGCCCGCTCCGGAGTAAGCCAGGGCCAGGCCAAACACCACGGTCGGCAGTCCGAACTGCTGGAAGCCCAGCACCGCGGACAGCGCCCACACTGCCGCCGCGAACAGACCGAGCCCCACCAGCCCGCGCGGAGCACGGTAGGGCCGGGCCAGTGTCGGCGAATGGCGCCGGAGCAGCCATACCGCGACGCTGGGCAGCGCGATGCCGATCAGGTAAGTCAGGTTGGCCGCCGCGATCATCCACACCGGGTCGCCCAGCAGCAGGAACACGATGGACATAGCGGCTGTCCCGGCCGTCGCGACCCACGGCACGTCGCGGGCGGAGCGCTTGGCGAAGACCCGCGGCAGCAGGCCGTCCTCGGACAGCTGCGAGAGCGTCCGGGAGGCTCCCGCGAGTGGCTGGAGCGTGCCGTGGAACATGTTGAGGACGATGAGACAGACGGCGGCGCCGCGCGCAAACCCGCCGAACAGGGGAGCGAAGGTCGGCCCCAGGGTCTGGCTGAGGTCGCCCTCTAGGCCGTGCGGTCCCACCACCCCGAGCCAGACGACCGGGATGGCCACGAAGAACAAGCCGGCCATCAGAGCGCTCGCGTAGAAGGCACGGGGCACGTTGCGGTTGGGGTCCTTGGTCTCGCCGACGTGACACCCGGCGGCCTCGAAGGCGGGCGCCGCGAAGCCGATCAGGTAGAGACCCGCCATCGCACTGGTGACCGATCCGAAGATCCCGTCGAAGGGGGACTTGAGGGCGAAATGCGTCGCCTGCTGCCAGTCGACATGGCCGGTGAACACCGGGATGACCACAGAGAGGAAGGCGAGCAGGCCGGCACCGGCGGCGATGACCACCGAGACCGAGGTGACCTTACGGATGCCGAGGAAGTTGAGGCCGGTGAAGAGCAGCAGGATGCCGATGGCCATCGGAGTCACCGGGACGGCCGGCAGGTACCACGCGTGCAACGCGGCCGCGGAGAGCAGCGAGGTTAGGCCGCAGGTGGGCACCCAACCCCACCAGTAGCACGTCCCGGCCAGGTTGGCGAGGACGGCGCTGTAGGGCCGGAAGGCCTCCCCGCAGACGGCCGCGATGCCGCCGACGCGGTTCGGCCACATAAGGAGGAGCTCGATCCAGCCGGGCATCGCCACGAGACTCAGGAGCAGGCCGATGACCAGAAGAGGGACCGCTGCGCTGCCCTGTCCGATCAGCAGGACGCCCAGCAGGAACAGACTCTGGTTGCTGCCGCCCATCGCCAGGGCAGTCGTCCGGACCCAGCCAAGTGTCCGGGGATGGGTGCGGACGGCCTCATTTGGGGGCGATGCTTCGGAAATGTCCGGCGACGCCATGCCTGAGCGTCGACCCCCCGCGATCGTTACTGAAGGAGTCAGGGCCCACGATCGGCCTCCCACCCGCTACGTCAGGCGGTGTGGCTGACTGGATCGCGCCTGCTCGCTCGGCTGATGTCGTCGACGAGGTCGGCCACGGAGTCGACGATGTGGCTGGGCAGGTAGGAGAACCGGCCCGCGCTCGCCCGGTCGCTGATGCCCGTGAGCACCAGGATGGTCTCCAGGCCTGCCTCGATGCCCGCGACGATGTCGGTATCCATTCGGTCCCCGATCATCACCGTGCTCTCGGAGTGGGCCGCGATCTGCCGCAGCGCGGACCGCATCATCAGCGGGTTCGGCTTCCCCACGAAGTAGGGGTTCACCCCGGTGGCGGTCGAGATGAGGGCAGCCACCGATCCGGTCGCGGGCAGCGGCCCCGCGGGTGACGGACCGGTGGGGTCCGGGTTGGTGGCGATGAAACGTGCTCCACCCTCGATGAGCGCGATCGCGCGCGCGATCCGCTCGAAGCTGTACGTGCGGGTCTCCCCGAGCACGACATAGTCCGGGTCGGTCGTTGCCTGCGTGTAGCCGACCTCGTGCAACGCGGTTGTCAGGCCGGACTCGCCGATGACGTAAGCGCTGCCGCCGGGCCGCTGTTCGGCAAGGAACTGCGCCGTGGCGAGGGCAGACGTCCAGATGGCTTCCGCCGGAACGGCAAGGCCGATCCGCGCCAGTCGGGCTGCGAGGTCGCGCGGCGTGTACATCGAGTTGTTGGTGAGGACGAGGAACGGGTGGCCGGTCTCGGTGAGCCGGGCGACGAACCGGTCGGCACCGTCCACCAGGTTTTCCTCGTGGACGAGGACGCCGTCCATGTCCATCAGATAGCTGTGCCGGGGTCTAGCAGTATTCGGCGATCTCATGGTGATCTCTCGTTCGGGAAGAAAACATGGTCCCGCAGTCTCCGTTCTTACCTGCTTGAACACAGTCTCCCGCCAGCATGTTTCCCCGATGTTGCCCCTATGCGTGCGGCCTGGGCACGGTCGCCCGGCTCAGTGCAGGTCGCGCCGGACGAACGACGCGACTCCAGCGGCGACGATGGCAGCGGTCACGCCGCCCAGGACAAGGCCGCCGTGCAGGTTGCTGATGAAGATCTCGTGCGGCTGCCCGGGGACCACCCCGCCTCCTGGGCTGACGGCGGCGCTGTCCACCGGGAGCCGGTAACCTCCCTTGGAAAGCAGCCCGGCGATGTTGTCCGTGAGCAGCCATTCCTGCCAACGCGGACGCGCCACCCGGACGGCGTTCTCGACGATCGCGAAGTAGACGAAGCCGACCCCCATCGATGCGCCGGTGTTCCTGATGAGGTTGGCGATGCCGAAACCGAGCAGGCCCATGAGCACCACGAAGAGAATCGTCCGGCCCTCTTGCGCGACGAGGTCCGACCAGAAGTGCGCCGGGAGATGGGTCGGAGCTCCGCGGGTGCTCTGCAGGATCTCCGCGGTCGCGAGCCAGATCAGCTGTCCCAGTACGCCGAGCAGGGCGGCCGCCGCCGCGAGCACGCCGAGCTTGACGCTCATGACGCGCAGCCGTCTCGGCTCCCAGAACAGCAGCGCGACCATGGAGCGGCTCGACCACTCGGCTCCGACGTAGGTCGCTCCGATCAGGAAGGCCAGCGCGGCCGTCGCGACTCCGACCGCTATCGCAGTCGCGGGGAGATCCCTCTGCAGGTCGAAGGCCGGTGGGTCGACGAAGTCCTGCACGCGGAACATGCCCGCCGCCGGGTCCGGGCCGCAGATCTGCTCGGCGGGCTGGTCGGTGGGCCGGTTCGGGTCCTTGAGGCACTGATCCCGGGCGGCCTTCTGATTGGCCACCGCAGCCTGCACGCGGTGTCGTGCGTGGGCGAGGCCGGCCGCGGACGGCTTGGCGAACTGCGTCAGGCCCACGATCGAGACGATGACGAGGTAGGTCACCAGCGACACAGCGAGCAGCCAGCGGATGAAGCGGCGCGCCGTGATCCGGTGCACCTCGGCGAGGAGCAGCGACCCCCGACCGAGGTCTGCGGCGTGCGGATCCGTGGTGGCACCTGTCGCTATCGCGCCGCTCACGTCTGCTCCCGGGTCAGCTCGAGGAAGACGCTCTCCAGGTCGGCCGCGATGGGAGAAAGCTCGGTGAGGTACTGGCCGTTCTCGGCGAGCAGGCGCGTGATCGCGCCCGGGCCCGTGGCTCGGTGCACCCGCCAGGCGTCGCCAAGGCTGGTGACCGTGTAGCCGGCCGCCTCGAGCAGCTGCTTGGCCGCCGCCGGGTCGGGGGCACGCAACCGGACGTCGCCGGTCGACTGGCCGGCCAGCACCTCGGAAACCGGGCCGGTGGCGACGCACCGCCCCCGGGCCAGGATCGAGACGTGGTCGCAGACCTGCTGAACCTCGCTCAGCTGATGGGACGAGAGGAACACAGTCGTTCGCCCGTCGTGACCGAGCCGCTGGATGAGCTGGCGTACCTCCTTGATCCCCGCCGGATCGAGGCCGTTGCTCGGCTCGTCGAGGATCAGCAGCCGGGGCGACTTGAGCAGGGCGGCGGCAATGCCGAGGCGTTGTTTCATCCCAAGGGAGTAGGCCTTGAACCGGTCGTCGGCCCGGCCGCTGAGGTCGACGAGCTCGAGGCACTCCTCGACGCGTGACCGGGAGACACCGGCGGTCTCGGCGAGCAGCCGCAGGTTGAGCCGCCCCGAGAAGTTCGGGAAGAACAGTGGGGTCTCGACCAAGGCACCGACCGACGCGATGACAGCCGGCAACGCACGAGGGACGGGCTCGCCGAGCAGTCGCATCTCACCCGAGTCCGCGGACACGAGGCCCAGCAGCATCCGGATGGTGGTGGTCTTCCCGGATCCGTTGGGGCCGAGGAACCCGTGCACGCCACCCGAGGCCACGGTGAGGTCCAGGCCGTTCAAGGCGCGCTCAGGCGGGCGTCGCGGGCGGCGGTAGGCCTTGTGTGCCCCCGCCACCTCGATCACCGTCACGCGCACCCCGACGGCTGGGGTGCCGGGGTCGGCTCCAGGGCGGCGGCCGCCTGGACCGGCGTACGAAGGGCCGTGAACTTCGCGCCGAGCACGAGGTCGACCGACGCGTCCTTGCGTTGGTCGGGCAGCGCGACGACGGTGCCGACCTGCGCGGCCACGGTGCGGGCGGCGTCCTTGCCGGTGGGACCCGAGCGAACCTCGGCCAGCCCGGTCACCCGGCGTTTCAACGGGTCGTTGGCGACCTTGGCCACCACGAAGCCGCGCTTCTTCAGGGCGTCGGCCACCAGGGAGGCGAGCCCCTTCCGCGCGGTGCCGTTGAAGACGTTCAGCTTCACCGTTGCGGCCGGAACGACCGTGGGGGCGGGAGCCACCGAAGGGCAGGTATGAAGCGGCGTTGCCGTGTCGGACGTGGAGTCCCGGTTCAGCCACCACCAGCCACCCGCGCCCACGGCCAGCAGCAAGGCGATGACGACCAGCACCTTCAGCCGTCGGTTGCGTCCCCGTCCGCGCCGTGCCGGTGGCGCGCCGAGGCCCTTGCCCAGCGGCGTGAGCATGCTCATGGCGCGGTTCCCGTGTCGACCATCGTGGGCAGCGTACGGCCCAGGGTCAGTCCGGAAGGGTCAGGACCCGCGCATGCAACACGTGCCGTTGCTGCAGCGCGGCACGTAGGGCGCGGTGCAGGCCGTCCTCGAGATAGAGGGTGCCGCGCCACTCGACGACGTGGGCGAACAGGTCGCCGTAGAACGTGGAGTCCTCGGCGAGCAGCGCATCGAGGTCGAGCATCCGCTTGGTGGTGACCAGCTGGTCCAACCGCACCTGGCTCGGGGCGACGTCGCCCCACTGGCGCTGTGTGTACTCATGATCGGGGTACGGCCGATGGTCCCCGACGGCCTGGAAGATCACAGTGCCGAGGATAGGCTGCCCGCCGGTTTCGGCAGACAGCGCGTGGACAGGGGTGACCGCATGGCAGACGACCTGGTCGCAGCGGTGCAGAAGGGCTACGCGTTCGACGGTCCCGCGCTGGAGCTCGGCGCCCTCGTCGTCGAGGGAACGGCGCACCCCGATGCCGGCGTACGAATCCCGTTGTCCATGGTCAACCGGCACGGCCTTGTCGCCGGCGCCACCGGAACGGGCAAGACCAAGACGCTGCAACTGATGACGGAGCAGCTCTCGGCGCTCGGCGTACCCGTCTTCGCCGCCGACATTAAGGGAGACCTGTCCGGGATCGCGAGCGCCGGGGAGCCCAACGACAAGGTGGCGGCGCGGGCGAAGGAGGTAGGGCAGGACTGGGCGCCGCTGGCCTGCCCGACAGAGTTCTACGCGCTGGGCGGCCAGGGCCAGGGCATCCCGCTGCGCGCGACGATCACGTCCTTCGGCCCGACCCTGCTCGCGAAAGTGCTGGCGCTCAACGACGTGCAGGAGTCCTCGCTGGGGCTGGTCTTCCACTTCGCCGACAAGGCCGGGCTGCCGATGCTCGACCTCAAGGATCTGCGCGCGGTCGTGCAGTTCCTCGTCAGCGACGAGGGTGCGGCCGAGCTCAAGGGCCTGGGCGGACTGTCCCCGGCGACCGCGGGCGTGATCCTGCGCGAGCTGATCGCCTTCGAGGACCAGGGCGCCGACGCGTTCTTCGGCGAGCCGGAGTTCGACACGGCGCATCTGCTCCGGACCACACCCGAGGGCAAGGGCATCGTGTCGCTGCTCGAGCTCCCGCAGCTGCAGGACCGGCCGAAGCTGTTCTCGACGTTCCTCATGTGGCTGCTGGCCGACCTCTTCCACGACCTCCCGGAGGTCGGCGACGTCGACAAGCCCAAGCTGGTGTTCTTCTTCGACGAGGCACACCTGCTGTTCGACGGTGCGTCCAAGGCTTTTCTCCAGGCGATCGCCCAGACGGTTCGGCTGGTGCGGTCCAAGGGGGTCGGGGTCTTCTTCGTCACGCAGACGCCCAAGGACGTGCCCGGCGACGTGCTGGCGCAGCTGGGCAACCGGGTCCAGCACGCGCTGCGGGCGTTCACGCCGGACGACGCCAAGGCGCTGAAGGCGACGGCCTCGACCTTCCCCAACTCCTCCTACGACCTCGAGGAGGTGCTGACCCAGCTCGGCATCGGCGAGGCCATCGTCACCGTGCTGTCGGACCGGGGCGCGCCGACCCCGGTGGCCTGGACCCGGCTGCGGGCGCCGCAGTCGAAGATGGCACCGGCCGACCCCGCGCTGCTGACGGCGTCGGTCGCGTCCTCACCGTTGCACGGGAAGTACGCCGCACAGGTCGACCGCGACTCGGCGTACGAGCGGCTGGCGGCCCGGGTGGCGAAGCCGCCGGTTGCGCCGGCGCCGGCGCCGGGTCCGGCCCCGAAGGCGCCGCGTGCTCCGCGGGCGCCCAAGCAGGAGAAGTCGACGGCCGAGAAGGTGCTGGAGTCCTCGGCCTTCAAGCAGGCGGCCCGGTCGGCCGCCGCAGTGCTCGGCCGGGAGATCACCCGGTCGATCTTCGGCACCCGCCGCCGCTGAGCTGCGGCGACTCTGCGCAGAGTGGCGGAGGATGCGAGATTCGAACTCGCGAGGGTGTTACCCCAACACGCTTTCCAAGCGTGCGCACTAGGCCACTATGCGAATCCTCCCGGCGACGAGGGTACCGGAGCGTGCGCGTCCGATCGCACGCCGCCAGCCCCCGGCGTACGGCCCGACCATCAAGATCGACTGGACGCTCCCGCACCAGACTCGCCGCAGAAGTGGTGCGTCGGCGTCCACTCGAAGGGGGTTGGCTGGGGCTGGCTAGACTGGCCCCGACCCCTCGTGCGGCGTCACCCCGCTGAACTCCCCCAGGGCCGGAAGGCAGCAAGGGTAGGCAGGCTCTGGCGGGTGCGCGGGGGGTCACTTTCGTTCCCCGAAGACGGCACGGACCGTACGTCGGGGGGCCCGGCTAGGGTCGATGGCGTGACCCAAGCGCTGTACCGCCGCTACCGGCCGGCCACCTTTGCCGACGTGATCGGCCAGGACCACGTGACCGGCCCGCTGCAGCAGGCGCTCAGCCACGACCGCACCCACCACGCGTATTTGTTCAGCGGCCCGCGCGGCTGCGGCAAGACGACCAGCGCCCGGATCATGGCCCGCTGTCTCAACTGCGAGCAGGGCCCGACCGCCACGCCGTGCGGGGTGTGCGACTCGTGCGTCGGGCTGGCGCCGGGCGGCGGCGGCACCATGGACGTGATCGAGCTGGACGCGGCGA
>JAVEDB010000125.1 GCA_030841185.1 Actinomycetota bacterium
CAGCTGCACGCGATGATGCTCGACATGAAGCGGACCTTCGACGAGGTCGTGCTCGCGCATGCGAGCCCGGAGCGCGCGGAGGCGATCCTCGCGAATCCCTTCTACCAGTCGCTGTCGTCCAGCTTCTCCGGGACGCAGGAGTACATGGCCATGGAGAAGCTCGGGCAGCTCCGGGCAGAGGGGCGCTGGGACCTCATCGTCGTCGACACCCCGCCCAGCCGGTCGGCGCTGGACTTCCTCGACGCCCCCCAGCGCCTCGGGTCCTTCCTCGACGGCCGGTTCATCCGGGTCCTGATGGGCGGCGCGCGCTCCGGCGGGCGCGCCTACCTCAAGGTGCTCGGCGCCGGTTTCGGAGCCGTCACCGGGATGCTGACGAAGATCCTCGGCGCCCAGGTGCTCAAGGACATGCAGACGTTCGTGGCGGCCCTCGACACGATGTTCGGGGGCTTCCGCGAGCGGGCGGATTCGACGTACCGGTTGCTGCAGCAGGCGGGGACCTCGTTCGTCGTCGTCGCCGCGCCGGAGCAGGACGCGCTGCGCGAGGCGTCGTACTTCGTGGAGCGACTCGGGGAGGAGCGGATGCCGCTCTCGGGTCTGGTGCTCAACCGGGTGCACACCTCGGCTGCCGCGCAGCTGTCGGCGGAGCGGGCGCTGGCCGGCGCCGAGACGCTCGCCGAGCAGCGCGAGCATCCGGTGGCTGCGGCCCTGCTCCGGCTGCACGCCGACCGGATGCGCGTGATCGTCCGGGAGCAGCGGCTGCGGGGGCGGTTCACGGCGGCGCATCCGCGGGTTCCCGTGGTCGACGTACCGGCTCAACCGGGCGACGTGCACGACCTCGACGGGCTGCGGGTGATCGGCGCCGCGTTGGCCGCATCGTGAGGCAACAGTAAGGGCGGTCCGCCCCCTCCGGGGACCGCCCTACTGAGGTGGGAGGAGAACTACATCGCCACCGGGAAGTGCTCGGTGCGTGGCCGGTGCTCGAACTCGGTGCGCGCCGTCTCGAGCAGCAGCCGCCACGAGGTCACGTTGGGACGCCGGCGGAGCAGGGCCCGGCGCTCGCGCTCGGTCATGCCACCCCACACCCCGAACTCGACCCCGTTGTCCAAGGCGTCCGAGAGGCACTCAGTGCGCACCGGGCAGCCCATGCAGACGGCCTTGGCGCGATTTTGTGCGGCTCCCTGGACGAACAGCGTGTCCGGGTCGCTCGTCTTGCAGGCCCCCCGTGAGGCCCAGTCGTCAGCCCATGTCATTCGTGCGTCCGTCCTTACCTGCGAAGCGCGCGGCTCATCCCCCGACCGCCAATACGGACGTTACGGACCCGCTCCGCTTGTCAACAGGACCGTTCGGTCCAAATTGATCTAGTCAGTACGGACTAGGCGTGCATGGGCTGCGCGTGACGTTCGGACACGTACTGTGTCGAGGGTGTCGGGCGTGCAGCCGTCGCGCGAGGCCGGAGTGATCTCGCGGGTGGCCCTCTTCCTCGGCGCCAGCGCACTCTCGGGGCTGCTGGTCGCCGGCCTCGTCCTGCCCGTCCTCGGCGGGCTGGGCATCGCCGCCCGGGCCAGCGCGGACGGGTTCGAGAACCTGCCGGCCGAGCTCGAGACGCCGCCGCTGCCGGAGCGGTCCCGGATCCTCGCCGCCGACGGTTCGCTGATTGCCACCTTTTTCTACGAGAACCGCATCTCGGTCCCGTTGAGCGATGTCGCTCCGGTCCTGCGCCAGGCCGTGGTGGCGATCGAGGACTCCCGCTTCTACGCCCACGGCGGCATCGACCTGCGCGGCACGATGCGCGCCTTCCTCAACAACCGCTCGGGTTCCGACGTACAGGGCGGGTCGACCCTCACCCAGCAGTACGTGAAACAGGTGCTGCTGGAGTCGGCGCAGAACCTCGAGGACAAGAGCGCGCGGATCACGGCGCAGAAGGCCGCGACCGAGCAGTCCTACGGCCGCAAGCTGCGCGAGCTCCGCTACGCGGTGTCGCTCGAGGGCCAGCTGACCAAGGACCAGATCCTCGAGCGCTACGTGAACATCGCCTACTTCGGGGCCGGCGCCTACGGCATCGAAGCGGCCGCCCGGCACTACTTCAACCTGCCCGCCTCGGCGCTCAACCTGCCGCAGGCGGCGACCCTCGCCGGGATCGTGCAGCAGCCCACGGCATTCGACCCGACGCGGAACCCGGAGCGGTCGCTGGCCCGACGCAACGTGGTGCTGGCCCGGATGGGCCAGGTCGGCTACGCCACCCCCAGCGAGGTTGCCGCCGCGCAAGCCAGCCCGCTCGGCCTGCGCGTCCCCAAGGACGCCGGCAACGGCTGCCAGACCTCGAGTGTCCCGTTCTTCTGCGACTTCGTGCTCAGGACGATCCTCAACAACAAGGCGTTCGGGGACTCCAAGGAGGAGCGCCTCCGGCTGCTGCTCCGCGGCGGGCTGACCATCACGACAACCCTGGACCGCAAGACCCAGAGCTCGGCGCAGGCCGCGTTGAAGAACTACGTCCGCCCGACCGACAAGGTCGCCTCGGCGGTCGTCTCGGTCGCGCCGGGCACAGGGAAGATCCTCGCGATGGCGGTGAGCCGCGGGTTCGGGGACGGACCCGGCGAGATCAAGTTCAACCCGGCGACAGACCGGGCGTACGGCGGGAGCAACGGCTTCCAGGCTGGGTCGGCGTTCAAGCCGTTCGTGGCGGCCGCCGCCCTGGAGAAGGGCATCCCGTTCAGCTACCCGATCGTCTCGCCGTACCGCAAGCGGATCGGCAATGTGCAGTCGTGCACCGGTCCGTTGACAGACCCGTGGACCCCGCGCAACGAGTCGGCCTCCGAGAACGGTGTCTACACACTGCAGACCGGCATGGAGTCCTCGGTCAACACCTACTTCGCCCAACTCGAGCAGAAGATCGGCGTGTGCCAGCCGGTGACCATCGCCCGTGAGCTCGGGATGCACCAGGCCGACGGCCGAGTGATCTCACAGCACAAGTCCTTCACCCTGGGCACGGACACCGTCTCGCCGCTGGCGATGGCCGAGGCCTACGCGACGTTCGCGGCGCGCGGCATCCACTGCGACTCCATCGCGATCAGCCGGGTGGTGGACCCCAGCGGCGCCAGCCTGACGGTCCCGAGGGCGGGCTGCGAGCAGGTGATGGAGCAGAAGATCGCCGACGGCATCAACGAGCTGCTGCAAGACGTGATCCGCAACGGCACCGGAAAGCGCGCCGCCATCGGGCGCCCGGCTGCGGGCAAGACGGGAACGCATGAGCGCATCCACGTGTGGTTCGTCGGGTACACGCCGGAGATCTCCACGGCCGTGTGGGCGGGCAACCCCTCGCCCGGCCGCACGGTCTACAAGCTGAACAACCGGACGATCGGGGGACGCTTCTACGCCTCGGTCTGCGGCGGCTGCCTGCCGGGCCCGATCTGGCGGCAGACGATGCTGGGCGCGCTCAAGGGCGTCCCGGTCGGCCAGTTCGTCGCGCCGCCGTCGTCGGTCATTCTCGGCAATGCCATCAACGTCCCCTCGGTCACCGGGCTCAGCGTCTCGGACGCGCAAACAGTCCTGGAGGCGGTCGGCCTGCGCGTGGCGCTGTCCCATCAACAGGCCCAGTCGCTCAGCGCACCCGCCGGAACCGTCGCCCTGACCGTCCCGGGCACCGGCGCCCGCATCTATCCCGGTCAGATCGTGACGTTGGTGCTCAGCAGTGGCCCGCCGCCACCGGCGACGCCTGACCCGTTCCCCACGGAGTCGACGCCGCCACCGTCGCCGGAACCTACCCCGACGGTGACGATCCCGGTACCCACGCCGACGCCGACCTGCAAGAACCCCGTCAAGTGCCCCCCACCGCCACCGGCCTGAGCGCCTGACGCCCGAGATGCTCGCCCGGGTGGGTCAGCCGGCGAGCTGGCGGCGTACCTCCGCGGCAAGGCGACCGCCCTCAGCGCGACCCGCGACCTGCGGCGTGAGGACCTTCATCGCGACACCCATCCCCCGCGGCCCCTCGGCCCCCGACGCCGCGATGGCCGCGGTCACCAGGTCGCGTAGCTCGTCGTCGGAGAGCTGCGCCGGCAGGTAGGTCTCGATGACGTCGCCCTCGGCGCGCTCGCGCTCGGCCCGGTCGGGACGGCCGCCCTGGTCGAAGGCCTCGGCGGCCTCACGGCGCTTTTTGCCCTCACGACCGAGGACCGTCACGACCTCGTCGTCGCTGAGCTCGCGGGCCTCCTTGCCGGCGACCTCCTCGGTCTTCACCGCGGTGAGGAGCATCCGAAGCGTGGCCGATCGGAGCTCGTCGCGCGCCTTCATCGCCGTGGTGAGGTCGGCCCGCAGGCGCTCCTTGAGACTGGTCATGCCGGCCAGTCTGTCAGCATGGACGCATGCGTCCTGCCCTCTCCGTGCCGCTGGCCGTGCTCGGCGCGGGCGCGGCCGGGCTGTGTTACGCGGCCGGTTTCGAGGTGCGGTCCTTCCGGCTGCGCCGGGTCGAGGTGCCGGTGCTCGCACCCGGCGCCCGGCCGCTGCGCGTGCTGCACGTATCCGACCTGCACCTCACGCCCGGGCAAGCCAAGAAGCGGGCGTGGGTGCGGGCGCTTGCCGGTCTCGAGCCCGACCTGGTGGTGAACACCGGGGACAACCTGGCCCATCGCTACGCGGTACCCGCGGTGCTCGATGCGTTCGGGCCGCTGCTGAACCGGCCCGGGGTGTTCGTCATGGGATCCAACGACTATTACGCGCCGATGTGGAAGAACCCGGCCCGCTACTTGCTGCCCAAGGGTGACCCGCAGCTGACGAAGGATCGGCTGCCGTGGGGGGATCTTCGGGACGGCTTCGTGGCCGCCGGCTGGGTGGACCTCAACAACGCCCGGACGCGGATCAAGGCCGACCACCGCGAGATCGAGGTGGTGGGGACGGACGACGCGCACTTCAGGCGGGACCGGTACGACGAGGTGGCCGGCCCCGCTGACCGCGCGGCCGATCTGAGGCTGGGCGTGACGCATGCGCCGTACCGACGGGTTCTGGATGCGATGACCGCCGACGGGTTCGAACTGATCCTGGCCGGTCACACGCACGGCGGACAGCTGTGCCTGCCCGGAGTGGGCGCGCTCGTGACGAACTGCGACCTGCCCCGCCGCCAAGCCAAGGGCCTCTCCCGGCATGTGTCCGCCGCTGGGAAGGCGTCGTGGCTGCACGTGTCGGCGGGGCTCGGGACCTCGCCGTACGCGCCAGTGAGGTTCGCCTGCCCGCCGGAGGCCACCCTGCTCACGCTCGTGGAGCGCCCGGCCGTCGGTTGAGGCGGGTCGGAGGCGCTCGGGGCTCGGCTAGACTTGCCCGGCTGCACCGGGGTGTAGCGCAGTTTGGCAGCGCGCTGCGTTCGGGACGCAGAGGTCGTGGGTTCAAATCCCGCCACCCCGACACATGTGATGTCTCGAGACACCGTTCACAGGTGTCTCGGGACAGCGTCGCTCACCCAGGATCGGTGTTCCTGCGGGCCGTTCAGATCCAGTCGTGTGTCGTTCCCGGCCGCACGATGGCGGCGACGAGTCGCCAGGCCCCGTCGGGGGCACGAATGGAGATGTTGACGGCTTGGTCACCGACGACGACGGCAAGGTTGCGCCGCACGGTGACGGTGCGGGTGGTTGCGACGTACCCGAGCTTGGCGAGCTCGGCCTGTGCCTGTGTTGGACCAGTGATGCGTGGACCGGTGATGAGCACGGCTCCCTCGTCGAAGAGGGCCGCGACGGCCGCTTCGTCGCCCAGTAGGACCGCGTCTTCGAGCAGGGTCTCGAGCTCCTCGGGTGACGAGGCGAACATGTCAGAACGACAGCCCGTGGCGCTCCACGACAGGGAAGGTGGCGGAGAAGTCGATCTCGCAGCCGTATTTCGCAGCCATTTCAGCGAGCCGCTCGGGCTCGGGTTCACCGGGGAGCGCAGCGAACGACCGGAACAGCTGCTCCAGGCCGGCGGGGGAGATCAGCTCCAGACAGCTGGCGGGCTCGTCGCCGGCGTTCCAGAAGGTGTGCCACTGCCCGCGCGGCTTGAACAGCAGGTCGCCGACGCCGGCCTCGACCTC
>JAVEDB010000138.1 GCA_030841185.1 Actinomycetota bacterium
CCATGAACTGCGAGAGCTGGCTGGTGCCGAAGAACTCCTTGATGGAGGCGACGACCGGCCGGATGTTGATCAGGGTCTGCGGCGTGATCGCCTCGACGTCCTGGGTCGTCATCCGCTCGCGCACGACCCGCTCCATGCGGGACAGGCCGGTGCGGACCTGGTTCTGGATCAGCTCGCCCACGGTGCGCAGGCGACGGTTGCCGAAGTGGTCGATGTCGTCGACCTCGACGCGGACCTGGCCCTTCTTGCCGTCCATCGTCACCTCGCCGGCGTGCAGCTTGACGATGAAACGGATCGTCTCGACGATGTCGTCGATCGTCAGGACACTCGAGGACAGCGGCAGGTCGACGCCCAGCTTCTTGTTGATCTTGTAGCGGCCGACCTTGGCGAGGTCGTAGCGCTTCGGGTTGAAGTACAGGTTGTCCAGCAGTGTCTGGGCGGCCTCACGCGTCGGCGGCTCGCCCGGGCGCAGCTTGCGGTAGATGTCGAGCAGCGCGTCGTCCTGGCCGGTGGTGTGGTCCTTCTCCAGCGTGGCGCGGATCGACTCGTACTGCCCGAACTCCTCGAGGATCTTCGCGTCGTCCCAGCCGAGGGCCTTGAGCAGCACGGTCACCGACTGCTTGCGCTTGCGGTCGACGCGCACGCCGACCTGGTCGCGCTTGTCGATCTCGAACTCGAGCCATGCCCCGCGGGAGGGGATGATCTTGGACCCGAAGAGGTCCTTGTCCGAGGTCTTGTCGACGGACTTGTCGAAGTAGACGCCGGGCGAGCGCACGAGCTGGGACACGACGACACGCTCGGTGCCGTTGATGATGAACGTGCCCTTGTCGGTCATGAGCGGGAAGTCACCCATGAAGACGGTCTGGCTCTTGATCTCGCCGGTGGTGTTGTTCATGAACTCCGCGGTGACGAACAGGGGCGCGGAGTAGGTGATGTCGCGCTCCTTGCAGTCCTCGATGGAGTACTTCGGAGGCTCGAACCGGTGATCGCGGAACGAGAGGGACATCGTCCCCTGGAAGTCCTCGATCGGGCTGATCTCCTCGAAGATCTCCTCGAGTCCGGACTTGCTGGGAACGTCGTCCTTGCCGTCCTTGCGCGCCGACGCGACCCGGGCCTGCCACGCGTCATTGCCGAGCAGCGTGTCGAAGCTGTCGGTCTGCAGCGCGAGGAGGTTGGGTACTTCGAGGGGTTCGCGGATCTTGGCGAACGAGATACGGCGGGGAGCCGTGCTGTTCTTGCTGTCGGTGGTGCTGGCGGGCTTGTTCGCGGTGCGCGAGGCGGCCAAGAGGGGGTCCTTCCGAGGGCTCGCGGTTACTTCCGCGCATGCCGGACGACCCACGGCAAGTCCGCGGGAGAGGAGTCAGGTGGCAGCGCGAACGACGAGCATACCTCGCGGGCAGGCCGACGTAAAGCGGTCCCCGGCGGGGCGCCTGGAAAGGTCGGTCACCTCTGCGGTTTTCACAGCGCCAGCAGGATGGACCCCAACCCGCCCGGCGTCAAGAGCGAGTCGGCCAGGAGCCGGCCCCTCAGAGCGCGTCCAGGCCTCTGACCAGCCACTTTCCGTCCACCTTGGCCATCGTCATCCGGACCCGGTTGAGGTCCACCCGGGGTCCGGAGAGCCGCGTCGAGGTGGTCGTCTGGTTGACGAAGAGCAGCAGGACGACGCGGTCGCCGGTCCCCCGGATCACCGAGGTGGCGACGACGTCGGCCTTGACGACGGCGTGGTACTTCACCGCCGTGGGCCGCACCACGCTGCGGGTGGTGCGGGCGTACTGGTCCTTGAACGGGCCTGTCAGCAGCTTGCTGGCCCCGGCGAAGTCGGCGTCGAGGTGTCGGTGGTCGTAGGACAGCACCTGCCGGGCCGCGGTCCGGGCCGCGGCGGTGGCCGCGCTGCGGGCCGAGTCGGCCGCCTGGTCCTCGTGCACCCGGTAGGCGAGGACCCCGGCCGCCGCGACCAGCGCGAGGGTGAGGACACCGAGAGCGACCACGGCGACCTCGAGCGCCGACAGGTGACCGATCCGGGCGAGGCCGGACCCGGCCCCCGGCTCGATGACCGCGGGGCTCGCAGCGGCACGGGGGGTAGTCGGGGCGGGTGGGACGGTCGGGGCGACCTCGTCCACTGGTTCGTCCGAGGTCCGCGGGGCCGGTGGGACCGGTGCGACCGAAGCGGGTGGCTCGCGCCGCAGCCGGGACCGCTCGCCGGCCACCCGGCGGCGCGGGGGACGTGGATCGCTCATCGTCAGCTCACGAAGACCAGGTCGGAGGTCAGCCAGCGCCGCCCGCTGCGGGTCAGGTCCATCTGCATCCGGTAGTGCCGCACCTGACCGGTGGTCGCGGTGTTGCTCACCGTGCTGTCGACGACGACCAGGACGCGGGCCGAGTCACTGTCGGCGGTGACGATGCCGGCCTCGAGGACCTCGCCGACGGACACGGCCTGGCTTGTCGTGACCAGACTCTTGAGGTCCTTGGTGCCCGCGGCGAACTCCTTCTTGAAGTTTCCGGTGGCCCCGGACAGGACCCGGCCGATGTCGCGGTCGACGCTGCGGTGGTCCAGCGTCGTGACGTTGACGCTTTCCTGACGAGCCGCCTGCAGGATGTCGTCCCTGCGCTGGGCGGCCGCGGACTCCTGGCTCAGCCGGTTGGCCAGCAGCAGGACCGCGACCGTTGCCGCCACGACCACGACACCGGCCAGCACCAGGACAGGGATGCTGGTCAGGCCCCGAGCGGTCCGAGCAGCAGCCACTGCCACGAGTCCTTTCCGAGTAGCCGGCCCTGCCCGCCGGGCGAGCCCAGCAACAGCGGCCGCCCGTCGGTGCCGAGCACCCGCCCCGTCCGGGCGTCGTAGCCCCCAAGATACGACCGTGTCCGGTCCGCCGACCCGGACCGGGGGCCGGGGGCGTTGGCCGCGCCGCGGACCTGGGAGCCGGGGGGCGGGTTGGTGCAGCGCGCGTTCTTCGTGTTCGCCGGGGTGTCCCGGGTGTCCTGCGGGCTGCGCCGCGGGTTGTTGTACTGGCAGGCCTTGGGCGAGTCCGAGTTCGCGACCAGCC
>JAVEDB010000166.1 GCA_030841185.1 Actinomycetota bacterium
CAGCCGGTGAGCTCGAGCACGTTCTGGCCGGTCCGGGTGAGCTTGACCGTGGCGCTGACGTTGCCGCTCGAGTCGGGCGTGAGGGTCTGGGTGAGGTAGACCTTGTTGCCCACCCGGACGGTGAGGACGACGGGGCAGGCGCTCGAGAAGCCGCCGCCGCTCACGGTCACGCTGCCGCCCACGGTGACCGTGGTGGCCGAGACCGTCGCATCGCCGCGGACGACCGGGTAGGACCCGCTCGCCTGCGCTGCGGGCGCGCCGAGCATGAAGAAGGTCGCGAGGATGGCGGCCGTGCCGGCCAGCAGTCGGCGGATGGTCACTGGTTTCCCCCAGGTCGTGAGCGGTTGCTCAGGCAATAAACACGGATATCTTGTCGGTAATCGGGTGATTACTCAAGCAAGTGTGCATCATCCGTTCGGCCGAATGTATCGGAACCTTGAGGAATCACGGGCAGCGACTCGGCTCCGCCCGCACGGTCTCCGGCCGGACCAGCGGCTGACTGAGCACCCGCACCTGCCCCGAAACCCGCGGCTCATCCAAGCGTAGGACAACCCGCTGGGCCTGTCCGGCCAGCAGCAGGGCGCGGTAGGTAAAGACCGGCCTGCCCCGCTCGCGACCAGGAATGACCTGCAGCGGCTTGCCGTCCACGGTCGCGCCGAGCAATTCCGCCCCTTGCGTGACATAAACCTGCACGTAGGAAACATTTGAGCCCTTCGGCGCCTTCTCCAACCCGCGAATCGCCCGCTCGTCGGCGCGGATCGTCACATAGGGAGGCAGCCCCGACTTCGGGGCGGTGTTCGTGAGCGTGACCGTCACGGTGCTCTGCCGGCGGTCCCCGCTGCACGCGCCCTGTTCGTAGACGAGAGCCCGGGACAGGTAGTAGTCCATCTTGCTGCCGGCGGCGTTGTTGATCACGATGCCCACGTAAGGACCCGGGCCTTGGTGGACCACGCCGCCCAGCTCGGTGGCGCCGAGCACGTCCTCTTCCGGCGCCCGGGTGCTGTAGACGAGCAGGCGGCGCTCACCGGCGGACCTGCTCAGCTCGTCCACGATGCGCACCGGGTCGCCCTGCCCGCTCAGCAGCTTCTGGAAGACCGCCCGGGCGATGAGCTGCAGGAACAGGTCCCGTCGGGTGTTGTCCTTCGGGAAGCGGGCGTAGACGTCGCGCAAGGTGAGGGCTACGGCGTTCTGGCCCGTCACCAGCTCGCCCGTCGGGAGTCGCGCCGGTCCGGTCGCCGAGAGGATGTACCCCATGGCCACCGGGTCGGTGGCGACCACGCCGTCCAGCTGCTGCCCGAACTGCCGTCGGTAGAGCTCGAGCCAGATCTGCGCGGCGTACGGGAAGTGCGGGCTCTCGTTGGAGTTCACCCAGAGCGCCGGGTCGTTTCCGTACATCTGGAAGTAGTCCGGCCCGAGGTTCACGGGCAGCCGCTTCTCGTTGTGCAGCTCGGTGTTGGGGCCCAGGTGCTTGATCCGCAACCGGCCGTTGTCGACCTCGAGGATCCCGTAGGCGCCGAGCAGGCCGCCGGTGCCCCGTGCCTCAGCGTTGTTCTGGAAGGCGAGCAGGTAGGACCGCTGGCCGCCGGCACCGAGCATCGGCGGCAGCAGTTTGGCAGCCGTGGCTGCCTTGCTCGTGGTGGCGGCGAGGTCGTCCACCTGGCGGCGTACGTCCGTCACGGCCCGCCGTACCGGGCCGATCATGGCGGTCGGGCGCAGCGGGGCGAGCCGGGCCTTGATCGCGGCAGACCGGTCCGCCGCCCCGGCCAGGGCCGGTTCGGCCGCGGCCAGGGGAGCCGTGTTGATGCGGTCGCCCGCCACGCGCAGCGCGGACGGTTTCACCGATGCCGCAACGTCGACCAGCGGAGGAAGGACGTCGGTGGCCACCCGGTCGATGGCCACGGTGACCTCGTGGACACCGTCGACGTCGCCTCCGATCCAGGGCAGGTGCCCGGCCAGGCGCCAGAGCGGCCCGGACGCGTCGCGTCGGGCCTTGGCGGCGTGCTTCTGCAGCTCGGTCAGCGAGGCACGGGCTCGAACCGTGTCGCCGGCGAGCACAGCCTCCTTGACCTTCCCGACCTGGGGCCTGGCCTGCTCCAGCTCGTTGCGGGCGGCCAGGGCGCGGACGGAGAGGTAGCCAGCCGCGACCAGCACCAGGAGCAGGGCAACCGGCAGGATGTACCGCTTCACGAGCTCGCCGCGGGGACCTTGCTCGGCCCGGGCAGCGCTGCAGCCACCAGGAGGTCGACTGCGGGCTCGGTCGCCTCCCGGATCAGCCGGCCGGACTCCTGGTAGCCCTCCGCCGGCCCGCCGTACGGGTCGGGCACGTCGTCGTCGGCCGGGTGCTCGGCCCGGACCAGACCGCGCCCGGCGGCGGCCTCCTCCACCGCCGCCCGAAGCCGAATCAGCGGGTCGCCCGCGGGCAGGTCGCCGGCATCGACCGCCGCTGCCAGCCTGGCGAACTCGCGGATGGTGAACGTCCACCGGGCCGCCCGTGGCTCCAGCCGGGCCACCGCGGCGCGGTGCTCACGCGTCGCCGTGAGGATCAGGTCGGCGCCGGTGACGTGCTCGCTCGCCAGCAGCCGGGCCAGGAAGCCGGACGGGTCGCCACCTGCCTGGGTGAGGACGGTCGCGGCCTCGGCGTACATCTCCCAGCCGGTGAGCCCGTGGGTGCCGGCGCTGGTCACTTCGATCAACCCCGCCTCGGGGCCGAGCCGGCGCCCCAGCTCGAGGCGGGTGAGTCGCTCCGCCAGCGGCGAACGGCAGATGTTGCCGGTGCAGACGTAGAGGAGGCGGAACGGCTGGGTCACACACGAGAGTCTAGGGAGCGCCCGCCGGGCGGCCCGGCATGCGGCGTTTCACCCGTTCCGCTCTGTGGGCGGCCACGCCGTCGGTCGATGTACCACTGTGGCGAAACTGCACTCCGTGCTGGCCGGCGCGGCCCTGGCTGCTGCCGTGCTCACGGGCTCGGCGGTGCCGCTCGGCGTGGCACCCTCCCGGTCGGACGTGCCAGGGCCGCCGAGCACCTCGGTGCCCGTGGGGCAGTCGTCGCTGCCGGGGCTCACCACCCACGTGGACCGCTCGTGCTCGGGCACGGGCACGGACGGCCTACGCGTCGAGGCGGTGTACGCCGTGGAACTGGGGTCCGTGAACCGCTACACGGAGTCGGTCCCCACGATCCTCAACGAGCTGGCCAACGTCGACGACACGTTCGCGGCGTCCGCCGCCAAGACCGGCGGAGGTCGGCGGGTGCGCTGGGTGTTCACCCCGGATACCTGCGTGCCGGCCGTGGCGCAGGTTGTGCTACCGGCTGGCGCGCTTTCGGGTGGCGCCAGCGACGCGGCGTCGTTCGCCGGCGCGAAGGCCGCGCTGATCTCGGCGGGACTGACCGACCCCTCGCGCCGCTACCTCGTCTTCGCGGACAGCACCCGGCTGTGCGGTCTGGCGGACCTGTTCGGCGCATCGTCCCCGACCGCGGACGAGACAGCGCAGGGTCCGCTGTTCGCCCGGGTCGACAGCCCCTGCTGGCAGATGCAGGAGGGCTGGCACTCGATCGCGGCGCACGAGCTCATGCACACGCTGGGCGCGGTGCAGCCAGGAGCGCCGCACGCGGCGGGCGGCCACTGCAGCGACGAGTCCGACGCCATGTGCTACGACGACCAGAGCGCACCGGTCGTCATCACCCACCCGTGCCCGGCGGCCGACGAGGCCCTCTACGACTGCGGCAACGACGACTACTTCAACTCCGCCCCGCCGGCCGGCAGCTACCTCGCCACGCACTGGAACACGGCGGACTCCCAGTTCCTCGACAAGGTCGTGTCGATCGGGCCGCCGCCGACGGTCTCGGTCGCGGGTCCCGTGAGTGTGCGACCGGGCCTGCCGGCCATCCTGACCGCCACCTCCTCGGATCCGGTGGGCACCTGGTCGTGGACGGTGTCGCCCGCCGGCTGCGCGGTCGGCAGCACCACCTCGCCGTCTCTCACGATCCAGTGCCCGACGTCGGGCTACACCACGACCAACGGCCAGGTAACCGCGACGGCCACCTTCCAGCGCCCGGACGGGAGAGCGGGGGAAGACAGCCACGCGGTGACGATCGGTGTCGCCTCGTCGCTCCCTCTGACGAACAACCTGAGCGCTGCCCCGACGTACCTCTTCTTCGGGCAGACCACCCGGCTGACGGCGACGGTCATGTCGGGGTCCACCCCCGTGCGCGCCGTGGCCAAGATCCTGTCCAGCACGGACGGCGTGCACTGGACGACGGTTGCCGGGCCGCTCGACATCGGCACCGACGGGTCGGTGTCCATCGCCGCGAGACCCTCGCTGTCCACCCTGTACCAGCTCGCGACCTACGTGGTGGGCGGCACCGGCTGGACCCAGACCAACCGGATCATCGAGGTTCCGGTCTACAAGGCGTCGACCCGGTTCGGCATGGCCGGCACGGCTGGCCGTCCCGATGTCATGAAGGGCCGGCTGATCAATGCGAACACCGGCGTGGTCATCCCGAACACGACGGTGACGCTGCAGTACCGCTACTACGGGTCCTCGACATGGCGCACCTGGACGACCCGCGTGACCAGCACGACGGGGTACGCCGTGGCGGGGGTGCAGCCGAAGCGGCGGACCTACTTCCGGTGGTACTTCGGAGGGTCCAGTGCCTACTACGTCGGGTCGGCGAGCGCCGCCGCCTACGTCACCTACTAGGACCGGGCGGGTTCGAACGGCGCCAGTCACCCGTTTGACCGTCCGGGAACACCACCCGGCGTGCCGATCACCTCAGTGAGGCGACCGGTCGGCCGGCCGCCTCACCTGCTCGATCGATCAGGGGGGCCTCAGTGCGGCGGCGCATCCAGCTGCGGGCGGCGGCAGCCGTCGCGCTCGTCGGCCTGCTCTTCGGGGCCCTCGGCGCCGCCGGCAGCAGCGCGTCGGCGGACCAGTCCGCCCGCGACTGGGCCGGCCACACTCACGGTGGCCTGGTCCCGCCCGAGCCCGGGCACGTCGACCCGGCACCCCGCGGGGTGGACGTGAAGCACAAGCTGCGCACCGACGAGCTGCTGGCCAGGGCCCGCGACCGGACCGCCCGCAAGCTGGCCCAGACGACCGGCAAGACGGGCGCGGCGTTGCTCGAGGCGGCCGCCGCCGCTCCGCCGGCAGCAGTGAGTTCCGTCACGCCGACGGGCTACTCCGCGCTTGCCGGCCTGACCACGCACGTCGACCGGTCCTGCCTGGGCACCGGCACCGACGGCAACCGCGTCCAGGTCATGTACGTAGTCGAGGCCGACGACCCTGACCGGTTCGGCTCGGTGCTCCCGACCCTGCGCGACGAGGTCGCGAACATCGACGACACGTTCGCCCTGTCGGCGGCGCTGACCAGCGGCGGGATCCGGGTGCGCTGGGTCTTCGACCCGCTCACCTGCGACCCCGTGGTCGTGAAAGCGGTCGTGCCTTCCGGGTCGCTCGCCACCTTCGACTCGACCGTCAGCGCGGTGCAGGCGGCGGGCTACACCGATGTCCACCGCAAGTACCTGATGTTCGCCGACGCTGCGGTGCTGTGCGGGATCGGCCACCTGTTCGACGACGACAGCAAGACCGGCAACTGGAACGACGGCTCGGCGGCGATGTACTCGCGGGTGGACACCGGCTGCTGGCAGGCAACCGACTCCGGGTCGACGGCGGCACACGAGCTGATGCACAACCTCGGAGGAGTTCAGCAGAGCGCGGTCAACTCCACGCCCTACGGACACTGCGACGACGACAACGACCTGATGTGCTACGCGGACGGATCCGGCGTGCCGATGCGCGCTGTCTGCCCGGCGAGCCACGAGCCGCTGTTCGACTGCCAGAACGACGACTACTTCAGCACGAGCCCGGCGCCGAGCAGCTACCTCGCGACGCACTGGAACACCGCAGACTCCTCGTTCCTCGACAACACCTACGCCATCGGGCCGGCCCCGACCGTCACCGTCACCGGGCCGACGCAGGTCCGGCCCGGCCTCCCGGCTGTCCTGACCGCCAGCGGGTCTGACGCAGGCACCTTCGGCTGGACCGTCGACAAGGGCGGCTGCACTGTCGGAAGCACGACGGGTGCCTCGTTCACGCTGCAGTGCCCGTCGTACCAGTCGGGAGTCGCGCACGTCACTGCCACCCTCAGCGCCCCCAACGGCCGGTCAGGGCAGGCAACTCATGCGGTGACCCTGGGCGGCCCGTCGGCAGCCTTGAGTCTCTCGCTGACACCCGCTGCCACCACCCGGTACGCCGGCCAGCCCCTGACCGTGACGACCGCGGTCCGCTACGGCTCACAACCCGTGCGCGGCTCGGTCACCGTCTGGTCCAGCACGAATGGCAGCACCTGGACCACGATCGTCAACAGGGCCGACGTCGGAGCCGACGGCCGGCTCGGCACGACCGTGCGGCCCCTGACCTCGACCTACTACCAGGTCGGTGTCGCCACCTCGGTGGCGGGAGGGTGGGTCGCGCCGCGGAACGCGATCGTCCACGTGGCCGTGTCCCGCTGGGCCGTCTCTCTGAGCTCGACGGCAAAGGCCGGCCGCCCGGACCTGCTCACCGCGCGCCTCGCAGTCACCCTCACTGGCGCGGCGCTGACCGGGCGCACCCTGACGCTGCAGCGCCGGTACGCGGGCTCGAGCACGTGGTCGACGGTCGCCACCCGGACGACGAGCTCGACCGGTCGTGCCAGCGCGACGGTCCAACCGAAGCGGGGGACCTACTACCGCTGGGTCTACGCAGGCTCCTCGACGGACCTGCCCCGGACCGGTTCCAGCCTCTACGTGAGCTACTGACGATCTTGGTCGCTCGGCGACACGCCGGGCGGGCTGGGCGGTCGGAGACGATGGCCGGCTCTGTCCTCGCGCGGACCTAGACTCGGACACCTCGCGGCGGCCTTGGAGGCACATCCCAGCATGGGGGCAACGGACTCGTTCGTGCACCTGCACGTGCACACGGAGTACTCCATGCTCGACGGTGCGGCCCGCCTGAGTGACCTCTTCACCGAGACCGCCCGGATGGAGATGCCGGCGCTCGCGATGACCGACCACGGGAACGTGTTCGGGGCCTACGACTTCTGGAAGAAGGCGCGCGACGCCGGGGTCAAGCCGATCATCGGCACCGAGGCCTACCTCACGCCCGGCACCCATCGCTCGGACAAGTCCAGGGTCAGGTGGGCCGACGGCGGTGGCGACGACGTCTCCGGCGGCGGCGCCTACACGCACATGACCATGCTTGCCGAGACGACGGAGGGCATGCACAACCTGTTCCGCCTCTCCAGCCTGGCCAGCCTCGAGGGCCACTACTACAAGCCCCGCATGGACCGCGAGCTGCTTCAGACGTACGCCGGGGGCATCATCGCCACGACCGGCTGTGCTTCCGGCGAGGTCCAGACGCTGATCCGGCTCGGCCGCTACGACGACGCGAAACGGTCCGCCGCCGAGTTCCAGGACATCTTCGGGCGGGACAGCTTCTTCTGCGAGCTGATGGATCACGGCCTCGACATCGAGCGCCGGGCCCAGGCCGATCTCATCAGGCTGGCCAACGAGCTCGACATGCCGTTCGTCGCCACCAACGACCTGCACTACACCTGGGCCAAGGACGCCGAGGCGCACGCGATCCTGCTCTGCGTGCAGTCCGGGCGCACCCTCGCCGACCCGACCCGGTTCAAGTTCGACGCCGAGGACTTCTACCTCAAGACACCGGATGAGATGCGTGAGCTCTGGCGCGACCATCCCGAGGCCTGCGACAACACCCTCGCCATCGCCGAGCGGTGCGACGTCACGTTCAACGAGGGCGCCAACCTGATGCCGCGGGTCCCGGTGCCGGCTGGCGAGAGCGAGCAGAGCTGGCTGGTCAAGGAGGTCGAGCGAGGCCTTCAGGAGCGCTACCGCGGAGCCGTTCCTGACGAGCACCGCAAACAGGCCGACTACGAGGTCGGCGTCATGGTGCAGATGGGCTTCCCCGGCTACTTCCTGGTGACAGCCGACCTGTGCCGCTACGCCAAGGCCAACGGCATCCGGGTCGGGCCGGGCCGTGGTTCCGCGGCCGGCTCGATCGTCGCCTACGCGCTCGGGATCACCGAGCTCGACCCGATCAAGCACGGCTTGCTCTTCGAGCGCTTCCTCAACCCCGAGCGCATCTCGATGCCGGACATCGACCTCGACTTCGACGAGCGGCGCCGCGCCGACATGATCCGTTACGCCACCGAGAAGTACGGCGAGGAGCGGGTCGCCCAGATCATCACGTTCGGCACCATCAAGGCCAAGCAGGCCGTCAAGGACTCCGCCAGGGTGCTCGGCTTCCCGTTCGCGATGGGGGACCGCATCACCAAGGCGATGCCGCCGCCGGTGATGGGCAAGGACGTTCCGCTCGCCGGGATCTTCGACCCCGCCCACTCGCGCTACAAGGAGGCCGGCGAGTTCCGCACGCTCTACAAGAACGACCCCGACGTCACCCGCGTCGTCGACAACGCCCGTGGCCTGGAAGGGCTCAAGCGGCAGTGGGGGGTGCACGCGGCCGGAGTGATCCTTTCCAGCGAGCCGTTGCTCGACGTCATCCCCATCATGCGGCGCGAGCAGGACGGCGCGATCATCACCCAGTTCGACATGGGCGCGTGCGAGACGCTGGGCCTGCTGAAGATGGACTTCCTCGGCCTGCGCAACCTCACCGTGCTCGACGACTGCCTGCAGAACATCACCGCCAACCGCGGCGAGACCATCGTGCTCGAGACGCTGGGGCTCGACGACCGCAAGGCCTACGAGCTGCTGGCGCGCGGCGACACCCTCGGGGTGTTCCAGCTCGACGGCGGCCCGATGCGCTCGCTCCTGCGGTCGATGAAGCCGGACAACTTCGAGGACATCTCCGCCGTCCTCGCCCTCTACCGGCCCGGCCCGATGGGCGCCAACGCCCACAACGACTACGCCGACCGCAAGAACGGCCGGCAACCCGTCGTACCGCTCCATCCCGAGCTCGAGCAGCCGCTCGCCGAGATCCTCGGCGACACGCACGGCCTGATCGTCTACCAGGAACAGGTCATGGCGATCGCGCAGCAGCTCGCCGGCTACACGCTCGGCCAGGCCGACCTGCTCCGCCGGGCGATGGGCAAGAAGAAGAAGGAGATCCTCGACAAGGAGTACGTCCCCTTCTCGGAGGGCATGCGCTCGCGCGGCTACTCCGAGGGAGCCATCAAGAAGCTCTGGGACGTGCTGGTTCCGTTCTCCGACTACGCGTTCAACAAGGCCCACACGGCGGGCTATGGCCTCGTCAGCTACTGGACGGCGTTCCTCAAGGCCAACTACCCGGCCGAGTACATGGCGGCGCTCCTCACGTCGATCCGCGACGACAAGGACAAGTCGGCGCTCTACCTCAACGAATGCCGGCGGATGGGCATCAAGGTGCTGCCGCCGGATGTCAACGAGTCGGACTCCAACTACACGCCTCGCGGCACGGACATCCGGTTCGGGCTGTCGGCCATCCGCAATGTCGGCGAGAACGTCGTCCGGTCGATCGACGCCACCCGCAGCGCCAAGGGCAGGTTCGCCGACTTCAC
This sequence comes from Actinomycetota bacterium, assembly GCA_030841185.1. Lineage (GTDB taxonomy): Bacteria > Actinomycetota > Actinomycetes > JACCUZ01 > JACCUZ01 > JAVEDB01. Next base: position 9,551 of record JAVEDB010000166.1, read on the forward strand.
CGACTTCCTGATCAAGGTCGACGCCGTCGCGTGCAACAAGAAGACCATCGAGTCGCTCATCAAGGCCGGCGCCTTCGACTCGCTCGGACACACCCGCCGTGGGCTGCTCACCATCCATGCCGAGGCGATCGACGCCGTGATGGACACCAAGCGCGCGCAGGCCGTCGGCCAGTACGACCTCTTCGGCGGCGGTGACGACGACGGCGGTACGCCGTTCGGCCTGGACGTCGCCATCCCGCTGGGGGAGTGGGACAAGACCGCCCTGCTCGCCTACGAGCGGGAGATGCTCGGGCTCTACGTCTCCGACCACCCGTTGTTCGGTGTCGAGCACGTGCTCGCTGCCGCGGCCGACTGCTCGATCGCCGTCCTCACCGGCTCGGAGGACCGTCCGGACGGGTCGATGGTGACCATCGGCGGGCTGGTCAGCGGGCTGCAGCGCAAGGTGACGAGGAAGGGCGACGTCTGGGCCATCGCCACCGTGGAGGACCTCGAGGGGGCGATCGAGGTGATGTTCTTCCCGCAGACCTACCAGCAGTTCTCGACCACGCTCGCCGAGGACCTGGTGGTCATCGTCCGGGGCCGTCTGGACCGGCGCGACGACGTCCCCAAGCTGGTCGCCATGGAGATGACCCAGCCCGACCTCTCCGAAGGCCCGCGCGGCCCGGTCGTCATCTCACTGCCCGTCGCCCGCTGCACGCCGCCCGTCGTGGACCGGCTCAAGGAGGTGCTGGCCACCCACCCCGGCGCGACCGAGGTCCACCTGCGGCTGCAGGCGGCGGCTCGCACCACGGTGCTGCGCATCGACGACGGCCTGCGGGTGAACCCCTCACCGGCGCTGATGGGAGACCTCAAGGCACTGCTCGGACCGGCCTGCCTGAGCTGATCCCACCCGGCCGGCGCTCAATTGGACCGGCCACGGCGCCGATACTCCTGCGGACCGGGGGTTACCTGCCCTTGACCGGCCGTTGACCGCGCCTGCAGCCCTGGGGGATCGTGCCGTGACGATGGACATTCTGGCCTCCTATCCCGAGACCCCCGCCCCGAAGCGGCGGTTCCCCCTGAGGGGACTGCTCGTCGGGCTGGTCGTTGTCGTCGTACTCGCCCTCGTTGGTGGCATCACGGTGGCCGTCCGCGGACTCTCCGGTGGCGGAACCCAGCCTGAGGGGGTCCTGCCGGCAGGGGCGTTCGCCTTCGCGAAGGTCGACCTCGACCCGTCGGCTGGCCAGAAGATCAACGCCATCCGCTTTGCGCGGAAGTTCCCCGCGCTGCGCGACAAGGTCCCCGCCGACGCCGACCTGCGCAAGGCCCTCTTCGAGGCCGTTGCAGACTCCGCCGGGTGGGGCAACATCAACTACGCCAAGGACGTCGAGCCCTGGCTCGGGCAGCGCATCGGGGTCGCGGCCTACGCTCCCGCTTCGGGCGCGAAGGGCAGCATGGGGAGCCCGCGAGCCGGCCTGCCGAACGTGGTCGCCGCGCTACAGGTCAGCGACGAGGGCAAGGCCAAGGCCGGCATCGACCGGCTGCTGCGGGCCACCCCCGGCAAGCCGCGGCTCGGCGTCGTCGTGCAGGACGGCTTCGCGCTGATGGCCACCACCCAGGCGGCCGCGGACCAGGCGGCGAAGGACGCGAAGCGCGGCAACCTCGCCGGTGACGCGACGTTCAGCGCGGACATGAAGTCCCTCGGTGACGGCATCGCCGCCGCCTGGGTCAACATGGCCGGCGCCTCGTCCCTGCTCGGTCTCGGCATGGCCGGGATCGGCGGGCTCGGAATGGGCGGGCTGGCCCCGTCAACCGCGGGACAGGGCCGGACGTCGTACGTCCTGCGCTTCGACGGGCCGGACGCGCTCGAGCTGCGTGGGTCCAGCACGGGCGGGCCGGCACTACCCGCTGCGAAGGCGCCGCTTGCTGGCTTCAGCGACCTGCCGGCCGGCAGCCTGGCCGCCTTCGGCCTGGTCGGCGGAGACCGGTTGGTGCCGGTGATGTTCGCCCAGCTGCGCAAGACCATGGGCGCGACCCCCGGCACCGCTGGTTCCTTCGACGAGATGGTCGCCCAGGCGGAGAAGGAGCTGGGCATCACGCTGCCGCAGGACCTCTCCGTGCTGCTCGGCAGCAACCTGGTCGCTTCCCTCGACCGGCTGTCGATGTCCGACCACCAGGTAGTTGTCGGGGCGAAGGTGACCACGGACGGGGACAAGGCCGAAGCGGTGCTGCGCAAGATCCTGGCGGCGTCCCACGCGCACGGTCAGGACGTCCCCGTCTACCACCGGCAGACCAAGGACGGCTACGTCATCTCCTCCGGGAAGGCCGAGGCCGACCGGCTGACGGCCAACGGCA
>JAVEDB010000183.1 GCA_030841185.1 Actinomycetota bacterium
GCCTCCACCTCGGCGCAGCGCAGGGCCGCGCCCCAGTCGGCCGCGAGTCTAACCGGGCACCCGGGAAGCGTTGCCGTGCTGCAACCCGCACGTTGCCCCGTTGAGTCCGCGCGGATCTAGCCTCCCCCTCAACCGAACCGGCGAGGGGAGGTACGACGTGGCGCGGCACGGGAGGGACGACGGGGTCACGCGGCCGCCGGCGGCGTTGCTCCCATCGTTGCTCCCGACGCCCCTGTCCCGGCTCCAGCCGATCCCCGCCGACCTCGAACCCCTGCTGACCGCTGCGCTGCGCCGGGCCTCGACCGGTGCCCTGGCGCCGTTGTTCGACCTGACCGACCGTGCCCTGGCGGTCCCCCGGCTCAACGAGCTGCTCGGGCGGGTGTCCTACCGGCTCGTCCTCGGGGCCGACAACGCGATGCGCTGGACACGGGCCGAGGCGCCGGGGGCACCCGGTGCGGATGTGGACCTGGCCGCCGACGTCGACGTGCTCGCGTGGGCGGTGTCCTCCGGTGCGCGGCCCGGTCGCTGCATGACGTGCGGAACCGCCCGGCTCAGTGGTGCCGTCACGGCTCAGGGGTGCTGCTGCGGTGCCTGCGGGTCGGCGCGCGGCTACGGGGCGGCGCTGGCCTGAACGTACGCCGAGTCCTCGTCATCCCCTCCGGCGAGACCCACGCGCAGGCTCTCGACGAGCGCCGGCACATCGGCGGCGACCAGTCGAAAGGTCCCGACGCAGTGGTCGGCCTGCCAGAGGCTGAGGACGACCAGCCCGGCCGTGCCGGCCTCGGCGTGCCACGAGACGCGCATCGCCCGCCCCGCACCGCGCGCGTCCGCGAGCACAAGGCTCTGCGCCGGGAGCGGGACGACTGCCGTCATCGCTCCATTGTGCTGGCGGGACGGCCGCCGCGATAGGGCCAATCCAGCACCGGGTCAGAAGCCGAGCCGACGCCAGGTCTGGGCACCGACGACGCCGGTGGCCGGCAAGCCATGCCGCCGTTGGAAGGCGCGGACCTTGGCCCGGGTCACCCGGCCGAAGTAGCCGGTGGCCCGGACTCCGAGGCGGCGCTGCAGCATCGCGACCCGGCTGCCGTGGCTGCCGTAGCGCATCGTACGGAACGCGCTCGTGGCCGTGACGTGCAGCGGGCGGCGGAACACCTGGGCGATCCACACCCGGCCATTGCGGGTCACCGCCCCGACGCCGACCTCGGTGTAGTCCCGGTCCAGGATGTTCGCCTTGTGGGCCGGGCTGTTCATGAAGGCGTTGTGGACGAGAGCGACGCTCGGGCCGTAGCCGACGTTCTCGCCGACCCAGCGGAAGTTTCGGACGTCACGCACCAGATTGGGGTTGTGGTAGAGCCGGTTCTGGCTGGCCATCCGGTTGGCCTGCGCCCGGGCGACGGCGATCAGGTCGCTGCGGACCGTGAGCCGCGGGACGCCGTGTGCGGAGCGGGCACCGTTGAGCAGCGCGGTGACGGACGCCTCGGTGGTCGTGGCCCCCGCGGGCTTGGCGTCGATCGCGCCGGTCAGGAACGTCGCGAGGGCGAGGGCGAGCGCCGTCAGGAAGGCGAGGCGCCGCTTCGAATGCTGCAGCGTCGATGTCGCCGAACGCGGCAGCGTCAATGTCGTCGTACCCGGGAGGGTCAATGTCGTGGACACGGTTTCGGTTCCCGTCATGGCTGGGCGATTTGCGCTTTCTGATCCTTCGACCGGGACCGACGGCCGCTGGACTCCGCCGGACGGGTGATGGACGCCGGGCGGGTGCGGAACAATGGATCCATGCCTGAGCTGCCCGAGGTCCAGGCGCTCGTCGGCTTCCTCACCGAGCGCGCCGTGGGCCGGGTCGTGGCCCGGGTCGACGTGGCGGCGATCAGTGTGCTCAAGACCTACGACCCGCCGGTGACGTCCCTCGCCGGGCTCGAGATCACCGCCGTCAGCCGGTGGGGCAAGTTCCTCGACATCGACGCGTCCGGGCTGCACCTCGTGACCCACCTGGCCCGCGGCGGCTGGCTGCGCTGGCGCGACGAGCTGGCTCCCCAGCCGCCTCGGCCGGTCAAGGGCCCCCTCGCCCTGCGCGTGCATCTCGACGACGGCTCAGGATTCGACCTGACCGAGGCCGGGACCCAGAAGAGGCTGGCGGTCTACGTCGTTCGCGACCCACAACACGTGCCGGGGATCGCCCGGCTCGGACCCGACCCGCTCGCTGCCGGGTTCGACGTCGCCGCGCTCGCCGGCCTGCTGCGCGACTCCCGTCATCAGTTGAAGAAGGTGCTCCGCGACCAGTCAGTGCTCGCCGGTGTTGGCAATGCCTATTCCGACGAGGTCCTGCACGCGGCGAAGATGTCGCCGTACCGCCTCGCCGGAAGCCTCACGGAGGCAGACGTGGAGACCTTGTACGCCGCGCTGCACGACGTCCTCACCGACGCGGTCGACCGGTCCAGTGGGCTCGCGGCCGGCGACCTCAAGGCGGAGAAGAAGACGGCGATGCGGGTGCACGGCCGGACCGGCCAGCCCTGCCCCGTGTGCGGGGACACGGTTCGCGAGGTGTCGTTCGCCGACTCCTCGCTGCAGTACTGCCCGACCTGCCAGACGGGGGGGAAACCGCTCGCCGACCGACGGCTGTCGAGGCTGCTCAAGTAGTGGGTGCGGGCTCCCGGTCGGAACTCTCCATGTCGATCAGGGTGAGAAGGTATTCGCCGTAGCCGCTCTTTCGCAGTGGCTGGGCGAGTTGGTTCAACTGCTCTGCGTCGATGAAGCCCTCCCGGAAGGCAGCCTCTTCGATGCTGCCGATCTTCAGCCCCTGGCGCTCCTCGATCACCCGGACGAACTCGCTGGCTTGCATCAACGAGTTGAAGCTGCCGGTGTCCAGCCAGGCCGTCCCCCTGGGTAGCACGCTGACCATCAGGCGGCCCTGTTCCAGATAGACGCGGTTGACGTCGGTGATCTCGAGCTCGCCGCGAGCGCTGGGCTTGAGGCCTCCGGCAATGTCGACGACGGAATTGTCGTAGAAGTAGAGGCCGGGAACGGCAAAGCTGCTCTTCGGTCGGGCGGGTTTCTCCTCGAGGGAGAGAACGCGTCCGTCAGGGGCGAACTCCACCACTCCGTAGTTCCGAGGATTCGAGACGTGGTAGGCGAAAATGCACCCACCGTCGACGTTGGCCTGAGCCTTGAGCTGCCCGTCCAGGCCCAGCCCGTAGAAGATGTTGTCTCCGAGGACCAACGCGACGCGGTCATCGCCGATGAAGTCCGCGCCGATAACGAAGGCCTGCGCGAGACCTTCAGGGTTTGGCTGGACCGCGTACGTCAAGGAGATGCCAAGCTCCTTGCCATCGCCGAGGAGCCGCTCGAATTGTGGCCGGTCCTCGGGAGTGGTGATGATGAGGACATCCCGGATGCCGGCCATCATCAGCGTCGACAGCGGATAGAAGATCATCGGCTTGTCGTAGACGGGCATCAGCTGCTTGCTGATCCCCTTGGTGATGGGATACAGCCGGGTACCAGAGCCGCCCGCCAGGATGATGCCTCGCATGGGCAACAGGTTAGCCGGGTGCTCGCTAGACTCATCGAGCGATGCATATCCTCGTCACCGGCGGCGCCGGTTTCATCGGTTCCCATTACGTCCGGTCGCTGCTCACCGGGCGCTACCCGTCTTACGAGCCCTCCCGAGTCACGGTTCTCGACAAGCTGACGTATGCGGGAAACCTCGCGAACCTCGAGCCGGTGCAGGCCGACCCCCGACTCAGCTTCGTCCGCGGCGACATCCTGGACTCGCCTCTGGTCGACGAGTTGGTCGCCGACGCGGATGCTGTCGTGCACTTTGCCGCAGAGTCCCATGTCGATCGATCGATCCTCGGCGCCGCCGAGTTCGTCATGACCAACGTCGTGGGAACCCAGTGCTTGCTCGACGCGGCGTTGCGGCATGGACTGGCACGCTTCGTTCATGTCTCGACCGATGAGGTCTACGGCTCCATCGAGACCGGCTCCTGGCCCGAGACGGACCCCCTGCGGCCCAACTCGCCCTACTCGGCGTCGAAGGCCTCGAGTGACCTGCTGGCGCTCGCCTATGCGACGACGCACGGCGTTCCGGTGTCCGTGACCCGCTGCTCGAACAACTACGGTCCCTATCAGTTTCCCGAGAAGGTGGTGCCCCTGTTCGTGACCAACCTTCTCGATGGGCGGAACGTCCCGCTCTACGGTGACGGATTGAATGTCCGTGACTGGCTGCATGTCGACGACCACTGCCGAGGGATTCAGTTGGTCCTCGAGCGTGGACGCGCCGGCGAGGTGTACAACATCGGCGGCGGCACTGAGATCTCGAACGTCGAGTTGACGGAGCTGCTGCTGACGGCCTGCGACCGCGATTGGAGCTCCGTGGAGCGCGTCGAGGATCGCAAGGGCCATGATCGCCGGTACAGCGTTGACATCACGAAGATCTCTTCGGAGCTCGGCTATCGGCCGCTGGTGCCGTTCGATCAGGGACTGGCGGACACAGTGACCTGGTATCGCGACAACCGCGACTGGTGGCAACCACTCAAGGAGCGGACAGCATCCGCGTGACGACTCGCTGGCTGATTACTGGCGCGGGCGGGATGCTCGGCCGGGATCTCGTGGACAGCCTGGCCGGAGCGGACGTGCTGGCCCTGACGAGGGCCGAGCTGGACATCACCAACGAGGAAGCCGTTGCTGCCGCAGTGTCGGATCGCGACGTGGTGGTCAACGCCGCAGCCTGGACGGATGTGGATGGGGCGGAATCAGCCGAGGAGGAAGCGACGCGCGTCAACGGGGGCGGCCCGCGAGTGCTCGCCCTGGCCTGCCGTGAGCAGGGCGCACAGCTCGTGCAGCTGTCGACCGACTACGTGTTCGACGGCGACGCATCCAGCCCCTATGGGGAGACGGACCCGGTCGCGCCGCGTTCGGCTTACGGCCGGTCGAAAGCCGCCGGGGAAGCTGCGGTGCGCGAGGTCCTGCCGGAGTCCAGCTACATCGTGCGCACCGCCTGGCTGTACGGCGAGCAAGGCAACAACTTCGTACGCACGATGCTTCGTCTCGAGCAGGAGCGCGACGTTCTCGACGTCGTGGACGATCAGAAGGGGCAACCGACCTGGACCTGCGACGTCGCGGCCCAGATAGTGGCATTGGTCAACGCGCAGGCGGCGCCGGGCATCTACCACGGAACGTCCTCCGGCGAGGTGACGTGGTTCGGCCTCGCTCGCGCCGTGTTCGCGTCGATCGGTGCCGACCCGGCCCGTGTTCACCCGTCGACCACCGACCGGTTTCCTCGCCCTGCGCCCCGTCCCGCTTATTCCGTCCTCGGTCACGACGCATGGTTCGACGCGGGCCTGGCGCCGATCCGGCCGTGGGGGGAGGCGCTTGATCAGGCGCTGCCTCGGCTCCGCAAGGCTTCGTAGAACCGCTGGCACTCGTCGTACGACGGCAGCAGACCTTTTTCCTCCGCCTCGGCGAGCGTCGGCGCCTCCCGGTCCTTCGGCGACAGCAGCACTTCGACGTCCGCGGGCCATTCGATGCCGATCGCCGGGTCCATGGGGTTGATGCCATGCTCCCGGGTGGGGGAGTACGGCGCCGAGCACAGGTAGGACACCGTCGCCCCGTCGGTCAGGGCGAGAAAGGCGTGCCCCAGGCCCTCGGCCACGTAGACCGCCCGGCGAGTAGTGGCGTCCAGCGAGACGGCCTCCCACCGACCGAAGGTCGGCGACCCCACTCTGATGTCCACGACGAGGTCCAGGACTTCACCGCTCTGGCACGTGACGTACTTGGCCTGGCTCGGAGGAAGCTGCGCAAAGTGGATCCCACGAACCGTCCCCTTGCGGCTCACCGAGGTGTTGACCTGCTCGACCGAGAGCGTGAATCCGACCGCCGAAGCGAACTCACCACTGCGGTAGGCCTCCAGGAACACGCCGCGGTCATCGGCGTGCTGATCCGGGGTGAAGGCCCAGGCGCCCTCGATGGACAACGTCTGTGTGCTCATGCATCCGAAACCTACGCGGTGGCTCATAGGGTGAGCGCATGACCTGGCTACTCACCGGCGGAGCCGGCTACATCGGTGCGCACGTGGCGCGTGCCCTGGGTGCGGCCGACATGGATGTCGTCGTGCTCGATGACCTCTCGACCGGCATCCGCTCGTTCGTGCCCGAAGAAGCGGCCTTCGTCGAGGCATCGATCCTCGACGAGGGCGCTGTCCTGGCGGCGCTGCGCGAGCACGACATCCAGGGCGTCATTCACCTGGCCGCGTTGAAGTACGCCGGGATCTCGGTCGAGGAGCCGCTGAGCTACTACCACGTCAACATCGAGGGCATGCGAAGCGTCCTCTCGGCGATGGAGCAGGCGAGTGTGGACCGACTGGTCTTCTCCTCGAGCGCCAGCGTTTACGGAACGCCGGACGTCGACCTGGTCACCGAGACGACTCCCACCCACCCGGAGAGTCCCTACGGGGAGTCCAAGCTGGCAGGCGAATGGCTGGTCGCGGACGTCGCCCGGGCCAGCGGGCTGCGGCACACCAGCCTCCGGTACTTCAACGTCGTCGGTTCGGGCGGGCACGGGATCTACGACGTCAACCCGTACGGCCTGCTCCCTGCCGTCATGAAGGCGCTCACCGAGGGGCGTGCACCGATCGTGAACGGCACCGACTACGCCACCAGCGACGGCACCGCGGAGCGCGACTACATCCACGTCGTCGACCTGGCCGAGGCTCACGTCGTGGCAGCCCAGCGGCTGGCGGGCGGGACGTCGCTCGGCCCGGTCTACAACCTGGGCCGTGGCGAGGGAGCGACGGTCCTCGCGATGCTCGAGCTGGTCCGGGAGGTCAGCGGGATCGACTTCGAGCCGGAGTTGGGACCCCGGCGGCCGGGCGACCCGGCCCGCATCGTGGCCGCGGCCGAGCTGGCGGCCAAGGAGCTGGGCTGGACGGCCCGGCTCGGTTTCCGCGAGATGGTGCAGAGTGCCTGGGACACCTGGCAGCAGGTCGCGGCCAGCCAGCCCTGACCCACCCAGCCCGCCCCCCAGCCCCGCCCAATTGACCACGTGAGGTGGTCGAGAGGGTGCGACAACAGCCGTCTACAGGTGTTGTCGCACCCCCTCGGCTGTTGTGGCGGCGGCTAGGAGCGCCCCGGTGCCGCGCTCGAGGTCGAGCAGCAGCCGCTTCGCGGCCGGTCCTCCCGCGTAGCCGCCGACCCCGGAGCCCGCCGGGAGCACCCGGTGACACGGCAGCACCACGCACAGCGGGTTGGCGCCCAGCGCGTTCCCGACCGCCCGGGCCGCCCGCGGGCGTCCCAGCGCCACGGCCATCTGCCCGTACGTCGTGGTGGCGCCATAGGGCACCGAGCCCAGCGCCCCGAGCACCTCGCGGGTGAACGGCGTCGCCAGGGCCAGGTCGACAGGAGTGGTGAAACCGCTCGCGTCCCCGTCGAAGTAGGCGTCGAGCTCGCGGCGCACGGCGTCGAGCGGCGCGGGGTGCCGCAATACCCGGCGGGAGACCTGGCGGGCCAACCGGTCGAGCACGGCGGCCTCGTCGTCGTAGGAGCACGCGAGGAGTCCGGCGTCGGAGGCGGCCAGCACGAGCGTCCCGACGGGGGTGTCGGTCACGGCGTACGAGACGTCGCGGAGGGGGTGCTCGATGTCGGTCATCACCAGGAAACGTATGCCAGGCTCGCGCTGTGAGTCTCGAGCGTGCGCTGGCCGACGCCGTCGGGGCCGACCACGTGCTCACCGACGCCGGGATGTGCTCGGCGTACGAGACCGACTGGACCCGCCGGTTCTCGGGGCAGGCGCG
>JAVEDB010000216.1 GCA_030841185.1 Actinomycetota bacterium
AGGGACTCCGAGAGGTAGCGCATCCGCTTGGCCGCGATCCGGGTGCGGTGGAAGTCCTCGGCACTGGCGCCCTCGGCACATGCCGCGCGCGCCCGCTTGGCGAGCCGCCGCCAGGAGGCCGTCACCAACGCGGGGAGCACCTCTACCGACGGCCGGTTCGCGAGGTCCGTCGTCCGAGGGTGGGTCGCCGCGTCGATGAGGTTCTCGATCAGGGCGCGGTACCGGTCGCTGCCGAGCGCCGCCTCAGCCGCTCCCGCCCCGTCGGCGGCCTGCGCGGCGAGCATCCCGCCCAGGATCGTCTGGGGCCGCCCGGACCTGACCCGCGGGTCGAGGCGGTCGAGGGCGTCCAGCAGCCGGCCCTCAATGACCTCGGTGTCGCGGCTCCCGGACAGCGCCTCGCCGAGCCACCGCAGCTCCACGGTCACCTGCTCGGCCCAGGCCTGGTCCATGAGCGGGGCCAGGTCGCGCAGGGCGCTGCGGAGCCGGCGCGCACTCACCCGCATCTGGTGCACCGCGTCGTCGGTGCCGAGCCGTACCCAGGGGTCGTGGCCGATCAACGCGCGCACGTGCTCGCGCAGCACGGCGGCGACGAGCACCCGGGCGGGGTCGCGGTTGGTCGCCGCCTCCGGTCGGGGCGGCTCGGGAGGCGCGGTCGCCCGTGGACCGAGCGCGCGGACGACCTTCGGCTCGAACTCACCCGCCACGGCCCCCGCCTCACGCAGCAGGCCGCCGACATGGTCGAGCACGCCGGACCCGCCGCCGCGGTCCTCCACCTCGATCTCGCGGAACCGAGCGGCGTGATGGTCGGCGGTCAGGGCGTCCACCCGGTCGTCCACCATCTCGACGAGGAGCGCCCCGTCGGCGCCGTACAGGTCGTAGGTGGTGCGCTCGGTGCGCAGCATCGCGCGCTCGGCGAGCTCCGCGGTGCGCACGTACGCCGTGACGAGGTCCCGCAGCCGTTGCGGCGGTGTGCCGGGCGGGCCGTCCTCGTGCAACTCCTCCCGTACGCCGGCGCGCAGGCCGCTCACGGGGAGCTTCAGCTGCCAGCCGCTCTTGCCGTCTTCTGCTCGATGCCTCATGGTGATGCCGGCTCGGGCCAGGCGCAGGTCCTCGGTGTCGAAGTAGACCGCGGTGAGGGTCGAGGTGCGTGGAGGCGACACCACGGCGACGGGGCCGCCGTTGGCGTTGACGACCGGCAGCTCGAAGTCCGCATGGACACGGAACTTGTCCTCGACCTCGATCATCGGCCTCATCCGTCCCTCGTCGAGGCCGGTGCCGCCGGTGATGCGGGCGCGTGGCGACCTCAACCGAAGTCAAGCAGACGGTGTCAGGCCAGGAGCACGAGGAGCAGACCGAGCGCCCCAGCGAGAACGACCGCGACGATGGGCACGAGCTCGATCCGGCTCGTGGGCAGGGGGTCGCCCCGGCGCATGGCGCTCTCCAACCGGTGCCACCGCGGCCGCGCTGCCAGGGCCAGCGTGAGTCCGGCCACGACCAGGAGCGTGCCCATCACCCTGCGGATGCCGAGGTGACCGATGTTGGGCAGCGCACCCACGACCGCCACCCCGGCGGCGAGCAGCGCGAGGGCGGTACGGATGTAAGCCAGGTAGGTGCGTTCCGCGGCGAGGCTCATCCGGTAGTCCACCGCAGGCCCGCCGTCGTCTGTCGACACGCGCCCATCCTGTCAAGCGGAGGGGCCGGCGATCCGGTAGGACTCGCGAAGGAGCTCGACCGCTCGCACGGAATCGGCACCGGGCCGGCGACCCATCACTCCGGTGACTGGCGCCGGGCGTGCGTGGTCGGCGTCTCCCAGGCTGTGCTGTCGAGCACCTGGAATCTCCGCCCGCTGATCGTTTCCGGCACGATGCGCACGAAGTAGGACTTCGGTCCCGCGTTCCACGGGAAGAGCGGCAGGTCCATGCTTTCGATGCGCTCGTGGAGCTGCTTGATCTCCTCCCCACGTCCCTTGATCACGACGCTCCACGCCTCGTTCGTCTCCTTGTCGTAGCCGTCCACCTCGAAGGCGACCGGGCTGGAGGACGCGGCGGACAGTTTCGACCCCCCATCAGTGCGGAAGACGATCGAACCGTGATCGACCACGAAGTTGATCGGGAAGATGTCGGGCTGGGCGTCAACGACAACCGCCAGCCGTGCCACTTCGACGGAACGCAGCAGCGTCCAGCAGGCGTGTTCCTGAAGCACGGTGACGCCGGTGCTGTCAGTCATGTCACGAGTTTCCACCCGTTGGGCCCGAGGCCGGTAGGGTCTCAGGTCCCGATCTGGGAGCTTGGTCAGGGAGGAGCACATCCCGCCCCCAGGGACGAGGTTTGACCGCTCACGGTCGGCGCAACAAGTGGGCATGAGCATCAGCGCACCCGCGACCTACGACCGGGCGGGCATCGAACGCGCGCTTCTCACGGACGGCTTCACGGTCCTGAAGGGCGCGTTCACCGCGGAGTGGGCGGACCGGATGCGCGAGGACATCGAGGGCGCCTTCGCCGAAGCGTCCGGCCGCGAAGGCGGGACGGTCGGTCGCGGCCCCAATCGCTACTACGTCGAGATCCATCCCGAGCAGTTTCGCGGCTTCCTCGACATCGTCTCCCACCCATGGTTCCAGGCGGTGTGCCAGACGATCCTCGGCCCGGACTACCAGGTGGTCGAGCTCGGCTTCGACATCCCGTTCGCCGGGGCGCAGGACCAGCCGTGGCACCGGGACTTCCCCTCGCCACCGGAGACGTACGAGGGCCACCGCCTCACCTCGTTGGCGTTCAACCTCACCGCGGTCGACACGACTGAGGACATGGGACCGTTGGAGATCGCGCCCGGCACGCAGTGGGAGCCGGGGCGCGACTTCGACCACCAGATGTTCCCGCCACGCAGCGACTTCCCGCGCTACCAGGAACTAGCCCAGCCCAAGTTGCCGCAACGGGGAGACATGACCGCGCGGTCGGCTCTCACCCTGCACCGCGGCACCGCCAACCGCTCCCCGCTGTCGCGTCCCGTTCTGGTCGTCGGCGTCGACGCACCGGGGGCCGGTCATGACGAGTTCCACGACCTGGCGATGACCCGGCCCTACTGGGAGACGATTCCCGAGAAGGTGCGCGGCCACCTCCTCGGCAGGGTGGTGGACCGGCTGGAGCCGATCGTGCAGCAGCACACCATCGAGGGTCTGGTGATGGGCGAGTAGTGAGCAAGGCTGTGGAGACAGCAAGGGAGCAAGGCTGCGGACAGCAGGATCAGCGGGCGCGCCCGAAGGGATTCGAACCCCCAACCTTCTGATCCGTAGTCAGATGCTCTATCCGTTGAGCTACGGGCGCAGGTGTGTGGAGAAGTGTGGAGAAGAAGGCCCGCCAACTGTACAAGAACCCGGCAGGGCGTCCGAATCGTCCGGACAGAGCGGGATACGCCCGCTTCTGGTGATCAGTTGTTCGAGGTCGTCGTGACCTTGACGTTGGGCTCCTTGATCTTCACGTCCGCCTTGCCGCCGAAGTAGAAGAACGCGGCGACGGCGACAGCAGCCAGGACGAGCAACGCCAGGAGAAAGCCGGTGGCGGTGCTTCCGATGTCACGGCTGGGCGCGTGCTGCGGCGTACGTCGGACGAAGGTTGCTCGCATCGGAGGCTCCGGGGTGAGGCGACGGGGTGCCAGAGGAGGTACCCCACGCGCCGCCGGGTAACCCCGGGCCGGACCG
>JAVEDB010000219.1 GCA_030841185.1 Actinomycetota bacterium
CCATCTGTGGTATTGAAAATCTACATCAATTACCACAGGTCTGAAGGGGCCTGATGGAGGGAGCATCAAGATCGCGTCGAACAGGAGGTGGTGGCGATGCTGATGCGCACCGACCCGTTCCGGGACATGGACCGGCTCGCCCAGCAGCTGCTGGGCACCGCATCGCGGCCGGCGCTGATGACGATGGACGCCTGGCGAGAGGGCGACGAGTTCGTGGTCGAGTTCGACCTCCCGGGGGTGTCCCCGGACTCGGTGGACCTGGACGTGGAGCGCAATGTGCTCACCGTCAAAGCGGAGCGGCCCGCCCTCAACGGTGACCGGGAGCTGATCGCGGCGGAGCGCCCGCGAGGCGTGTTCAGCCGTCAACTCATTCTCGGGGACAACTTGGACACCGAGAACGTCGACGCCAGCTACGGCGCCGGTGTGCTCACGGTGCGGATTCCGGTCGCGGAGCAGGCCAAGCCCCGCAAGATCATGATCAACACAGACGAGGGCGACCGGCAGGCCATCAACGCCTGAACCGGTCTGTGGGTGAGCCACATGAGCACCGCAGAAGCCAACCGCAGAGACCCTGCCGCGACGCGAGCCACTTTCGTGGAGATCGTCTGCCAGGACGACGAGCTCGTCCGGGTGGAGTTCGACGCGATCGTGGCGGAGGCGTGGGCTGGTCAGCCACCGCCATCAGTGGGAGCGCCTCCTGGATTCCTGCTGCGCGTGCCTCCATCGGGTTCCTGCTTCTCCTCACGTACCCGCTGTGGAGGTCGGCTGCGGCGGCCAGAGCCTGGCCTTGTCACGGCGTGGTCTCGGCAACGTTCCCCTCCCGCGAGCGCAGACGGCTTGGACGAGGGAGCAGCCCCGGCCGCGGATGACGCGGCCGGGGCACAGCCGCCGAGGGGAGTGCCGTCATGGATCGGGCGTTCGATCCCTATGCCGTCCTGGGGGTGTCGCGCGACGCGACCTGGACGCAGATCAACCACGCGTTTCGGCGGCTGCTACGACAGCATCACCCCGACACCCGTCCGACTCATGGGACCTCATCCGCCGCCGACCCTGACTCCACGCTGCGAGCGATTCTGAACGCCTACGCCGTGTTGCGAGATGCACAGCCGAGAACGGACCCGGCCACCAGGGGCGCGACTCGAACCCCGATAGGCATCCGGCGATCACAGCCACGATCGAAGGCACCCGTTCGCGCCGGGCCGACCTACTGGTCGCCAGTACCGGCCAGTGCTGAGACGACAGCGCCTGTGCGTCCTCAACTCCTGGACCCGGAGATCGCGATGACCTTCACTGCGCCACCTGCCCTGAGTGTCCTTGCGGTTGCGACCCCGGGCATGACGAGACTCCTCGTTGCAGGAGAGATCGATGCTGCCACGGCCCCGCGACTACGCGACGCAGCTGCCATCGCCCTGAACCAGCGCGGCGGAAATCTCCACATCAACCTCGCCGGTGTCACCTTCATGGACAGCGCCGGCATCCACGTCCTGGTCGCAACCAAGCGCCGTGCCGATGCTCTCGCCGGACGCCTGGAACTCGAGGACGTCCCGCCACGCATTGCGCGACTTTTGGCACTCATGGGTCTGAGCGGTCGCTTCGGTACAGACCGACCTCGGAACGTCGCCTTACCGCAGTATGAGATTCAGTAGCACGGTCAATAGCACCGACGCGATCACGGAGAACAAAATCATGAACAGGCATCCGGGTGCGCCCCCGAGGGGACGCACCTGGATGCGGGTCCGGCGCATCATCCGGCGTCCTGGCTGGGTCGCGTGCGCTCGGCGGTGTGATGCGCGGACATCTGGTCTCTCCCCGTTGGTGTGTGGCTGATCAGCCGCAGCGGGCCATCACACGCTGGGCAAGGCACGCGATCTTCTGAGCAATGGGTCGCGATCAACACCGCGGAATCGTCTGCCGCTGACGCTGTGTGTCCTACTGAGGGGGCGTCAAACATTCCGTAGGGGCGCGCGACTGGGGTGCGGGCGGACAGTACGAGCGTGACCTGGATCTGCGGGAGGCGCGCAGCTCCTAGCCACGACACGCCGAGCGGGATCCCACGTCGACGTGCGGCGCAGCGGCACAATCCCGCACAGGACGGCTGAGCCCTGGAGCGACCATGATCCGTTGCACCTGTCTGTGGGACCCGAACCTGAAGGAACGGGTTCTCCCCGATCCCACCTGTCCCGCAGTCCGGCACCTCGACGACGGGTCGGCCGGCCAGGGCGAACCGCTGACGCACGGCCTCTGGGCCTGAACGACTCAGCCCGGGAACGACAACGGCCCGGGGCGGAAGCCCCGAGCCTGTCGTGCGAGGTGGTGGGGAGTCAGCGCTCGGTGTCGGGCGCCGTGTGAGGGGTCGTCTCGACGAGCTTGTCGGTGTGGTCCTGGATGCCCGCGGCGATTTCGCGGAGCTTGGCCTCGTGGGCCCGGCCGTGGTGGGCGCAGAACAGGAGCTCGCCGCCGGAGGCGAGGACTACGCGGATGTAGGCCTGTGCGCCGCAGCGGTCGCAGCGGTCGGACGCCGTCAGGGGAGGGGTCGGGGCTAGAACTGTCGTCACGTCACCCTCTCTTCCAGTTCAGGTGGTGCGGGAAATCGTCGTACCTAGATGAACATCCAACCACTCGAGGTTCGTTCCCCGATCCGCCTGCGGCTTGGTTCGCTCAGCGCGTATCTCGCTGTGCGAACGTCCCCCGCATGGTTGCCCCTCCACCGTACGTCGGAACATCGGAGCCCCAGTTGTAGCCCGTCCGGCGTGTCGTTTCACCCGTTCAGCGCATATCGCGCTCACGGACTTGGCCGCGGCGCGGTGCGCCGGCCCTGTCCGGCCCCGCGGGTAGCCTGTCCGCCATCCCCCGGCAGCCATCGGCCGGCCCCGAGAGTGAGGTAAATCACCGCGTGACCGCCCAGCCGCTGCACGCCCGAAGCGACGGGGAATTCGAGCCCGACGCCTACTCCGCTCGGCACCTGCTCGTGCTCGAGGGCCTGGAGGCCGTCCGCAAGCGGCCGGGCATGTACATCGGCTCGACGGACTCCCGCGGCCTGATGCACTGCGTCTGGGAGATCATCGACAACGCCGTGGACGAGGCGCTCGGGGGCCACTGCCACCGGATCGAGATCGACCTGCATCGCGACGGCTCCGTGGAGGTGCGCGACGACGGTCGCGGCATCCCCGTCGACATCGAGCCCCGCACCGGGCTCGCCGGTGTCGAGGTGGTGATGACCCGGCTGCACTCCGGCGGGAAGTTCGGCGGCGGTTCCTACGCCGCCACCGGCGGCCTGCACGGGGTGGGCGCGTCCGTCGTCAATGCCCTGTCCGCGCGCCTCGACGTCGAGGTGGACCGCGCCGGGCGCACCCATGCCATCAGTTTCCGGCGCGGCGTTCCCGGGGAGTTCGCCAAGGACGGCGTCTCCGGTCCGTTCGTGGCTCGCTCGGGCATGCGCGTGTTCGGCCGGGTCGCCAAGAAGGCGACGGGCACCCGGGTGCGCTACTGGGCCGACCGGCAGATCTTCCTGGCCGACGCCGAGCTGTCCATCGACGAGCTGCACAACCGGGCCCGGCAGACCGCCTTCCTCGTCCCCGGACTGCGCCTGGTGGTCCGCGACAACCGCGCGGGCCGGGAGGCCACCGAGGAGACGTTCCACTTCGACGGCGGCATCAGCGAGTTCTGCGCGTTCCTCGCGCCGGACCAGGCCGTCAGCGACGTGCTCCGGCTGCAGGGCAACGGCCACTTCAAGGAGACGGTGCCCGTCCTCGACGACGACGGTCACATGACCGCGACCGAGCTCGAGCGACAGCTCGACGTCGACGTCGCACTGCGGTGGGGCGCCGGTTACGACACGGTGGTGCGCTCCTTCGTCAACATCATCGCGACGCCCAAGGGCGGCACCCACGTCCAAGGGTTCGAGCGCGCCCTGACCAAGACGGTGAACGAGGGGCTGCGCTCCCAGCGCGTGCTGCGCGCCAGCGAGGACGACGTGGTCAAGGACGACGTGCTCGAGGGTCTCACCGCGGTAGTGACCGTACGGCTGTCCGAGCCGCAGTTCGAGGGCCAGACCAAGGAGATCCTTGGGACGTCGGCTGCCACCCGCATCGTCGGGCATGTGGTGGCTCGCGAACTCAAAGCTGTGCTGACCTCTCCGAAGAAGGCCGCGAAGGTCCAGTCGCGGGCGATCCTCGACAAGGTCGCCTCGGCGGCCCGCACCCGGGTCGCCGCCCGTCAGCACAAGGAGCTGCAGCGCCGCAAGAACGCGCTGGAGACGTCCTCGCTGCCCGCCAAGCTGGCCGACTGCCGCAGCGACGACGTCGAGCGAAGCGAGCTGTTCATCGTCGAGGGCGACTCGGCACTTGGCACCGCCAAGCTGGCCCGCAACTCGGAGCACCAGGCCCTGCTCCCGATCCGCGGGAAGATCCTCAACGTCCAGAAGGCGACCGCCTCGGACATGCTGAAGAACACGGAGTGCGCCTCGATCATCCAGGTCCTCGGGGCGGGGTCCGGACGGACCTTCGACCTCGACGCGGCGCGCTACCAAAAGATCATCCTGATGGCTGACGCGGACGTCGACGGGGCGCACATCCGCTGCCTGCTGCTCACCTTGTTCTACCGCTATATGCGGCCCCTGGTGGACGCCGGCCGGGTCTTTGCCGCGGTCCCGCCGTTGCACCGGATCGACGTGACCTCCCCGGGCCGCGGCAAGAACGAGGTGGTTTACACCTACTCCGAGGCCGAGATGCGCAAGGTCGTCGCCGACCTGCAGCGCAAGGGCAAGCGCTACAAGGAGCCGATCCAGCGCTACAAGGGGCTCGGCGAGATGGATGCCGACCAGCTCGCGGAGACCACGATGGACCCGCGGCGCCGCACCCTGCGCCGGGTCACGGTGGGCGACGCCGAGGCCGCCGAGACCACCTTCGAGCTGTTGATGGGCAACGACGTCGCGCCCCGGCGTGACTTCCTCGTCGAAGGCGCCACGAGGATCGACCGGGACACGATCGACGCCTGATCCCGACAGCTCGCGGGCAGAAACCCGGCGTGGATCGGGCCAGATTCAGCACTTTGGCCGGCCTTTACGGCTGCCGATGATCAAGCGTGCTGTCCTTCGTAGCGGGAGCATTGCTGGTCGCGGCGGCGCTCGCCGCGATCCGCTGGTGGCTGACCCGGGTCGATACGATCGGCCGCCCGCGCCCGTTCCCGGTCTTCTCGGTCACCGGGCTCGCCCTGCTCGGCGGCGGCCTCTTCGTCCCCGTGCTGCGGCACGCGCAGCTGGAGCACCGGCTCGACTCGGTCGCCAGCGTGCTCGTTGGTGCCCCGGTCACGGTCCACTGCCAGAGCCTCGGGAAAGAACTCGTCGACGTCGGCCCGGAGCTGGGCTTCGTGCGCTACGGGGCCAACGGCGTACCCGAGCACTCCACCCTGATCAAGCGGGAGGCGTGCAGCGACCTGCGGGGCTACCTCGGATCGGATCATCACCACCCCTCCGACGCCCAGGTGCTCGCCGTGCACGTCCTCACCCACGAGTCGATGCACATGGCGGGCAGCACGGACGAGGCCCAGGCCGAGTGCTTCGCCGTGCAGCGGGATGCCCAGACCGCTCGGTTGATGGGCGCGTCCTCAGCCGATGCGTTCCGGCTCGCTCGCACCTACTGGCTCACCGTCTACCCGCGGATGCCCGACGGCTACAAGTCGGCGGACTGCGGCCCGGGTGGCGCCATGGATCGCCGTTCCGCGGACGCACCGTGGCTGGGTCCCGCTCCGGGGTGAAGTCGCGGCCGGAACTGGCCGAAGACATGTGCATGGTCTTGCTCATCCAGGCGGCCATCACCGTCGCCTATCTCACCGTGGTCGGTCGCGCCTGGATGCTGGCGCGGCGCCGCAGGAAACAGGGCTTCGAGGCCCTGCTGGTGGGCCGGCACGTCGCCGACCTCCCGCCGGCCGCAGCCGTGGGCTGGCCGCCGGAGGGCACCCTCTTCAACGCCTACGTCGAGGAGGGACTGGACGCCATGGGCGCCTACCTCTCCGAAGGCGCCGCCTGACCCGAGGGTGGCCGCCGGTAGCGGACCTCCTCCAGGTCCGCCGCACCGAGGCTGATAATCTTCGTGGCGCCGTCGGCCGACAACCCGTGCCGCTCGTAGAACGCGCGGGCCCGGTGATTGCCGGCGAGGACCCACAGGATGACTGCCGCGCTGTCCCGGACCGTGGCGAGCGCGTGGGTCAGGAGCAAGCGCCCGTAGCCGCTGCGCCACCTCTCCGGGTCGACGTAGACGGCGTAGACCTCCTGGTCTGCATCCGCCGGGTCCTCGTCACGCACCGGACCCCAGGCGATGAAGCCGGTCAGACCGCCGTCCACGACGACCGCCGTTCGTACCGGGCTCCCGGCATCCGCCAGGCCGCGCCACAGCGCGGCGCGCTCGCGCCAGTCGATGGCGTCCAGGTAGTCGTCGGACACCAGGCCCCGGTAGGCCACCTGCCAAGATCGGACGTGCAGCTGCGCGATCGCCTCTGCGTCGTCGACGGTCGCCGGGCGGATCGTCGCCACGGTCAGCTGCCGGAGACGGCGGCGATCACCTGCGCGGCCGGTGAGCCGGACCCGTCCCGACGGCCGGTCGCTGGTGGCAGGTCCACCGCGACCCCGGTGGCGGCGGCGGCGCGCGCCGGAATGCCGCCGGCCCAAGCCAGGATCAGCGTGTCCTCGCCGCGCAGGAACCGGTGGCAGCGCACGCCTCCCGTCCCTCGTCCCTTGGCGGGGTAGTCGGCGTAGGGCGTGACCTTGATCGAACCCGGCTCGGTGCCCGGCAGGGCTGCGGAGGAGCCGGACACCGTGACGACGACGGACTCGCGCGCCGGGTCGACCACACCGAAGAAGACGACGTCCTGGCCGGGGGCGAGCCGGGCACCGGACATGCCCCCGGCGGACCTGCCCTGGGGCCGTACCGCAGCGGCAGGGAAACGCAGCAGCTGGGCGTCGGAGGTCACGAACACGAGGTCACGGTCCTCGGACTCCAGCGGCACGGCGCCGACCACCCGGTCGCCGGGTCGGAGGGTGATCACGTCCCAGCTGTCCTTGTTCAGGGGATAGTCCGGGGTCACCCGCTTGACCACGCCGTGCTCGGTCCCCAGGGCGATGCCGGCCGGTCCCTCGCCGTCGCCGGTGACCGGCGCGAGGCAGAGCACCGTCTCGCGGGGCTCGAGGGCCAGGAACTCCGACACGGGTGCGCCTCCCGACAGGCTGGGGGCGGTGGCGGTGTCGGGCAGTGCGGGCAGGTCAAGTGCCGACAGCCGCAGCATTCGCCCGGCGCTGGTGACAGCGGCGACCTCGCCGCGCGCCGTGCTGCGGACGGCGGACGTGATGACGTCGTGCTTGGCCCGGGAGCCGTCGACGGGCAGCGGGTCGTCGGTGAGCGTCCGCGCCAGCAGCCCGGTCGAGGACAGCAGCACCCAGCAGGGGTCGTCGGTGACCTCCAGCGGTGACGCAGACGTGACCGGCACCCCGGCGGACTCGAGCAGGACGGTGCGCCTCGGCGTACCGAAGGTCTTGGCCACCTCGGCCAGCTCGCCCGACACGGTGTCGCGGAGCAGCGCGTCGGAGTCGAGGATCGCGGTCAGCGCGTCGATCGTCGTCCGGAGCGTGCCCTGCTCCGCCTCGAGCTCGATCCGCGAGAACTTGGTCAGTCGTCGCAGCGGCATGTCCAGGATGTAGTTGGCCTGGACCTCTGAGAGGTCGAAGACCGACATCAGTCGCTCGCGTGCCTCGGCGGCGTCGTCGCTCGTGCGGATCACCTGGATGACCTCGTCGACGTTGAGGATCGCGACGAGCAAGCCCTCGACGAGGTGCAGCCGGTCCTCGGCGTTGCGTCGGCGGTGCAGGCTGCGACGGCGTACGACGTCGATGCGGTGGGCGACGTAGACCTCGAGGAGGTCCTTGAGACCCAGCGTGCGCGGCTGCCCATCGACGAGCGCGACGTTGTTGACGCCGAAGGACTCCTCGAGCGGGGTCAGCCGGTAGAGCTGCTCGAGGATCGCGTCGGCGTTGAAGCCGTTCTTGACCTCGATGACCAGCCGCAGCCCCTTCTCGCGGTCGGTGTAGTCGTCGACGGCCGTCACGCCCTGGACCTTCTTGGCGCGGACGAGCTCGGCGATCTTCTCCTTGACCCGCTCGGGCCCGACGCCCCAGGGCAGCTCGGTGACCACGATTCCCTTGCGGCGCGGAGTGACATTCTCGATGCGCACTGTCGCCCGCGTCCGGAACGTGCCGCGCCCGGTCTCGTAGGCCTCCCGGATGCCGTCGAGCCCGACGATCTTCCCGCCGGTCGGCAGGTCGGGGCCCGGCACGAAGCGCATCAGGTCGTCGAGCGAGGCCTGCGGATGTTTGATCAGGTGCCGCGCGGCGGCGATCACCTCGACCAGGTTGTGCGGGGCCATGTTGGTGGCCATGCCAACGGCGATCCCGGCGGCCCCGTTGACGAGCAGATTGGGAAACGCCGCCGGCAGCACCTCGGGCTCGTAGGACTGGTCGTCGTAGTTGGGTCGCATGTCGACGACGTCCTCGTCGAGGCTGGTCGTCATCAACAGCGCGGCAGGTGCCAGTCGGCACTCGGTGTATCGGTACGCCGCGGGCGGGTCGTCGTTGCCGAGCGAGCCGAAGTTCCCGTGCCCGTCGACCAGCGGGAGACGCATCGACCAGGGCTGCGCCATCCGGACGAGCGTGTCGTAGATCGCGGTGTCGCCGTGCGGGTGCAGCTTGCCCATCACGTCACCGACGACCCGGGCGCACTTGACGTGCCCGCGGTCGGGACGCAGGCCCATCTCCCGCATCTGGAACAGGATCCGCCGGTGCACCGGCTTGAGCCCGTCCCGGGCGTCGGGCAGCGCCCGGGCGTAGATGACGGAGTAGGCGTACTCGAGGAACGAGCCCTGCATCTCGTCCGAGACGTCGATGTCGATGATCCGCTCGGTGAAGTCCTCGGGCGGCGGGGGGTTCTTTGTCGTACGGCGGGCCACGGCGCGCATCTCCAGGTCGGGTGACGGTGCCGGTCGGAATCCGGCTGCCCGGCCATTCTGGCCGCCACCTCCGACGCCGGGGGTCAGCGACCCGCGATCAGCCGGGCCGGTCGAGATTGCGCGAGAGCAGCGCGGCCAACGTCTCGAGGGCCTCGTCCGCGCCCTCGCCGTCGGCGCCCAGCACGACCTCCTCGCCGCCGCGCACGTCGAGGCCGAGGACCGACAGGATGCTCGCCGCGTCCACCGACTCGCCGCCCGGGCGGCCGATCC
>JAVEDB010000241.1 GCA_030841185.1 Actinomycetota bacterium
AGCACGCCCGGGCGGACGGCCTGCGGGTGGAGGTCATCCCCACCCGGGCCACCGTCCAGGCCCTGGCCGCACTCGCGGTGCACGACCCGACGCATCGGTACGAGGACGACGTGGTGACGATGACCGCGGCCGCCGGGCACTGCCGCCACGGCGGGGTCACGATCGCGGCCCGGGAGGCCGTCACGATGGCGGGCATCTGCCAGCCCGGGGACGTGCTCGGCATCATCGACGGCGACTTCGCCGTGATCGGGGCGGACCTCGTCGAGGTCGCCAGCACCGTGGTAGACCGGATGCTCGGCTCCGGCGGCGAGCTGATCACTGCGGTCACCGGGGCAGACGCCCCTGCGGGTCTCGCCGATGCCGTGCTCGCGCACCTGCGTCGCGGCCGGCCAGAGATCGACACCGTCGTCTACCAGGGCGGGCAGCCGCGCTACCCGTTGCTGCTCGGGGTGGAGTGACGCGACCGTGGTCGCCCTCGGCACCCCCCTCAAGCACGCGCTCGGCGACAAGACCGCGAAGGCGCTCGCCGCGGGCCTGGACCTGCACACGGTCGAGGACCTGCTCCGCCACTACCCCCGCCGGTACGCGCAGCGCGGCGAGCTCACCGACCTGAGCCATCTGCCGCTGGACGAGCAGGTCACCGTCGTCGCCAAGGTGTCGGCCGTGCAGAGCCGGCCGATGCGGCAGCGACGCGGGACCCTGCTCGAGGTGACGGTGACCGACGGCCACGGGACGTTGAAGCTCACCTTCTTCAACCAGGCGTGGCGGCAGCGCGACCTCCAGGTCGGCCGCCACGGCCTGTTCGCCGGCAAGGTGGGTGTCTTCAACGGTGTCCGCCAGCTCACCCACCCGGACTACCAGATCATCGAGGACCGCCCGACGGTGGACGTCAAGGCCTTCGCCGACCAGCTGATCCCGGTCTACCCGGCCAGCGCGGCGATGGCCAGCTGGTCCATCGCGCAGAGCGTGCGGATCATCCTGGACACCCTCGACCCGCTGATCGAGCCGCTGCCCGACGAGCTGCGCGAGCGCCGCGGGCTGCTGGGTCTGAGCGAGTCGTTCCGCCGGATCCATCGGCCCGCCGACCGGGACGACGTCCGCCGCGCGCAGGACCGGCTGCGGTTCGACGAGGCCTTCGGGCTGCAGGTGATCCTCGCGCAGCGGCGCGCCTGGGCGGCCGCCCAGCCGGCGACACCGCGCGTCGCGGCACCCGGCGGCCTGCTCGCGAGCTTCGACGCCCGGCTGCCCTTCACCCTGACCGCTGGTCAGCAGGACGTCGCCGCAACGCTGACCGCCGACCTGGCCCGGCCGCACCCGATGCACCGCCTGCTCCAGGGGGAGGTCGGCTCAGGGAAGACCGTGGTGGCCCTGCGCGCCATGCTCGCCGTCGTCGACGCCGGCGGCCAGGCAGCGCTGCTCGCGCCGACGGAGGTGCTGGCCCAGCAGCACCACCGGTCGGTGACCGCAATGCTCGGCCCGCTCGCCGAACGCGGCCTGCTGGGCGGCGCCGAGGGTGGCACCAGGGTCGCGCTGCTGACGGGGTCGCAACCCGCCGCCGTACGCCGTCGCATGCTGCTCGACATCGCCTCCGGTGAAGCGGGCATCGTCATCGGCACCCACGCCCTGATCCAGGACACCGTCGACTTCTTCGACCTCGGCCTGGTCGTCGTCGACGAGCAGCACCGGTTCGGCGTCGAGCAGCGTGACGCGCTGCGGTCGAAGTCCGAGACGCCGCCGCACCTGCTGGTGATGACCGCGACACCGATCCCCCGCACGGTCGCCATGACGGTGTTCGGCGACCTCGACGTGTCCACCCTCACCGAGCTGCCGCTGGGCCGGACGCCGATCACCACCCACGTGGTGCCGTCGGGGGAGAAGCCACACTTCCTCGAGCGCGCGTGGGAACGGGTCCGCGAGGAGGTGGCGGCGGGGCATCAGGCGTACGTCGTGTGCCCCCGGATCGGAGCGACCGACGGTGACCCGGACGGGGCGGGGGAGTCCGTCGCCGAGGACGAGGACGAGGGTGATGGCGGCCGCCGTCCCGCGGTAGCCGTGCTCGAGGTCGCGGACCTGCTGGCCGACGGGCCGATGTCGGGCTTGCGGCTCGCGGTGCTGCACGGGCGGCTGGCTCCCGACGAGAAGGACGACGTGATGCGCCGCTTCGCCGCCGGGGACATCGACGTGCTGGTGGCGACCACCATCATCGAGGTCGGCGTGGATGTCGCGAATGCGACCGCGATGGTGGTCCTGGACGCGGACCGGTTCGGGGTGTCCCAGCTGCACCAGCTGCGCGGCCGGATCGGCCGGGGCAGTGCACCGGGCCTGTGCCTGCTCGTCACGGAGGCGCCGGAGGGAACGCCGTCCCGCGAGCGGCTGGATGCCGTTGCCGCCACCCTCGACGGCTTCGAGCTCTCGCGGGTCGACCTGGCCCAACGACGCGAGGGCGACGTGCTCGGGGCGTCCCAGTCCGGCCGGCGGTCCAGCCTCAAGCTGCTGGCGGTGATCCGGGACGAGGACCTCATCGTGGATGCGCGGTCCGAGGCCGAGCGACTCGTCGCGGACGATCCGGACCTCAACCGGCACCTCGGGCTGCGCAGCTCGCTGGCCGCGCTCGTCGACCCGGACCGGGCCGGCTACCTGGAGAAGGCATGACCGTCCGGTCCGCGCTCGGCCGAACGGCCGACGGCATCAGGGCCGGACGGACCGCAGGATCGGCCCGTCGGCCCGATGCCGCGAGCCGCCCGCGAGGCGCAGCATGGTGACGCGAGCAAGGGCCCGGGGGAGCGGCTCGTCGTGGTCGGAACATCGTGGCCGCGGACGGCCCACCCTCCCCCGGGGGGGTGTGGAGGGTGGGTCGTCGGCCTCTTTCCCGCGCGACTGGGCCCGGTTCGCGGCCCACGTGCGGCGACCATGACCAGGGTCATCGCCGGCGCAGCGCGCGGCCGACGCCTCGCCGTCCCTGCCGGACGCGGCACCCGGCCGACCGCGGACCGGGCCCGTGAGGCGTTGTTCTCCTCGATCGAGGCCCTTCGTGGACCGTTCCCCGGGGCCCGCGTCCTCGACCTGTACGCCGGGTCCGGGGCGGTGGGCCTCGAGGCCCTCAGCCGGGGCGCCGCCACCGCCGTCCTCGTCGAGAGCGACCCCGCCGCGGTGCGCACGCTGCGCGCCAATGTCGAGGCGGTCGGCCTGCCGGGGGCGGACGTGCGAGCCGACCGGGTCGAGCGAGTCGTGGCGAGGGCGCCCGGCGCGGCGTACGACGTGGTGTTCTGCGACCCGCCCTACGAGCTCCCGGACCGGGATCTCGCGGTGGTCCTCGAGGATGCCGGCCGCACCGGCTGGCTGGCTGCCGGCGCGTTGGTCGTCGTCGAGCGCGCGACGCGCGGCGGTCCATGGGTCTGGCCGGAGGGGTTCACGGCCGAGCGTTCCCGCAGGTACGGCGAGGCCACCCTTTGGTACGGTCGCGCCGCCGGTCCGTCCCCGGCCCAACAGTCGGAGGAGTGAGCGCTGTGCGCCGCTGCGTGTGCCCCGGGTCCTTCGACCCGGTCACCAACGGGCACCTCGACGTCATCGAACGCGCCAGCCGGCTGTACGACGAGGTGACGGTGGCCGTGCTCGTCAACACCACGAAGCAGGGGCTGTTCCCCGTCGAGGAGCGCATGGACATGCTCCGCGAGGTCACCGAGGGACTGGGGAACATCCGGGTCGACTCCTTCGACGGTCTGCTCGTCGATCACTGCCGCGAGCGCGACATCCCGGTCGTCGTGAAGGGCCTGCGGGCCGTCAGCGACTTCGACTACGAACTGCAGATGGCACAGATGAACCATCGTCTCAGCGGGCTGGAGACCTTGTTCGTGGCGACCAACCCGGAGTACTCCTTCCTGTCGTCTAGTCTCGTCAAAGAGGTCGCGACCTTCGGTGGTGACGTCCGAGGGCTGGTTCCCGACCCGGTGCTCGACCGGCTCGTGACCCGCCTGCGGCGGTCCTAGCCGGCGGCTCGCGACTTGGCCCGTCACACCCACCTCACCGAGGACCGTCGCCAGTGGATGTCCACGACAAGCTCGACGAGCTGACCGCGACAGTCGAGAACGCCCGGTCGATGCCGATGTCGGCGTCCTGCGTCGTGAACCGGGGCGAGGTCCTCGGGTTGCTCGAGGAGCTCCGCGAGCTGCTGCCCGAGGAGTTCCGGCATGCCTCGATGCTGCTGTCCGACCGGGAGGCCGTGGTCGACGAGGGGCGCCGGGAGGCTGCCCGGATCGTCGAGGAGGCGCACGCCGAGCAGGCTCGCCTGGTGTCCGAGTCGGAGGTCCTGGCCCGCG
Organism: Actinomycetota bacterium; assembly: GCA_030841185.1. GTDB lineage: Bacteria > Actinomycetota > Actinomycetes > JACCUZ01 > JACCUZ01 > JAVEDB01. Next base: position 4,317 of record JAVEDB010000241.1, read on the forward strand.
CCCAGCGGGAGGCCCAGGAGATCCTGCTCGACGCGGCCGAGGAGTCCCGGGCCATGCGTGGCGAGGTCGACGACTACGTCGACACGAAGCTGGCGAACTTCGAGGTCGCCCTGGAGAAGACGATGGCCGCCGTGCACCGCGGGCGCGACAAGCTGCGCGGTCGCAGCTCCGCCGAGGAGTTCGGGGCCGGGGCGGGCGAGGGGCATCCGCTCGACGACGAGGCCCTGCAGGGCTGACGTCGGCGAATTGGGGCACACCGGCCGGGTCGGGTAGCCTACGGACGGTTTCGTCAGGAACCGAGAGCCGTCATGCCCGAAGAGAACAGGAAAGCGCTGCACCGCCTCGACCCCCGGTTGCCCCTCGTGATCGACACCCGCGAGCTCGGCCGCCGACCAGGGTCGATGCGTGCGCTGGCCCGCTCTGTTCCGGCTCCGGCGGATCTCGGGGTGGACGTGCTCGGTGTGCCCGAGGGCTCCCCGCTCGACCTCGATCTCCGGCTGGAGTCGGTGATGGAGGGCGTGCTGGTCTCGGGTACGGCGCGCACGGAGGTGACCGGCGAGTGCGTCCGGTGCCTCGACCCGATCTCGAGTCCGCTCGTGGTCGATATCCAGGAGCTCTTCGCCTACCCGGGCAACGAGGTCCACGACGACGAGACCGAGCTGCGCCCCCTCGAGGGGGATCTGCTCGACCTGGAGCCGGTCGTGCGGGACGCGGTGGTGCTCGCGCTGCCGTTCAAGCCGGTGTGCCGGGAGGACTGCCCGGGGTTGTGCTCCGAGTGTGGGGCGCGGCTCGCGGACGACCCGGGCCACCGGCACGAGGTCGCCGACACCCGGTGGGCGGCCCTGCGCGAGCTGGCGCCGGACCTGGTAGACGACAAGACCGAGGAGAGATAGCAGTGGCCGTTCCCAAGCGGAAGATGTCGCGCAGCAACACCCGCTCGCGACGGGCGCAGTGGAAGACCGCCGCCGCCCCCCTGGTCGCGTGCGGCCGGTGCCGGGAGCCCAAGCTCCCGCACCAGGCGTGCCCGAACTGCGGCACCTACAACGACCGCGCAGTCCTCGACGTCTGAGCTGGTGAGCTCC
>JAVEDB010000245.1 GCA_030841185.1 Actinomycetota bacterium
CGGGACGACGGTCTACTACACCTGCCACCACTACGGCGCGTTCAACACCGAGCCGCGGATGGCGAGCTACCTGGGTATCGCAGCGCAGCAGATCCCGACCAAGCACTACTTCGGGACCTGGCGCACCTTCCCGCCGATCCAGAACGGGGATCCCTGCTACTGGGGCTGGACCGAGCAGAAGCCGACCGGCGTCTACCGCACCTACGAGGGTGTCGAGGTCTTCGAGGGTGCCTACCACTACCGCGGCATGTCTCTGGTGCCGACCTGGGGCGGATCGATGTTCGAGGCGCTGATGGTTCCGCTGTTCGTCCCCGAGGAGAAGTGGGGCACGAAGAGCTGGGCGCTCACCCACCCGACGTACGTCGCGGCGCAGATCGAGCACGGCACGAACGAGGCCGGCTACGGCTACTGGGGCTTCTCGCCGTCGAGTGACCCGGCGGGCGGCTACCGCGAGTACGGCGTGGACCAGATCGGCATGGAGCCCAACGGCTACACCTCCGACGAGGAACGCACCACTGTCGACGAGGGGTACGCCGGGTGCCGCCCCCCGCAGCCACTGCCCACGTCGTACGGACAGGGCATCGTCACACCGCACGCGTCGTTCCTCGCGCTCCGCTATGCGCAGCGAGCCGCCCTCGCGAACCTCGCGAATCTGCAACGGAACTTCAACGCGTACGGGCCCGGTGGGTTCTACGACGCTGTGAACGTGACGACCGGGAAGGTCGCCAAGCGCTACCTCTCGCTGGATCAGGGCATGGTGATGGCTGCCCTCGGCAACGCGCTTGGCGGCGACGTGCTCCGGCACGCGTTCTCCCAGGGCTCGATGGAGCAGCGGGTCGCACCGCTCATGCGGGAGGAGGAGTTCTCCCTCACGCCGAGCACGACACCGTGACGACGCGCGACGCCGGCGCCGCGAAGGCCGACTGGGACGAGCGGATCTCGCGGCGCAATGACGAAGGTGCCGCGACGGACCAGGCCGGGCGGAGCGACATGGCTCCGCCGACCGGTCTGACGGCGACGCCGGGCCGTGGGCAGGTGACGCTCACGTGGTCACCTGTCAGCGGTGCGGCGGGCTACCTCGTGCACGCCGCGGACGACGAGGACGGGCCGTTCGTGCCGTTGGACCACTACGGGAACGACGTCCTGGCGGTGCCGCACTCGCCGTACGTCGACACGACCGGCGAGGTGGGCAGGATCCGGTGGTACGCCGTCGCTGCCCTGCCCGAGGTCTCGTCGCCGGGGCAGCTGGGCGAGACCGTATCGGCGACTCCTGCCGCCGATGGCGCGGCGACCGTCGCGGTGCGTGTGCATGCCGCGGCGATCACCGGCCCGCTCGAGCGGCCGTGGCGGCCGATGATCGGGTCCGAGCACTTGAGCTTGCTGCTCTCCGACGACCTCGTCGGTGGGCGCCCGCTGGGGGCGGAGCTGCGCGAGGCGCTGCGACTGGTGCACGAGCGGCTGGGGGTCGCGAGTGTGCGCGCGCACGGCATCCTGTGCGACGACCTGCGGGTCTACCGCGAGGTCGACGGTGAACCCGTGCACGACTTCTCGCTGGTGGACCGCGTCTACGACGCCGTCATGGAGATCGGGCTGCGGCCGGTCGTCGAGCTCTCGTTCATGCCCCACGACCTCGCGAGTGACCCGGCCAAGACCGTGTTCGGCTACGACGCGATCGTGTCGCCCCCCCGGGACTGGGAGCGGTGGTCGGACCTGATCCGCGATCTGACCGCGCACCTGGTCGAGCGGTACGGCCTCGACGAGGTGCGCGACCGGTGGAGCTTCGAGGTGTGGAACGAGGCGAACCTGGAGGTCTTCTGGAGCGGCACACCGGAGGACTACCTCCGGCTGTACGACGAGACGGTCACCGCCGTCAGGTCGGTCGACGAGGGGCTCGTCGTCGGCGGCCCCAGCTCGGCAGCGGCCGAGTGGGTGGACCTGCTCCTCGACCACGTCGACGAGTCCGGCTCGCCCGTCGACTTCGTGTCCACGCACACCTATGGCAGCCCGCCCCTGGACCTGCGCCCGATCCTCGCCCGCCACGACCGGGAGAACGTGGCGATCTGGTGGACGGAGTGGGGTCCGACCCCCCAGCACGGTCATCGGGTGGGTGACACGGTGTTCGCGGCCACCTTCCTGCTCGACGGGATGCGGTCGAGCATGGGGCGCATCGAGGCCCTGTCGCACTGGGTGGCCTCCGACCACTTCGAAGAGCTCGGCCGGCCGCCACGTCTCGAGCACGGCGGCTTCGGGCTGCTCACCGTCGGGAACCTGCGAAAGCCCCGATGGTGGGCCATGGAGCTGTTGGAGCGTCTCGGCGACTCCCGCCTCGACGTCGAGCTGCACGGCGACGGCGCGGGCAGCCTGGTGGACTGCGTCGCGACGCTCGCCGACGCCGGCCGGACCGGTGTGCTCATCTGGAACAGCACCCTGGACCAGAAGGGCATCGCCGGGGATCCCGCCCTGTCCCGGCGCGTCGAGGTGAGCATCGGTGGCCTCGCACCGGGCCGCTACCGGCTGCGGCACTGGCGGGTCGACCAGGACCACTCGAACGTGTTCGCCCATTGGCGCTCCATCAGCGGCGGCGAGAGCCTGGACTGGCCGACGCCCGAGCAGTGGGAGGCACTGCGGCTGGCGGACCGACTGGACGAGGTTGACGCCGAGGCCGGAGTGGACGCCGTGGACACGGTGGCGGGCGAGGTCGAGTTCGCCTTCGACCTGCCGCAGCCTGGTATCTCGTTCCTGGAGCTCTCGCCGGAGTAGGCCACGCACTCGCATACCCCACGTGGTCGAATGCGGGGATGCGGGCGGTCGTGTACGACGAGTTCGGGGGGCCGGCGGCGGTCCGCGAGATGCCGGA
>JAVEDB010000265.1 GCA_030841185.1 Actinomycetota bacterium
GCATCTCCCTGGCTGTCGTCCCCGCCACCCAGACGGGAACCCTGACGTCGGCCGACGCGGTACCGGAGGTCACTGTCGTGCACCTGAGCAAGGGCACCGACATCTCGTCGAACGTCGTCTACTCGAATGCCGCCGCCAAGGACTCCACCTGGTGCGTGGCGCTGACCAACCCGGCCGGCCAGAAGCAGAACTACCAGTACTCGGCCAAGAACGGTCTCGATGTCGGCAACTTCGCCGCGGGCACCTTCTAAGAGCTGATGCAAGCCGCAATCAACGGGCGGCAGCTTGAGCTCGTCGCGATGGGCGGCTCCCCTGGGGAGCCGCCCATCGCCGGCTTCTCACCCTTCCGGCTGACGACCGGAGAGGTGACTGCGCTCAAGACGGGTCATCGGCCTGTCGAGAAGACACCACAGCACATTGTCAGGGGAGGACCACGGATGCGCGGGCACGCTCACGCTCTCAACCGAGAGCCGGCCGATGGCTTCACGCTCATCGAGCTGCTCGTCGTCATGTCCATCGCGAGCATACTCATGGCGATCGGAATCTTCGGCTTCGTGAACTGGCAGCGCACCGCGCAGCAGCAGGGCTCGGCCAGCCAGCTCGTCAGCGGTCTGCGTAACGCCTCCGAGCGGTCGGTGTCCGAAGGGCGTACGTACTGCCTGGACATCGACGCGGGGACGTCCTACACGCTCTGGCGCTACTCCTGCGTCGCGCCCGCCGGCACCCAGGTGGAGGGGCAGTACAAGGCCCAGAGCGCGACGATCTCGTTCGCGACCACCAACACGCTTCCGGGCGGCGCCGCCTGCTCGGCCGGGCACAAGTGCGTGTACTTCTACCCGCGCGGGACCGCGGTCGCCACGACGGTGACCGTCAACAGCACTGTCCGCAGCAAGGTCTACACCGTGCACGTGGAGGGGTTGACCGCTCGTGTCTGGATGTGACGCACCGAAGCTCAGGCGCGACGAGGATGGGTTCACGCTCATCGAGGTCGTGGTGGCCTTCGCCCTCCTTGTCGTCGTGATGACCTCGGCGCTGCCTGTCTTCATCAGGATGCTTCAGGCGACCGCGGTGACCAAGGCACACACGCAGGCGAAGAACCTGGCCCAGGAGCGGCTTGACCAGATGCGGGACCTGCGGTTCCACGTCGACCGGCAGAACGGCCCCTTCCTCGACCTGCTCGACATCTACTTCACGAACGCCACCTCTGCCAGCCCGGTGACGACGGTGAACGCCGGGAGCGGGACCCTGACGGGTAGCTACATCGCGACGGGTGCCGCGTCCGGCGGGGAGCCGGCGGCCCCCTTCTACCGGGTCACTACCGGGCCCATCCCCGGGGCGACCAGCTTCTCGCAGATCATCGACACCCAGTTTCTCGGCCCGGACGGCTCGGCTGTTCCCGCTGCCAGGTTCCAGGACGTCTACGACAGCCAGATCGTGGGCCGCGACCAGTCCCCGTCTCTCATGGTCGGAGTCACGGTCCTCACGACCTGGACCTCCGGCGGCAAGGTCAAGACGTTCCGTACCTATACGCGGGTCACCGACGGCCGTCCGCAGGCTCCCGTGATCCAGAGCCAGGGTCGCGCCGTCGCCGTCGACATCACCTCCAACGGCGCCGACACGAGCACCCTCGAGCTGCAGGCCGGCCTGGCCAAGATCGACGGTGCCCAGTCGAGCGGCTCCTCGGTCTCCGGGTACGTGACCGGCGCGCTGGCCACGAGGACCGGCGTCACCCCCGTCACGGGCAAGGTTGAGCAGTTCTCGCTGCCGTCGCAGGGTGTGACCACCTCCGGCAGCGGCGTCGAGCAGTCGCTCCCCAGCTGCTCCTGGTGGGGATTCGGCAAGACCGACACGAACAATGTCACCGGCGACGTGTCGGCGGGACTGCCCAAGGCCCCAACAAACGTGAACGGCGCCACGCCGTTCAACACCGCGAGTGGCTTCATCGCCGCCAACAGCGGCGGCGGCTGCGGTCTGCTGAGCTACGACAACACGGCCGGCGGCGGCATCCCCCGTCTCGCGATCGACCCCGTGGGCTTCTCGATGGGTGCCAAGCCGTACGTGCGCGTCAACGACACGACCGGCGGCAGCGCTCCGGCGATCACCGGCCGGGGCTACGTCACCTCCAACCCGCTGCCGACGTCCCCCCAGCAGACGAAGGCCGGCGCGGCCGTCGCGATGGCTGCGGGAGTGACCCTCTTTCCCAACAACCCCGAATCCAGCTTCAACAACACTCTGGGCAGCAAGGGACTCGTGGGCGCCATCCTCGACCAAGGCAGTGTCGACTGCGTCTCCGGCACGTCCGGCGTCGACGGCACCATCGTCGGCAAGTACACCTTGCACCTGTTCTGGTGGGGGAAGGGTCTCGCGGACGCCAGCGCCAGATGGCACCAGGCCATGTGGACCTACGACTCGAGCCTGAACGCAGCCCCCGTTCCTGCGGTCGGAGCGGGCTGGGACACCTGGGACCCGGCGAACACCTTCCTCTCGACAGGTCAACCGCTCAGCAACCTCGTCCAGGGGCCGGCCGTGCCCAACGTGGTGAAGTCCGGTGCGAACAACGGGCTCCGCGGCTTCCCCACCGGGATCTTCACGCTCACGACCGCACCGACGCTGGTGAACGAGACGAGCCCAGGGTTCTCCGCGATCAACGTCCAGCTCGGCCAGCTCTCCTGCGTCGCGGATGACCAGCGATGAGGCGCCTACGCGAGTGCGACGAACGGGACGCCGGCTTCACGTTGGTCGAGTTCCTCGTCGCCATGAGCATGATGATCGTGCTGATTACCGTCACCATGTCGATCGTCGTGACGAGCAGCAAGGCGGTCACGGTGACCCAGCAGCAGCAGAACCTCAACGAAGAGGCTCGCCAGGCCATCAACCGCATGACCCGCGACATTCGCCAGGCCAAGCAGGTCGTCACTGCGGTGAATCCCGACGGGGCCGCCTTCAACCCCACAGCACTCGTGGCGGTTCGCTTCAAGTCCGACTTCGACGGGGACGGCTGCATCAACGGTCTCAACGGACCCGTGGGCGTGACCTGCCTCGCCTACTCGAGCAGCAACCCCGAGGACGTGACGTACTGCTTCGAGGCTTCCAGTAGTCAGCTGTACGTGATCGACAACGCCGCCGCGGGCGTGGTGCCCGTGTCAGCGGCCACCACCTCGTGCTCGGGCGGCCAGCCACTGCTGGCCGGAAACGTCTACCGGTTCAAGGTCTCGTATCGCAGCAACATCTACCGGGACGACCTGAACCCGTCCGACGGCGTGACGACGTGGACCGAGCTCGACGAGTCCGGCGTACCGGACGGCAACAACAACGGGACGCTCGATGTGGAGCTGCCCAACATCGACTCGGTCGTCCTGGATCTCACGATGCTCGTCGGCGGCCACAAACAGCTCTACCGAACCCAGGTCGATCTCCGGAACCAGTCACAGTGAGGCGAACAATGACGCTCCGCTCGCGAGTCCTCCGTATGCGCGGTGACGACGGCATCGGCGTCATCACTGTGATCATGGTGGTGGCGGTTCTGACTGCCTTCCTGATCACCGCCACGGTGATGACGATCAACAACCTCGGCAATGCCAAGCGGGACCGGCAGGCGCTGTCCGCCCTGTCGACGTCAGAGGCCGGAGTCGCGCAGGCGGTCCAGTTCCTGCGTGGCGGCAGCCTCGGGGCCCTGACCTGCATGGAGCCCGCCGCTGGTGCCGCGCCCGGCCCGACCTGCCAGGGCGCGACTCAGAGCTGGATCAGTGCCCTCAACCCCAAGCAGGTCATGCTCAATGGGGCGGCCGGGACGTGCGCCGCCGCCGCCGACTGCTTCAAGGTGTGGATCGGTACCGTGCAGAAGTACAAGCCCAACTGCCCGGAACGCCATGCGTCCCCGCCGGCGCCCTGCTTCGGCATCTACCGCGTTCACTCGACCGGCGTGTCCGGCGGGGGGCCGAGCGCCCGCAAGCTGGCCGTCGATGTCAAGGTGCAGCCCTACCCGTTCCCGATCGGTGTCTTCGCCGATGCCCTCAGCGGCAACGGGAACGTCGGTGTGCACTCCGAGAGCATCTTCACCAACGGCTGCATGATGAACCGCCAGGACGACAGCCACAACGGAAGTGGTGTCCAGTTCTCCTGGGACTCGGCCAACAACCGGCCCGTTCTCGACCTCGTCTACGACCAGCCGACTGCAGCGCACGCGACGGCCAACGTCTCGTCGAGCAACACGTCCTGCGGTTCGGGCGGCGGCGGAGCCCCGATCCACACCTCCGGCATCTGCAACACGACGTTCCCGTACGACCAGGACGGGTCCGGCGCCGCGCTCACGGCCGGCGACGGTTGCTACGGCAAGTACGTGCGAGCGGACGGGACGAAGTACCCGACCAGCTCGCTGTTCACCCAGTCCGACCTGCAGAGCTACGGTTACCGCCCGCGCGGGCTTACCGACGCGCAGTACGACGCGCTGCGGACCCAGGCCCAGGCTGAGGGCACGTACAACATCGCCGCGGGCAGCATCAACGCCACACTGACAAGCCTGGGGGCTGCGGGCATCACGTCCCCGGTGCTCTACTGGGACAACGCTGACATCTCGCTGGACCAGGGGTCGTTCCCGGCGTCGTTCCTGCGGGACATCAACAACTCGTCCACCTGTACGTCGAGCAGCGTGACGATCGTCGTAGCCGGCCCCGGGCACGACCTTACCTACCAGGGCGGGAACACCGCGCCGTGGCTGGTGGCGTCGCTGTTCGTCCCGGACGGAACTCTCACCGGCAGCGGTGGACGGAACACCATCGGGACCGTGTTCGCCAAGACCCTGGACATGGGCGGCAACGTGGACTTCTACATGGACCAGTGCTTCGCGGACAACCCGCCTGGTGCCACCCTGGACGCGCAGATCACGACATGGCGCGAGGACGACGCCCAGGACATCAACTGAGGCGTCCTCGACCACTAGTTTCAACGCCATGACGTTGCTCGTTCTGGTCATGGCGATAGTGGGCCTGCTGGTCGGCTCGTTCCTCAACGTCGTCATCTGGCGCGTCCCGAGGGGCGAGTCGATCGTGTCACCGCCCTCGCACTGCCCGGGGTGCGACCGGCCAGTTCGTCCCCGAGACAACATCCCCGTGCTCAGCTGGCTGCTGCTCCGGGGCCGGTGCCGCGACTGCGGGCAGCGCATCAGCATCCGCTACCCGCTGGTCGAGGCAGCCACAGCGGCCGTCTTCGCCGTGCTGACGCTGCGCATCGGCGTGGACGCTGCGCTGCCCGCCTTTCTCTACCTCGGCGCGATAGGCGTGGCGCTGGCGATGATCGACCTCGACGTCAAGCGCCTTCCCAACAGCATCGTGCTGCCGTCCTACGTCGTCGGGTCTGTGCTGCTTGCCGCAGCTGCCTTCGCGAACGACGACTGGTGGACGCTGCTACGGGCGGGCCTGGGCATGGTGGCGCTCTACGGTCTCTTTTTCCTGCTGGCCCTCGTCTATCCGGCCGGGATGGGCTTCGGAGACGTGAAGCTCGCGGGAGTGCTGGGTCTCTACCTCGGATACCTGGGCTGGGCCGAGGTCGTGACCGGCGGCTTTCTCGGCTTCCTGTTCGGAGGTGTGGTGGGCGGCGGGCTGATGATCCTGCACCGGGCCGGCCGCAAGTCCCAGATCCCGTTCGGCCCGTTCATGCTCGCCGGAGCCCTCGTCGCGGTCCTGTGGGGCGGTGCTTTGGCAGACCTTTACCTCGATCACGCGCTGGCCTGAACCTATTGCTCAAGCCCGGGGCTCTACCGGCCGATTTCCCTCTTTGATACGGCCCAACAGGGTCACCACGCGGTGCAAGCCGCCTGTGGGAGGGAAAGCGTCGTGGCAGGACGATCCGCCATCGGTCTCGACATCGGGACTTCAGGTGTACGCGCCGCCGAACTGTCGTTCGGCAAGGGCCGAGTCACGCTCGAGAAGTTCGGGCAGGTGGCACTGCGGTCGGGTGCCGTCCGTGACGGCGAGGTCGTCGACTCCGACGCCGTGGCCGCCGCGATCAAGCAGCTCTGGGCGCACACGAAGTTCAGCAGCAAGAAGGTCATCATCGGTGTCGCGAACCAGAAGGTCATCGTGCGCCAGGTTGACCTGCCCTGGATGCCGGCCGACGAGCTGAAGAGCTCCCTCGCGTTCCAGGTCCAGGACTTCCTCCCGATGCCGGTCGAGCAGGCGGTGCTCGACTTCCACCCGCTCGAGGAGCTCGCGGGAGAGGGTGGCAGCCGGGTCCTACGCGGCCTGCTCGTCGCCGCGTCCCGCGACATGGTCAACGGGAGCATCGAAGCCGTCCGCAAGGCTGGTCTGTCCACGACGATGGTCGACCTGACCCCCTTCGCGGTCGTCCGGTCACTGTCCGACCCGGACCACCTCGGCATGGGCACTCAGGTCGAGGCCCTCGTCGACGTCGGTGCCAAGGTCACCAACATCGTGGTGCACGAGAGCGGCGTACCGCGGTTCGTGCGCATCCTGCTCATGGGCGGCCAGGACGTCACCGACGCCGTGGCTGACCGCATGGGCATCCCGCACGAGCAGGCCGAAGCAATGAAGCAGCAGCTCGGCATCGGCGTGCAGGCCGACGGCATGGATGCCCAGGCGGCCTCGCGGGTCGTCGAAGCGGTTGGCGCCGCCTTCGTCGACGAGATCCGTGGCTCCCTGGACTACTACCTGGCATCCAGCGGCTCGGCCCCGATCTCGAAGCTCGTCCTCACCGGAGGAGGCGCCCGACTCGGTGGCCTCGCCCAGCGGCTCCAGGTCACCACCCGGGTCCCGGTCGAGATCGGCAGCCCCATGCACGGCCTGCAGGTCGGCAAGACCGGCCTGTCCCCTGAGCAGATCGCATTCGTCGACCCGCTGGCAGCCGTGCCGGTAGGCCTGGCCCTCGGAGCAGCATCATGAGCACTCTGACCACTGTCCGTAGCGCGACTCTTCCCCGGGTCAACCTGCTGCCGCCGGAGATCGAGCAGGCGCGGCGCGTCCGCAAGGTGCAGGGCGGGCTCGGCGTCGCCGTCGTGGCCGCGCTTGCCGTGGTCGCCGGCCTCTTCGTCCTCGCCAACAACCAGGTGAACGCGGCGAACGATGACCTCGCGTCGTCCAAGGCGACCGGCACGCAGCTGGAGGCGACAGCCGCCCAGTACTCCGACGTCCCCCTGGTCTATGCCCAGGTCGATGCTGCGGAGGCGCAGCTCAGCCGCGCGATGGGCAAGGAGATCCGCTGGTCGTTCTTCCTGAACGACCTGAGCCTCAAGACCCCCAACAGGGTGTGGCTCTCCGAGATGACAGTTGCGACCACGGACGCGTCGGCGGTGGCGCCAGCCGCCTCCGCGACGTACCTCTCCCCGGGTATCGGCACGGTGCAGTTGATCGGCCACGCCAAGGAGTACAAGGACGTTGCGACCTGGCTCGACACGCTGGCGAAGCAGAAGGGTTTCGCGCAGCCGTATTTCACCAACGCAGCCCGAGAGAAGATCGGGGACGTCAACACCGTCCACTTCGACTCGAAGGTGTCGATCACCGAGGACGCGCTTTCCAAGCGCTACATCCAGAAGGCGGGCAGTTGACATGACCGTGACCCGAAAGTGGTCTCTCCTCACGGGCGTCCTCATCGTCGCGATCCTCGCGGCGAGCTGGTTCCTGCTCATCGCTCCGAAGCGCGCCAAGGCGGCTTCGATCAAGACGCAGACGGCCACGCAGGAGGATGCCAACACCCGCCTGAAGGACAAGATCTCCCAACTGATGGCACAGCAGCAGGACCTGCCCCGACAGGTGGCGCGACTTGCCCAGATCCGCGGGCAGATCCCGGACAACCCGGCCCTGCCGACGCTGATCCGCGACCTCTCGACCGCTGCGAAGAAGTCCGGCCTGTCGTTGGACTCGCTGGCTCCCGCGGAGCCGACCGCCGTCACCGACGTCGTGGTTCCCGTCGCCGTGGCACCGACCACCGCTGCGACCGGCAGCACGACGACCGGCAGCACGCCGACCGACAGCACGCCGACCGTCGCGGCTCCGGCCGTGCCGGCCCCGACCTTGTTCCAGGTGCCGGTGACCCTGAACGCCACCGGCAGCTACTTCGAGGTGGAGCAGTTCGTCAACAAGCTCGAGGGCCTCAAGAGGTCGTTCCTCGTGACCGGCTTCAGTCTGAAGCCGGCCGCGAGCGCGGTGTCGTCGAATGAGCTTCAGATCTCCATCACGGCACGTGTCTTCCTGTCGCCGGCCCAGGCCGCCGCAGCCGTCAACCCCGCAGCCGTGTCCCCCACGGTTCCGGCCGCCAAGTAGGACTGGGAGCGACCGATCATGACTGAGCAGACCTTCCCCTTCCAGTCGACACCGCCCGAGCTCGAGGGTGTTGCCGACGCGGAAGAGACCAAGGGGAGCCGCCGCGCTCTCGTTGCCCTCGCGGTCGCCGGCGGCGTCGCCGTCGCGGCACTCGGTGGCTACTTCTTCGTCTTCTCCGGAGGCGGTGGCACGACGGCGACGGCCAGCAACCCGATCCCGTCGGCCCCGACCAAGGTGACGCCAGCACCGACGGCGACTCCGAAGCCGGTAACCGTCCCGGCGATCTCGCAGAAGTCCTTCGGCAAGGACCCGTTCAAGGCACTCGTCGTGCCCCCGGCCGTCAACGCGAACGCGGCCGGCACCACCGGCGGCACGACGTCCGGCGGGACGACCGGTGGCACCACCGGCACGACGACGGGTACCACCGGCGGGACGACCGGCGGCACGACAACCGGTACCACCGGCGGCACGACCAGCGGCAACACGGCGCCCAAGGTACTCACCGTCAAGGTGATCTCGGTCGCCGCGGACAACTCCTCCGGCCGGGTCTCCGTCGGCTCCAAGACCTACTCGGTGGCCGTCGGTGACGTCTTCGGCACGTACTTCAAGACGCTGCGGCTCAAGAACGGCAATTGCGGCAGCTTTCAGTTCGGCGACGAGCGGTTCGACCTCTGCGAGGGCGAGTCCGCGAAGATGCAGTAGCAGCTCCACCCCTCCCACGCGGACGGGCCGTCCCGGCACAGGGGCGGCCCGTCCTGCATGTCCGGCCTCGACCTGTCCCTGGTCAGCCCGCGCCGGTCACGCACTGCGGACCTCGCAGCATGGGAAGATCACCACATGCTGCGCTGGCTCACCGCGGGGGAGTCGCACGGCCCTGCCCTCGTCGCCATCCTGGAAGGACTGCCCGCCGGGGTGCAGGTCACCACGGGCGACCTCTCGGTCGCGCTCGCCCGGCGCCGCCTGGGTCACGGTCGGGGTGCCCGGATGAGCTTCGAGCGCGACGACGTCCAGCTCCTCGGTGGTGTGCGACATGGCCGGACCCAGGGTGGGCCGGTCGCCGTGCACATCGCCAACACCGAGTGGCCGAAGTGGCAGGACGTGATGTCGCCCGACCCGGTCGACCAGACGGTCCTCGACGGGCTTGCCCGGAACGCGCCCCTGACTCGTCCCCGACCCGGTCACGCCGACCTGGCCGGCATGCAGAAGTACGGGTTCGACGACGCCCGGCCGGTCCTCGAGCGCGCGAGCGCACGCGAGACCGCGGCCCGGGTCGCCCTGGGAGCCGTCGCTGGTGCGTTCCTCGAGCAGGCCCTCGGCGTGCGCCTCGTCAGCCATGTCGTCGCCATCGGTCAGGCCCTGGCGCCGGCCGAGGTCTTCCCCGTACCCGATGACACTGCGCGGCTCGACAACGACCCGGTTCGCTGCCTCGACCCGAGCGCGAGCGCGGCGATGGTCGCCGAGATCGACGCGGCGCATCGGGACGGGGACACCCTCGGCGGCGTGGTCGAGGTGCTCGCCTATGGGCTGCCGCCGGGCCTCGGCAGTCACGTGCACTGGGACCGGCGGCTGGACTCCCGCCTCGCGGGTGCGCTGATGGGCATCCAGGCGATCAAGGCGGTTGAGCTCGGCGACGGGTTGGAGACGGCCCGCCGGCGGGGATCGGCGGCGCACGACGAGATCGACGCCGGCGAGGGTGGCCTCAGGCGGCGTACGGCGAGAGCAGGCGGCGTCGAAGGTGGCATGTCCACGGGTGAGCCGTTGCGGGTGCGGGCCGCCATGAAGCCCATCTCCACGGTCCCGCGCGCCTTGGCAACGGTGGACGTGGCGACCGGCGAGCCGGCCCAGGCGATCAGCCAGCGCAGCGACGTGTGTGCCGTGCCCGCCGCCGGCATCGTCGCCGAGGCCATGGTCGCGCTCGTCCTGGCCGACGCCGCCCTGGAGAAGTTCGGCGGCGACTCCGTCGCGGAGACGGCCCGCAACGCTACGAGCTACCTGGACCAGCTGGCGTTCCGATGAGCGGTCCGCGGGTGGTGATCGTCGGCCCGCCCGGTGCGGGCAAGTCCACCGTCGCGCGGTTGCTCGGCGAGCGGCTCGGTCTCGCGGTGCGCGACACCGACGACGACGTCGAGCGGGCCGCGGGGGAGACGATCTCGGACATCTTCGTGGAGCACGGCGAGGCGCGGTTCCGCGCACTGGAGTCGCGGGCCGTGCAGGAGGCAGTGGCGGAGCACGACGGTGTCCTCGCGCTGGGAGGCGGAGCGGTGCTGGACCCCGGCGTCGCCGAGCTGCTGGCAGGCCTGACCGTCGTCTTCCTCGACGTGAGCATCAAGGCTGCCGCCCCCCGGGTGGGACTGAACCGGGACCGCCCGCTGCTGCTCGGTAACCCGCGGGCGCAGTGGATCCGGCTGATGGAGGCCCGGCGCCCGACCTACGAGGCGATCTCCTCGCACCGGGTCGACACGGACGACAAGAGTGCCGACGAGGTGGCCGACGAGGTGCTGCGGGTGATCACCTGATGGACCTCAGCCGGATCCGGGTCGGTGGTGACGAGGGGTACGACGTGGTCGTCGGCACCGGTCTCGTCGAGGACACCGACACGGTGGCCGGCCTGCTGGGAGACCGGGGGACGAGAGTCGCGGTGATCCACCCGCCGCGGATAGCCGAGACCGCCCGCGAGCTGGGCCGCCGTCTCGGGGCTGGCGGCCGGTCCGTCGAGCTGGTGCAGGTGCCCGAGGGCGAGGCGGCCAAGGACGTGTCGGTGGCTGCTGCGGTCTGGGCGCGACTGGGGCAGGCGGGCTTCACCCGCACCGACGCGGTTGTGGGGATCGGCGGCGGCGCCACCACCGACCTCGCTGGGTTCGTCGCCGCGACCTGGCTCCGCGGGGTGCCGGTCGTGCATGTGCCGACCACGTTGCTCGGCATGGTGGACGCCGCCGTCGGGGGCAAGACGGGCATCAACACGAGCGAGGGCAAGAACCTCGTCGGCGCCTTCCACCCGCCGCGCGGCGTGGTCTGCGATCTGGACCTGCTGAGGGGACTGCCAGCTGAGGAGCTCGCGAGTGGGCTGGCGGAGGTCGTCAAGGTCGGCTTCATCGCCGACCCGCGCGTGCTCGAGCTCATCGACGCCGATCCCGGGGCGGCGGCCGACCCCCGCGGGCCGGTGCTGCGGGAGCTCGTCGAGCGGGCGGTGCGCGTCAAGGCGGCGGTCGTCAGCGAGGACCTGCGCGACACCGGACGGCGCGAGATCCTCAACTACGGCCACACGCTGGGCCACGCGATCGAACGGGTCGAGGGCTACACGTGGCGGCACGGCTTCGCGGTCAGCGTGGGCCTGGTGTTTGCAGCGGAGCTGGCGCACGCAGCCGGCCGGCTCGACGAGGCGACCGTGCAGCGACACCGGTCGGTCCTGGAATCGGTCGGCCTGCCGACGCGCTACCCCGGGGGCCGCTGGTCGGATCTGCTCGCCGCGATGGGGGTCGACAAGAAGTCACGGGGACGGGTGCTCCGCTTCGTCGTACTGGATGGAGTCGGCCGGCCGGGACTGCTCGAGGACCCGGACCCTGCCTGGCTGGCCGCGGCGTACGAGAGGCTGTCGGCATGACCACTGTCCTGGTGCTGAACGGACCCAACCTGGGCCGCCTCGGCGTCCGCGAGCCCGAGATCTACGGAACGGCCACCCACGACGACCTGGTGGAGGCGTGCCGCGAGACCGCTGCCGCCCTCGGTCTCGAGGTCGAAGTCCGGCAGAGTGACGACGAGTCCGAGCTCGTGCGTTGGCTGCACGAGGCGGCCGACACGGAGACGCCGGTGGTGCTGAACGCCGCGGCGTTCACCCACTACTCCTACGCCCTGCGCGACGCGTGCGCGCAGCTGCGGGCGCCGCTGGTCGAGGTGCACCTGACCAACCCGGCCGCGCGGGAGGAGTTCCGGCACACCTCCGTCGTCGCGGGCGTCGCCACCGGGACGGTCACCGGCTTCGGTCTCGACTCCTACCGGTTGGCGCTGCGGGCGGTCGCGGGTCTGGCATGACCGAGGTGCGGCTCGGGTCGGACAGCGACATCGAGGCCGCCACCGCCGTCTTCGCGGCGGCGGCGGAAGCGCGACGCGGTACGCCGGTGCCGGCCGAGCAGCTCGAGCGGGTGACCGAGCGGTTGGCCAGCGGCGGGTTCCTGCTGCTGGCCACGGATCTCGGGACGCCGATCGGGATGGCTGCCGCCTTCCCGGCCCGCGACGACGAGGGAGCCGGGCCGGTGATCCCCGGCCTGTGCCACCTCGGCATGGTGTTCGTGGCGCCGCAGCACTGGGGGCGGATGGTGGGCCGGGCGCTCGTCGAGGCGGTCCTGGCCGAGGCCCGAGCTCGCGGTTTCGAGCGGATCCAGCTCTACACCCACGAGGACAACTCGCGCGGTCAGGCGTTGTACGGCGGTCGCGGCTTCGCCCGCACCGGCTTCACCAAGGACGACGAGGGCGGTGAGCGCGTCGCCCTGTGGGCCCGCGCTCTCTGAGGGCCGGCACCCGGCGGCCACGGCTACGCTCGACCGATGCCGGACAACCATGAGGTACGCCGCGCCGGGCTACGCCACTCGTTGACCGATGTCGGGGCCGACGCCGCACTCATCACCCGCCTGGTCAACGTCCGCTACCTCACCGGCTTCACCGGGTCCAACGCTGCCCTGCTCGTGACCCGCGACGGAGGAGTGCTCGCCACCGACGGGCGCTACATCACCCAGTCCGCTGCGGAGGTGCCCGATCTGGAGCGCGTCATCGACCGGCTCTGCCCCGAGGCACTCGTCGCGAGGGCGCGGCACGACGGCGTACGAGCCCTCGCGTTCGAGGCGCACGACGTCACGGTGGAGCGGCACGGGACGCTCACGAACCTGGCCGAGGAGATGGCGCTCCGTCCTCTGGGCTGGGCCGTCGAGGGATTGCGCAGCGTCAAGGACGAGGACGAGATCGCGTTGCTCCGGGAGGCCTGTGCGATCGCGGACCGGGCCCTGACCGAGCTGCTCGAGACCGTCGCACCCGGGCGGACCGAACGCGAGCTCGCCCGCGAGCTGGAGAGTCGGATGCTCGACCACGGCGCCGAGGACGTGTCCTTCGCCACCATCGTCGCCAGCGGGCCGAACAGCGCGATCCCGCACCACCAGCCCGGCAGCCGCGCCGTCGAGGCCGGGGACCTCCTAAAGATCGACTTCGGGGCGTTGTACGGCGGCTATCACTCGGACTGCACCCGGACGGTCGTGGTGGGGGCGCAGCCCGCGGCCTGGCAGACCGAGCTGCACCAGTTGGTCCGCGAGGCGCAGCGGGCCGGCCGGCACGCCCTGGCGCCCGGTGCGGATGCGAAGGAGGTCGACGCCGCTGCCCGGGACATCATCGTCGCCGCCGGCTACGGCGACCAGTTCACTCACGGACTCGGGCACGGCGTCGGGCTGGAGATCCACGAGGCACCGCTGATGGGATACACCGCGGACGCTAGACTTGCCGACCGCACGCCCGTCACCGTCGAGCCCGGCATCTACCTGCCGGGGCGCGGCGGCGTCCGGATCGAGGACACCCTCGTCGTGAGGGACGCCGGACCCGAGCTGCTCACGACCACCTCGAAGGAGCTCCTCGTCCTGTAGAGGGCAGCCCCACCTGTTCCGACGTACGAGTGAGGACCCGCACCACGTGGCGACGACCAACGATCTGAAGAACGGCATGGTGCTCAACATCGACGGCCAGCTCTGGTCGGTCGTGGAGTTCCAGCACGTCAAGCCCGGCAAGGGCGGGGCGTTCGTGCGCTCCAAGCTCAAGAACGTGCTGTCGGGCAAGGTCGTGGACCGGACCTTCAACGCCGGCACGAAGGTCGAGACGGCGAACGTCGACAAGCGCGACATGCAGTACCTGTACAAGGAGGGCGAGGACTTCGTCTTCATGGACATGTCCTCCTACGACCAGATCCACGTCCCCGCAGCGACGATCGGCGCGGGAGCGTCGTACCTGCTCGAGAACCAGGACACGGTCGTCGCGCTGCACGAGGGCACCCCGCTGTACGTCGAGTTGCCGGCATCCGTCGAGCTGACCATCTCCTACACCGAGCCCGGCATGCAGGGGGACCGGTCGACGGGCGGCACGAAGCCGGCCACTCTCGAGACGGGGGCGGAGATCGCCGTACCCCTGTTCATCGTGACCGGGGAGAAGGTCAAGGTCGACACCCGCGACGGCAGCTATCTCGGCCGAGTCACCGGCGGGTGACCGGGTGAGCGCCCGCAGCAAGGCGCGCAAGCGCGCGCTTGACCTGCTGTTCGAGTCCGAGCAGCGGGGCGTGGACGTCCAGGAGCTGATGGCGGCGAAGGTGGCGGCCGCGGAGCCGCCGGTCTCGGACTACACCGTCCAGCTCGTCGACGGCGTCGTCGCACACCGGGAGCGCATCGACGAGCTGCTCACGACGTACTCCCAGGACTGGAGCCTCGACCGGATGCCGGCGGTGGTCCGCGCGGGGCTGCGGCTGGGGACCTATGAGCTGCTGTGGCAGGACGAGGTGCCCGACGCCGTGGTGATCAACGAGGCCGTGCAGCTCGCCGGCCAGCTCTCGACCGACGAGTCACCCGGCTTCGTGAACGGCCTGCTGGCCCGCCTGCTCGACCTCAAACCCCTGCTCACCCGCTGACCCCGCCCCCGCCATTCGACCACGTGAGGTGGTCTGGTGGGTGCCGCAACAGTCCTCTACGGCTGTTGTCGCACCGTCTCGACTACCTCACGTGGTCAATTGGGCGGGCTGCTGCGTCAGTCGAGGGCGCGGCGGGCTTCGGGGTTGAGTACGCCCCAGGTGATGAGCTGCTCGGTGAGCATGCTCGGGGTCTCGTCGTAGATCACGGCGAGGGTACGCAGGTCGTCCTGCCGGATCGAGAGCACCCGGCCGTTGTAGTCCCCGCGCTGGGCCTGGATCGTCGCCGCGTAGCGCGCCAACGGTCCGGCCCGCTCGGCCGGCACCACCTGCAACTTCTCCAGGTCGATGATCAGCCGGGGCGGCGGTTCCGCGGCGCCGCTGGGGGCGCTGTCCGGCAGCAGCTCGGACACCGGGACCGCATAGAAGTCGGCGAGCTCGGCCAGCCGCTGCACAGTCACCGCCCGGTCGCCCCGCTCGTAGGAGCCGACCACGACGGCCTTCCACCGGCCCTTGGACTTCTCCTCAACTCCGTGTAACGACAGCCCTTGCTGAGTGCGAATCGCCCGAAGGCGTGACCCCAGCGCGCGGGCATATTCAGACGGCATGTGATGCCTTCCCTTCCCCCCGGTCACACGACGTGACCTCTACCGCGAGTCCCCCCCGAGACAGGAGATCGTCTTCTCCATCGCGGTTACGCTGAGTCACGTTACGGAGAGTCACCAGCGCGGTCAAGCGGTTCGTGAGGGTTGTCGCCTGATCGGCGCTGCTACGGTGTGCCCGCAGCGCCGAGCACCCTTCCGGACTCCACGTCGGGAGCGGCGCCGCGAGACCACCCAGACGTCCTTTAACGACCCGTCCCGAGAGGCGGGGAAGGAGGTCGGCCGGCCGATGCCGCCTACCCAGAACTCCAGCGCCCGCAGTCACGGGCGACCCGCGCAGGACAGCACGGGGACCGCGCGCACGCGGCCCGTCCTCGACGCCACCGACATCTCCCGGGCGCTGACCCGGATCGCCCACGAGATCCTCGAACGCAACAAGGGACCGCAGGACGTCGTCCTGCTCGGCATCCCCTCCCGCGGTGTGCCGCTGGCCCGGCGGCTCGCCGCGGCCATCGCGGCGGTCGAGGGCAGCGAGGTGCCGGTCGGAGCCCTCGACGTCACCATGTACCGCGACGACCTGCGGCTGCGGCCGGCGCGGGCGCTGGAGCACACCGACCTGCCTGCGGGCGGCATCGACGGCCGCACCGTGGTCCTCGTCGACGACGTGCTCTTCTCCGGCCGCACCATCCGCGCCGCGCTGGACGCCCTGACCGAGCACGGCCGCCCCCGCCAGGTGCAGCTCGCCGTCCTCGTCGACCGCGGCCATCGCGAGCTGCCGATCCGGCCCGACTTCGTCGGCAAGAACCTGCCGACCTCGATGAGCGAGCGGGTCAGCGTCCTGCTGACCGAGCACGACGACCTCGACGCCGTCACGATCGGCGGCTCCGACGCCAGCGAGGTGCCGGCATGATGCGCCACCTCCTCTCGGCCGGCGACCTGACTCGCGACGACGCGTTGGTCATCCTCGACACCGCCGAGGAGCTCGCCGCCGTCGCCGACCGCCCGATCAAGAAGCTGCCCACGCTGCGCGGCCGCACCGTCGTGAACTTGTTCTACGAGGACTCGACCCGCACCCGCATCTCCTTCGAGGCCGCCGCCAAGCGCCTCTCGGCGGACGTCATCAACTTCTCCGCGAAGGGGTCGAGCGTCTCGAAGGGGGAGAGCCTCAAGGACACCGCGCTCACCCTGGAGGCGATGGGCGCCGACGCCGTCGTCGTCCGCCACGGCTCGTCGGGGGCCCCGCACCGGTTGGCCCACTCCGGCTGGATCCGGGGCAGCGTCGTAAACGCCGGTGACGGCACCCACGAGCACCCCACCCAGGCCCTGCTCGACGCGTTCACCATGCGCCGCCGGCTCAACGCCGGCCCGCACGGGGAGGGCGCGGTCGGCACCGACCTCGCCGGACGTCGGGTCACCATCGTCGGTGACGTCCTGCACTCCCGGGTCGCGCGCTCCAACGTGCTGCTGCTGCGAACCCTCGGCGCCGAAGTCACCCTCGTCGCGCCACCGACGCTGCTCCCGGTCGGGGTCGAGGGCTGGCCCTGCTCGACGTCCTACGACCTGGACGGCGAGCTCGACAAGAGCGACGTCGTGATGATGCTGCGGGTGCAGCAGGAGCGGATGGGCGCGGCCTTCTTCCCCAGCGCCCGCGAGTACTCCCGCCGCTACGGGCTGGATACCCGGCGGGTCGCACAGCTACCCGACCACGCCATCGTCATGCACCCCGGACCGATGAACCGGGGGATGGAGATCGCGGCCGAGGTCGCCGACTCCGCCCGTTCGACGATCGTCGAGCAGGTGACCAACGGGGTGAGCGTCCGGATGGCCGTGCTCTACCTCCTCCTGTCCGGATCGAGCGACCCGGAGGTCGCCCAGTGACCAGCACCACCGCGTACGTCGTGAAGGGTGCCCGGCTCCAGGGGACCGACCCGGTGGACCTGGTCCTCGAGGACGGGTTCATCGCCGAGATCGGGTCCGGCCTGTCCCGGTCCGGAGCGGCGACCATCGAGGCCGACGGGCTGGTCGCGCTGCCCGGCCTGGTCGACCTGCACACCCACCTGCGCGAGCCGGGGCGCGAGGACGCCGAGACCGTCGAGACCGGCACCTCGGCGGCCGCCCTCGGCGGGTTCACGGCCGTGCACGCCATGGCCAACACCGACCCGGTCGCGGACACCGCCGGGGTGGTCGAGCAGGTGTGGCGCCTGGGTCGCGAGGCCGGCCACTGCGACGTGCACCCGGTCGGGGCGGTCACGGTCGGCCTCGCGGGCGAGCGGCTCGCCGAGCTCGGCGCGATGGCCGACTCGGCAGCCCGGGTCCGGGTGTTCTCCGACGACGGCAACTGCGTGTCCGACGCGGTGCTCATGCGACGGGCGCTGGAGTACGTCAAGGCGTTCGGCGGCGTCGTCGCCCAGCACGCACAGGAGCCCCGGCTCACCGCCGGCGCCCAGATGAACGAGGGCGAGCTCTCCGGCGTCCTCGGCCTGCAGGGCTGGCCGGCGGTCGCCGAGGAGGCGATCATCGCCCGCGACGTCCTGCTCGCGGCGCACGTCGGGTCCCGGCTGCACGTGTGCCACGTCTCGAGCGCCGGCTCGGTCGAGATCCTGCGCTGGGCCAAGTCGAAGGGCTGGAACGTCACCGCGGAGGTGACGCCCCACCACCTGCTGCTCACCGACGAGCTCGCCCGCACCTACGACCCCGCCTACAAGGTCAACCCGCCGCTGCGCACCCAGGACGATGTCGACGCGCTGCGGGCGGCCCTCGCCGACGGCACCATCGACGCGGTCGCCACCGACCACGCACCGCACGCCGGTGAGGACAAGGACTGCGAGTGGTCGGCCGCCGCCTTCGGCATGCTCGGGCTGGAGACCGCCCTCTCCGTCGTCCAGGAGGCGATGGTCGACACCGGCCTCCTCGACTGGGCCGGGGTCGCGGACCGCATGTCGTCCCGCCCGGCGCGCATCGGCGCTCTCGAGGGACAGGGTCAGCCGCTCGACGTCGGGGCTCCCGCGAACATCGTCCTGGTCGACCCCGCCGCACGGCGTACGGTCGACGCCTTCGCACTCGCCTCGCGCAGCCGCAACACGCCGT
>JAVEDB010000006.1 GCA_030841185.1 Actinomycetota bacterium
GAAGCCCAAAATGGATGCGGAACTCACCAGTTAACGGACGTCAGCCGTAGCCGAGCTCGTGGAGTCGGTCCTCCCCGATCCCGAAGTGGTGCGCGATCTCGTGCACGACCGTGATCCGGACCTGCTCGACGACCTCGTCGGCGGTGCGGCACATCCGCAGGATCGGGCGGCGGAACACGACGATCCGGTCGGGCAGCACCCCGGCGTACATCGAATCCCGCTCGGTGAGCGGCGTGCCCTCGTACTGCCCGAGCAGCACCGGCTCACCGGGCGGCGAGTCGTCCTCCACGAACACCGCGACGTTGTCCATGAGGCGGGCCAGCTGGACAGGCACGTCGTCCAGGGCCTGCGCGACGAGGTCCTCGAAGGCCTCCGCTGACATGTCGAGCACGCTCGGATTCTCGCCCGAGGGACGCCGACATGCGACCTCGCAGCCACCTGGATGCCCGGTTGGCTGGCGTCCTGCGGTAGAAGGGTGGGGATGACTGCCGCGCAGGAGCCAGACAGCGAGCCAGAAAGCAAGGCCGCGAGCGACGAGGAACCGCCGCGATCCCGGCTCCCCTGGCGTCGCTATCGCCGGACCGCCGTCGCCGCCGAGATCCTCCTGGTGGGCGTGCTGGGCTGCTGGATCGGCGTGACCGTGGGCGGCAGGGTCGACGTCGCGGTCGGTCCCGTTCAGACCCGGATGTCGATCGGGACGGCGTGGACCGGCGACTCCGTGGTCTCGGTGCCGCCGCTCGGCCGGCTCACCCTGAACTCCCACGACGGGCCGATCCGGCTCGACGCGCTCGTGACCCGCATCAACACCCGCGACGCCCGCGAGATCTTCAACAACCCCGCCTCCCTGAACGGCCTGCCCGAGCGGGTCTCCCACGACGTACGGTCCGGCGTTCGAAAGCTGGTGATCCGTGCTGCGGTGGCCGGCC
Source organism: Actinomycetota bacterium (assembly GCA_030841185.1). GTDB lineage: Bacteria > Actinomycetota > Actinomycetes > JACCUZ01 > JACCUZ01 > JAVEDB01. Next base: position 927 of record JAVEDB010000006.1, read on the forward strand.
TGCTGGGGTCGATGGTGCTCGGCGTGCTGGTCTTCCGCCGGCGGCTCCGGCGCGCCTTCTACGCGGGCCTGGTCAGCGCCGCCGTCATCCTTGGCAGCGGCGGCTGGGCGGCCGCGACGTTCCATCCCCAGGCGATCGACGAGCCTCGCTATGACGGCCTGCTCGCGATCGCGCCGTCGATGGTCGGTGATGCCCGCGACATCGTGACGGACTTCCAGAAGTACCAGAAGCAGCTCGCCAAGATCGTCACTAACGTGTCCCGGCTGTACGACGTCACCTCCACGTTGCCGGCCTTCACGCCGGACCCCTCGACGATCAGGGTCCTCAGCGTGTCCGACCTGCACGACAACCCGGCGGGCTGGGACGTGATGCGCTCGGTCACGAAGCAGTTCCAGGTCGACGTGATCGTGGACAGCGGGGACATCACCGACCACGGCCTGGCCGCCGAGAACGCCTACCTCGAGCCGATGGCGAGCATGGGCGTGCCGTATGTGTGGGTGCGGGGGAACCACGACTCGGGCGTCACTCAGCGCGGGGTGGCGGCCGAACCCAACGGCATCGTGCTCGACAACCAGGTCAAGGAGGTGGCCGGTCTGCGCTTCGCCGGGATCGGCGACCCGCGGTTCACGCCGGACAAGAGCACGACCGCCCACTCGGTGCCGGTCGACGTCGCCCAGACGGGTCTTGCCTTGCGCGACCTGATCACCCGCCAGCCCAGCTTCGCGCCGGTCGACGTGGCGGTGATCCACGATCCTGACGGGGGCGTCGAGGTCGACGGGGCCGCGCCACTCGTGCTCGCCGGTCACCTGCACTTCCGAAGTCAGCGACGGCTCGAGCACGGCACCTTGCTGTTCGTGCAGGGCTCGACCGGTGGCTCCGCGCTGCGGGCGCTGGAGAGAGGCAAGCCCACCCCCATCAAGCTGTCGGTGCTGTACTTCGACCGGCAGACGCGGACGCTGCAGGCCTACGACGACATCACCGTCGGGGGCCTGGGCCTGACGTCGGCGCAGATCGTGCGGCACGTCCCGCCGCCGGTCGTCCCCGCCCCGGAGGTCACCGACTCACCGACGCCCACCGGTGGCACCTCGTCGCTGCGAGGTCGCCGGGGCGGGCTGCTGACCCTGTGGTGATGTTCTTTGTGGATCCTCCGAGGCGTCCCCTATGCTTTCGGGGTCCCCGACGGCTAGGACGCCGTGGGCCCATCGCCCTCATCGTCTAGTGGCCCAGGACGCCGCCCTTTCAAGGCGGTAGCACGGGTTCGAATCCCGTTGGGGGCACGCACAACACAACAAGGTCCTGTGGAGCAGCGTGGAGTGCTCGCCACCCTGTCAAGGTGGAGGTCGCGGGTTCAAATCCCGTCAGGACCGCGCAAGCCAGCGGCCAGGTAGCTCAGTTGGTACGAGCGCGCGACTGAAAATCGTGAGGTCGGCGGTTCGACCCCGCCCCTGGCCACCCGTACGTCGTTCCCCGGTCGCGTCCCCCCGCGGCCGGGGTTTCGTCGTCTCATGATCGCGAGTTCCGGGCAAATCCTCGAGCCGGCTCGACTTTTTGCCCGCAACTAGCGATCACTGCCGGTACGCCGGGCACGGGCCGGCCCCGACGGCGGCACCCCTCGGCGTACCCGCATCTCCCTCACCGGACCGGGATTCGACCACGTGGGGACGGCTGAGAGGTGCCCCGCTAGGTCAGTACACCTAGTGGCGCACGGCTGCGCCGACCTCACGTGGTCGAACCGGGAGGGGAACCGGGGCATGGCGAAGCGCCGGACCGGGGTCCGGCGCTTCGTGGGCGGCTGGGTCAGCCGTCGGAGCGCTGCTGCGGGATGCCCGCGAGCAGTGCGCGAACCTCGGACTCGCGGTAGCGGCGGTGACCACCGAGCGTGCGGATCGAGGTGAGCTTGCCGGCCTTGGCCCAGCGGGTGACCGTCTTGGGGTCGACACGGAACATCGTGGCGACCTCGGCAGGGGTCAGCAGGGGTTCGGCGTCGGGCGTGCGGGTGGTCATTCGGGTCGGCCTTTCGATCGGCGAACCGACCGATCTCGGTTCCTACGGCTAATAGTGCACGTTGAGAGGGATGTCCGAAATGGTCAAGACGGGCCATCTTCGGGATGAGACGAGAGGACTACCCCGATCCAGGCGGGCTGAGGCTAATTGGCCTGTTCGAGGGCCCGGACCGCCGCCCAGCGGTCCACGAGCGTGTCGTGCAGCATCGTCGCGGTCTCCTCGTCGCCCACGGCGAGCGCGGCGAGCAGCGCTGCGGCGTCCGCCGCGGAGGTGTCTTGGCGCAGCTCCTCGTCGGTCATCAGCTGGACCAGCCCGGCATAGTCGAGCTCCACCCAGGCCCGGGGGTGGAACTCCTCGAGCCAGCGCCCGAGCCCCTCCAGCTCCTCCACGTAGCTGATCTCGCCGATCGAGCGCCGGATCGTGCGCAGGGCCCGCCCCACCCGTCGCCGGGACGCGGACATCCGGGCCCGGTGCACCAGGGACCGCTCCCCCGGCTCGAGCCGCAGCTCGCGGTCCTCGTCGGAGAACGCGACGAACCAGTGCAGCGGCACCGCCCAGTTCGCGGTCTGGATGCGCACCGGTGCCACCGGCTCCTTGTCCGCCCACAGCTCGTGCGACGCATCGGCCTGGGCCACCGACGCGGGCGGGACGAAGGCGTGCAGCAGCTGCTCCGGCAGGCTGGTGCGGAACTCGGAGAAGGCGGCCCACGCGCGCAGCCGCGACTGCACGGGGCAGACGAACACCTGCTCGTCGACCGTCATCACGAATGCCTCGGGGCTCTCGTCCACCGGCACCGGCACCGGCGGGACGCTCAGGACGTCGACCAGCGCGCGACGATGCTCCATCCGCAGGCGCTCCCCGCGACCGGCAGCCTGCCGGGCGTACTGGCGCCACGCGGTCCGGTCCTCCCCCGCGAACGCGGAAAGCGGCTCGTACACCCGCAGGTACGCCGCGCACGGGTTGGGCAGCCGAACCGTCACGAGCCGCATCGTAGGCTGAGGACCGTGACGAGCGGCGTCCTGAGCCGGCAACCGGGGGCCGGCCAGCCCCATGAGCAGGTCGTATTCTGCACCGACGAGCCCTCCGGGCTGCGCGCGATCATCGCGATCTACACGACTTCGCTGGGCCCCGCGCTCGGGGGAACCCGCTTCTACCCCTACGAGACCGAGCAGGACGCCGTCGAGGACGTGCTCGCCCTGTCCCGGGCGATGGCCTACAAGAACGCGCTCGCCGGCCTCGACCACGGCGGCGGCAAGGCAGTGATCATCGGCGACCCGGCGGTCGACAAGACCGAGCCGCTGCTGCGCGCGTACGGCCGCTTCGTCGAGTCACTCGGCGGCCGCTACGTGACGGCGGCGGACGTCGGCACCTATGTCGCCGACATGGACGTCATCGCCCGGGAGTCCCGCTGGGTGACCGGCCGCTCGGAGGCTGAGGGAGGCGCGGGCGATTCGTCCGTGCTCACGGCGTACGGCGTGTTCGAAGGCATGCGGGCCGCGGCGGAGCATGCCTGGGGTACGCCGAGTCTGGCCGGCCGCACCGTGGGCATCGCCGGGGTCGGGAAGGTCGGCAAGCACCTGACCGGGCACCTGCTGTCCGACGGGGCTCAGGTGGTCGTCACCGACGTGGACGCCGAGGCCCTCGAACGGGTGGTCGCCGCCCACCCCGAGGTTGACGTGGTCGAGGACACTGATGCGCTCGTCCGGGCCGACATCGACCTGTACTCGCCGTGCGCGCTCGGCGGTGCGCTCACCGACGAGGTGGTCGCCGTCCTGCGGGCCACCGTGGTCTGCGGCGCGGCCAACAACCAGCTCGCGCACCCCGGCGTGGAGAAGCTGCTGGCCGACCGCGGGATCCTCTACGCCCCGGACTTCTGCGTGAACTCGGGCGGGGTCATCCAGGTCGCCGACGAGCTGGTGGGCTTCAACTTCGCCCGCGCGCAGGTCAAGACCAGGAAGATCTTCGAGACGACGAAGGCCGTCCTTGCGGCCGCCGAGGCCGAGGGCGTTCCCCCCGAGCTGGCCGCAGAGCGGATGGCCGAACGCCGGATGTCGCAGGTCGGACGGCTGCGTGGGATCCGACTGCCGGAACAGCCGGGAGGCATGTACCGTTAGGCCCACGAGAAGCCAGAGATCCGGGGCCGTCGTCCACGGCCGCCCCGCTTGACGTACGAGGGGGTCGAGCCATGGGGCGCGGCCGGGCCAAGGCCAAGCAGACCAAGGTTGCCCGTGAGCTCAAGTACAGCTCGCACGGCACCGACCTCGAACGCCTGCAGCGTGAGCTGGCGGGTCAGCCGATCGACGCCCCGAGCGCGGATGCCGCCTCGGACGAGGACGAGGGCGACGAGTACGGCGACTGGGCCGCCCCCGCACGCTGACCTTCGCGCCGCCTCACCCGTGCGGGTGCTCCCCCACGAGTCGCACCGTTCCTGACCCTGGACCGACCTGGCCCAGCACCCACGCGGGCAGGCTGCGCGCCCTCAGGTGTCGCAGCGCCGCGTCCGCATCGTCGGGCGCGACCACGGCGACCATGCCGACCCCCATGTTCAGGGTCGCCTCGAGGTCGGACTCGGCGACGGCTCCCGCGGACCCGACGACGCCGAAGATCGGCAGCGGCGTCCAGGATGCGCGCTCGACCACCGCTCCCAGGTCGCCGGGCAGCACCCGAGCGAGGTTCGCCGCCAG
>JAVEDB010000065.1 GCA_030841185.1 Actinomycetota bacterium
GCCTAGCGCTCGTCGGGGGCGCACTCGCTGATGGCAAGCTCCAGGTGCCGGAAGGCGATGACGTCGGCGCCCTCGTCGCAGGCCCGGGCCAGCGCCGTGTGCGCCACGAAGAGCACCCGCCGTCGCAGGTCTCGGGCCGGTCCCCGTCGGTAGTGCTCCATCAGCGACTCGAGCGCCGGCTCGGTGACGAGCCAGTCGAACGGCTCCTCGGTGGCGCCCGCCGCCCGATGCGCGAGCACCCGCTGCAGCGAGTTGCGGTCGGGTAGCGGCGGCACCTGGACGGTCGCGTCGAGGAAACCCGCGCTCGCGCGGTAGGCGGGCTGGTCGAGGTAGTGCTCGTGCACCGCCAGCACCGCCGCAACGGACAGCTGCTCGGCAAGCAGCCGAGGCACCTGGCTGAAGAACCCAGCCAGGTGTCTCTCCGGGTCCGGCAGACCCGGCGCCCGAAGCCACTTGTCGGTGTCGTCCAGAACGATCACCGGCCGCAGCCCGTGCGCCTCGACCGTCTCGAGGATCGCCCGGGCCTCCTCGATGACCTGCTGACCGGGCCGGTCGACCCTCGCCCGATCGCTGACGGACCGCAGCTCGGTCGCGAGCTCCACCCGCACGCCCAGCCAGCTCGGCGCGACCGAGAACCGGCCGGCCCGCTCCCGCCGCGGCTCGTGCACCTGCTTCGTCGTACGCCGGGCACGGTCGCGCGCTTCCTCCGCCGAGTCCGGGTGGGCGTGCTCGACGTAGCGCGCGACCGTGCGGACCAGGTGGCCGGCGAAGGCGACCGGGGAGGTCGCCACCTCGGGCTGCTCGATTGCCACCGGTACCGGCAGAGGGGCGAGGTCCTCGACGAGGGGGTTGAGCACCGAGGAGATGACGCTGGACTTGCCCGCACCGCTGCCGCCGACCAGGGCGACCCGCTCGCCGCGGCGCAGGGCGGCACCCAGAGCCGCCTCGCAGGCCGCCGACCCGGTCAGCTCGTCGAACGGGACGTGCAGCAGGTAGAGCTCGTCGTGGCGGGGAGCCGGGTCGAAGACGTGGGCGTCGCGCAGGGCGAGCAGGGCATCGGCGCTCATGGCGCCATCCTGCCGGTCGCCGCCGTCAGCTCGCCGCAACCCCGGTCAGGTCCGCGCTGCGGTAGATGCGGCGCGGCCGGCCCGGTCCGTTGCGTTCGTCGGCGGCGCGCACCAGCCCCTCGGCCTCGAGCTGGCCGAACACTTGGGCAGCCCGCGGCCGGGTCCACCCGAGCCGGGCCAGCAGGGCGTCGTCGGACGCGCTGGCCGCGCCGGAGGCGTCCAGCTCGTCGAGCAGCATCCGGGCGGGGGCCCCGAGGCGGTCGAGGGCCTCGTCGCGGCGCACCAGGGCAGCCCGCAGCTCGGGGGCGCTGCCCGGCGCGAGCAGCAGGTGGCGGGCCAGGTCCAGCGCCCGGCGCGGGTTGCCCTGGGCCAGGGACACGACCACGTCGAGGGCGGCGTCGTCGAGCTCATCCGGGGTGGCCCGGCGGCGCAGCAGCTCGCGCATGTCCCCGTCGGCGAACGGGGCCAGCCGCACCCGAGCGTCGAAGAAGGCGTCCGCGGGCGGCCGCAGGAAATCGAGCTCCTGTCGGTCGGAGCAGCTGACGACCCAGGTGACCGGGACCGACCACAGCTCATCCCGCAGCTGACCGAATGCCACGTGCGCGATGTCCGGCGGCAAGCCGTCGACGGCGACTGCCTGCCGGGCGTCCGCGTCGAGACCGGCCAGCCGGGTCAGCCCGTCGGCTCCGGCCGGCAAGCCCGCCGAGGCCGCCCCGAGGACGTCAGCGACCCGGTGCAGCAGATCGTCGGCCGAACCCACGGCGCTCGCGTCGACGCTGCCGAGGGGACCGTGCGCCTCGTCGGCCGTCCGGCCCAGGTAGACCGCCCGTCGCAGCAGCGAGGTCTTCCCGGCACCACGGGGACCGCTGGTGAGCACGTTGAGGCCCTCGGCGACGGCCCGGCCCAGCCGGTCGAGCTCGACGTCGCGGTCGACGAACAGCGCGGCATCGGCTGCCGTGTCGAGCAGCGGGCGTCCACTGAGTCGTGCCATGTTGCTAACTATACGTCAGAAACGTTGAGTTAGCACCGTCATCGAGACGCGAGGAACCCCAGCACGTCCTGCCGGGTGAGGATCCCGGTCGGCTTGCCGTCGTCAAGGACGACGGCCGCATCGGCGGACTCCAGCGCCGCCATCGCCGCCTGGATCGCCTCGCCGGACCCGATCATCGGCAACGCGGGCGACATGTGCTTGTCGAGCAGGTCGGCCAGGTGGGCCTGGCCGGCGAAGAGGGCGTCGAGCAGGTCACGCTCCACCACCGAGCCGACCACCTCGGCCGCCATGACGGGTGGCTCCTCCTTGACGACGGGCATCTGCGACACGGCGTACTCCCGGAGGATGTCGATCGCCTCCCGCACCGTGTCCGTGGGGTGCACGTGCACGAACTCGGGCATCCCCCCGGCCTTGCGCCGCAGCACGTCGCCCACCGTGACCCCACCGGGCGTCGCGAGGAAGCCGTAGTCGGCCATCCACTCGTCATTGAAGATCTTGCCGAGATAGCCGCGGCCACCGTCGGGCAGCAGCACGACGACGACGTCGTCCGGGCCGAGCCCCTCCGCGACCCGCAGCGCGGCTGCCACCGCCATCCCGCAGGAACCGCCGACGAGCAGCCCCTCCTCGCGGGCCAGCCGGCGAGTGAGGTGGAAGCTCTCCCGGTCGGAGACCGCCACGATCTCGTCGGGCACCGACGCGTCATAGGCCGTCGGCCAGAAGTCCTCGCCGACGCCCTCCACCAGGTACGGGCGGCCGGTGCCTCCCGAGTAGACGGATCCCTCCGGGTCGGCCCCGATCACCCGGACCTTCCCGCCGGAGGCCTCCTTGAGGAACCGCCCGGTGCCGCTGATCGTGCCTCCGGTGCCGACCCCGGCCACGAAGTGGGTCACCCGGCCCTCGGTCTGCTCCCAGATCTCCGGCCCGGTCGTCTCGTAGTGGGACAGCGCGTTGCCTGGGTTCGAGTACTGGTCCGGCTTCCACGCATTGGGGATCTCGCGCACCAACCGGTCGCTCACGCTGTAGTAGGACCGCGGGTCCTCCGGCGCCACCGCAGTCGGGCAGACCTCGACGCGCGCCCCGTAGGCCTTCATCACGTTGATCTTGTCCGGCGAGACCTTGTCGGGACAGACGAAGACGCACTGGTAGCCGCGCTGCTGGGCGACGATCGCCAGCCCCACACCGGTGTTCCCGGAGGTGGGCTCCACGATGGTGCCGCCCGGCTTGAGCTCCCCCGACTGCTCGGCCGCGTCGATCATCCGCACCGCGATGCGGTCCTTCACCGAGCCGCCCGGGTTGAAGTACTCCACCTTCGCCAGCACCGTGGGCGCGAGACCCTCGGACACCTTCTGGAGCTTGACCAGCGGTGTGTGCCCGATCAGGTCGACCATCGACTCGTAGAACTGCATGGGCCGAGCCTAGGGCTTGGGTAGATTGCGATCATGGTCACGACCCCCGCCGCCGAGCTGCCCGAGAAGGTCCGCGAGGCGTCCCGCGGCTTCCGGCGCGGGCCGGCGCGGACCGCATGAGCCGAGCGGCGCGCGCCCGCCGGATCGCGGTGGCAGCGGCGTACGGCGGGGGCGGTGTGGGCCTGCTCGCCGCGAGCGCGCTCGGGTTGGTCCGGGCCGAGGTCGCGCTCGCCCGCCGCACCATCGGGGAGCCGACCAAGGAGCCGCTCAGCAGCGACGGACTGCACGGAGCGGAGCACCCCGGAGAGCCGATCCGTTTCGCCCTGCTCGGCGACTCGAGCTCGGTCGGCCTCGGCGTCGACGCCGCGCACCAGACCCCCGGCGTGATGCTGGCGGCGGGCCTCGCCGAGTGCGCCGGGCGGCCGGTCCACCTCAGCTGCGTCGGAGAGGTAGGCGGACAGAGCCGCGACCTGGACGCCCAGATCGACCGGCTGCCGCCCGGCCACCTCGACCTCGCCGTGATCATGATCGGCGCGAACGACGTGACCCACCGGGTCCGCCCGTCCGCCGCCGTGCGCCGGCTCGACCAGGCGGTCCGCCGGCTGCGCGCGACCGGCGCCGAGGTGGTCGTCGGCACCTGCCCGGACCTCGGCACCGTCGAGCCACTCCCGCAACCGCTGCGCTACATCGCCCGGCGGTGGAGCCGCCAGCTGGCCGCGGCCCAGACGATCGTCGTCGTGGAGGCGGGCGGGCGCACCGTCTCGCTCGGCGACATCCTGGGCCCGGAGTTCGCCGCCTCGCCGAGCGAGATGTTCGGGCCGGACCGCTTCCACCCGTCGGCGACCGGCTACGCGAGCGCGGCCGCCGCGCTGCTGCCGTCCGCGTGCGCCGCACTCGACGTCTGGTTCGACACGCCTGAGGAGCCGATCGACCGGGCCCGCGGCGAAGGCGTCCGGCCGGTCGCGGTCGCCGCGGCGCAGGCAGCAGAGCGTCCCGGCACCGAGGTCGCCGCCGCCGAGGTCGCGGGAACCGATCGTGGACCCCGGGGACGCTGGGCGCTGCTGCGCCGGCGGCCCCGTCAGTCCGCCAGTGCGGTCCAGGAGACGGCCGCCCAGGACGCGGAGCATCCGCCCGCCTGAGGTTCAATGGACGCCCCGGACGGAGCACAACGAGGAGCAGCCATGCCCGAGGCAGTGATCGTCGCCACCGCGCGGACACCGATCGGCCGGGCCTTCAAGGGCTCGCTCATCGGGATGCGACCCGACGACCTGGCCGCCACCGCGATCGCCGCCGTGCTCGCCAAGGTCCCCCAGCTCGACCCGACGCAGATCGACGACCTGATGGTGGGCTGCGCCGAGCCGGAGGGTGAGCAGGGCCTGAACCTGGCCCGCCGGCTGGCCGTCCAGCTGGGCTTCGACCACCTGCCCGGCACCACCGTGAACCGCTTCTGTGCCTCATCCGTGCAGACCTCCCGGATGGCCCTGCATGCGATCCGGGCCGGCGAGGGCGACGTCTTCATCTCCGCCGGCGTGGAGTGTGTCTCGCGCTACCCCGCGTTCAACGGCGCCGGAGGCGGCCGGGAGGACTTCCACAACCCACTGTTCGAGGCCGCGAAGGCGCGGACGGTGGCGACCGCCGCGTCCAACGAGATCTGGCACGACCCGCGCGAGGACGGCGCCCTCCCGGACGTGTACATCGCGATGGGGCAGACGGCCGAGAATCTCGCGACCTCGCGCCGGATCAGCCGCCAGGAGCAGGACGAGTTCGGCGTCCGATCGCAGAACCTGGCCGAGAAGGCCGGTGCCAACGGCTTCTTCGACCGCGAGATCACCCCGGTGACCACTCCCGAGGGCACCGTGGTGAGCCGTGACGACGGCCCCCGCGCCGGCGTGACCCTGGAAGGCGTGTCGCAGCTGCAGCCGGTGTTCCGCGAGAACGGGACAGTCACCGCCGCGAACTGCTGTCCCCTCAACGACGGCGCCGCCGCGGTCGTCATCATGTCCGACACGAAGGCAGCGGAGCTCGGCCTCACACCGCTGGCCCGCATCGTCTCGACCGGTGTCTCCGGGCTCTCCCCGGAGATCATGGGGCTCGGACCGGTCGACGCAACGCGGCAGGCGCTGGCCCGGGCCGGTCTCTCGATCGGCGACATCGACCTGGTGGAGATCAACGAGGCGTTCGCGGCCCAGGTCATCCCGTCCTACCGCGACCTGGGCATCGACATCGACCGTCTCAACGTCAACGGCGGGGCGATCGCGCTCGGCCACCCGTTCGGCATGACCGGCGCGCGCATCACCACCACCCTGCTCAACGGCCTGCAGTTCCACGACAAGGAGTGGGGACTGGAGACGATGTGCGTCGGCGGTGGCCAAGGCATGGCGATGATCGTGCAGCGCCTGAGCTGAGCCTCAGAGCAGGCGGCGCACCACCGCGAGGAGCTCCGCGGCCTCGGCCACGACCGCACCGACGGGGCGTGGCCCGCCCGGCGACCACACCGGCTCGGCAGCCGCGGCGGGCCCCTCCGCGAGAGCCCCGAGCAGGTCGTGACCGGTGACCGCGACCTGGTCGCCGACGGCGAAGTCGGACAGCTCGGGAACGGTGCGCCACCGCGACGGCGCGTCTCCCGCGCGCGCCTCGATCCCCTGGGCGGCGACGGCGAGCGCCTGCGCGGCCGCGCGCCCGGCGCCGGCACGAGAGGCGTACGGCGGGACCGCCGCAGCCAGCCGGGCCTCGGACAGGGAGCGCAACCGGTCAGCGGTGCGCTCGACCTCGGCCGACAGTGCCTCCCGGACGGGCCCGGCCCAGCCCGGCGTACCGTCGTCGCTACCCACGGTCACGAGACTACGACCACAGGATCCGGCCGGGGGTTGTGCGCCACCCACGCGGTCGGGCAGGCTCACGGCCATGAAGCACTGACGGTCCCGAGGAACGCTCCTGGAGGCGCTCGATGTCCCTGAACCACTCCGAGGCAACACATCAGCAGCTGCTCCAGCGGGTGCCCCAGGCAACGGGACGCGGGCTGCCGGAATGGTTCCAGGCACTGGACGACGGCCCGTCGCTGCTGCGTTTCGAGGAGCGCGTCAACTGGCTGCGCGACGAGTACGACATCGCGCAGGGCCACGCCACCGCGATCGTGCACGAGTTCGACAAGCGCCGGGCCGCCCGCAAGACGTCGTGACCCTGTGCTGACGAGGCATTCATGACCCCCGACGAGGTCCGCGCGTTCTTGCGCGACAACCACCGGGCGGTGATGGCGACCTTCCGCTCCGACGGGCGGCCCCAGCTGTCGCCCGTAACGGCCGCCGTCGACGACCAGGGCCGCGTCATGATCTCCACCCGCCAGACGGCGATGAAGACCAAGAACCTGCGCCGGGATCCGCGCATCTCGCTGTGCCTGCTCAACGACGGGTTCTTCGGCGACTGGGCACAGGTCGAGGGCAGCGCCGAGATCGTGGAGCTGCCCGAGGCGATGGATCTGCTCGTCGACTACTACCGCCGGGTGTCCGGCGAGCACCCCGACTGGGACGACTACCGGGCCGCGATGGAACGGGACAAGCGGGTCGTCGTGCGCTTCACGATCGAGCGCGCCGGCCCCACCGTGGCGGGTTGAACGCGAGGACGACGGAGGCCGCCGCCCCTCAGGGCAGCGGCCTCACGTGCCGGTCGGTGAATCGCTGCTGTCAGTCGCCCCGCAGGATAGCGATCAGGCGCAGCAGCTCGATGTAGAGCCAGACGAGCGTCACGACCAGGCCGAACGCCGCGAGCCACGAGTAGCGCTCCGGCAGCCCGTTGCGAACGCCCTGCTCGGCGAAGTCGAAGTCGAGGATCAGCATCGCCGCTGCCAGCCCGACGGCGAACAAGCCGATGAGGAAGCCGAACGGACCCTGGCGGAGACCGAAGTCGCCGCCGTGACCGGTGAGCATCACGACGAAGTTCACCAGGCAGAAGATCAGATAGCCGCCCATCGCGATGAGCACGGTGCGCTGGAACTTCGGCGTCACCCGGACCCGGCCGCTGCGGTAGAGGAACAGCGCGACACCGAACACCGCGAGGGTCCCGAGCACCGCCTGGGCGACGATGCCGCCCCACCTGTTCTCGAACGCCCGGGAGATGCCACCGAGGAACAGTCCCTCGGCCGCGGCGTAGGCGAGGATCAGACCCGCGTTCGTCGACTGCTTGAACGAGACGACCAGGCCGAGGACGAGACCGACGATGACCCCACCGAAGGTCAGCAGCGGGCTCTGCAGGAAGTAGTTGACGACGGCCAGGGGCAGCAGGACCGCGAACATCAGCCCCGTCTTGACGACGACGTCGTCAATCGTCATCCGCCCGGTCTGCAGACCGGTCGCCGACGGCGCGTTGTACATGTCCTGGAGCTCCTGCGGGGACGCCGGCGGTGCTTCTGTGAAGCCTGCGTATCCCTGCCTCGAGAACGCCTTGCTGTTGTTGAAGACCGGGTTCCTGCTTTCCATGGCTCCCCTCCGGGAACGCCCGCACGGCGCGGGGTCGATGTCAGGGTAACGCGGTGGGTGTTTCGCCCGTTCCCGCCAACGGGGTGACCTGGCCGACACCCGAGCCGTGCCCGGAGCGGGAGTCGAACCCGCATGCCTCGCGGCGGATCCTTTTAAGGGACCTGTGTCTGCCAGTTGCACCATCCGGGCGCGCCGAAATCCTACGGGCCCGGACAGCTGCGTGCGGGGACGCTCAGAGGTTGCCCCCGAGGTCGGCCAGCGCCCCGGTTGCCTGCGCGATGATGCCCGGCCGGTCCCGGCCGATGACGGTCGCGGCCAGCAGGGCCATCAGACCCGCCCGGTCGTCACCGCGCGGCCTCGCTGAACTCCTCGCGGGGGCTCTGCAACGAGCCGAGAGACACCACCTCGCGGCGGAAGAACAGCGCCAGCGTCCAGTCCAGGATGACGCGCACCTTGCGGTTGAAGGTGGGAACCCGGCTGACGTGATAGGTGCGATGCATGAACCACGCCGGGAAGCCGCGCAGCTTGATGCCGTAGACCTGGGCCACTCCCTTGTGCAGTCCGAGCGAGGCCACCGACCCGACGTACTTGTGGATGTAGGCGCGCGGGGTGCGGCCGTGCAGGACCAGAGCCACGTTGTCGCCGAGGCGACGAGCCTGACGTACGGCGTGCTGCGCGCTGGGCCCCGTCGTCGCACCGGGCCCGGCCGTGAGGTCGGGCACCCCCGCACCGTCGCCCGCGGACCAGGCCCCCTCCACACCCTCGACACGCAGGTCGGCGCGACAGCGAACCCGGCCCTTGTCGTCCAGCGGCAGGTCGGTGCGGGCCAGCAGCGGGTTGGCCTTCACACCGGCCGTCCACACCAGCGTCTCGGACTCGAACTCCTCGCCGTCGGAGAGCACGATGTGCCCACCGACGCAGGACTCGAGCCGGGTGTTGAGTCGCACGTCGATCTTGCGCTTGCGCAGCTCCTCGACGGTGTAGCGACCGAGGTCCTCGCCCACCTCGGGCAGGATCCGGCCGGTCGCCTCCACGAGGACGAAGCGCAGGTCACCCTTGGACAGCTCCGGGTAGTAGCGGGTGGCGTAGCGGGTCATGTCCTCGAGCTCGGCGAGCGCCTCGATGCCGGAGTAACCGCCGCCGACGAAGACGAAGGTCAGCAGCGCCCGGCGCGCGGCGTGGTCGGTGATCGTCGAGGCGATGTCGAGCTTCTCCAGCATCCGGTTGCGCAGCGCGATCGCCTCCTCCACCTGCTTGAAGCCGATGCCGAGCTCGGCGAGCCCCGGGATCGGGAGCGTCCGCGCGATGGAGCCCGGTGCGATCACGAGCACCTCGTACGACAGCTCATAGGGCTCACCGCGCAAGGGCTGGATCCGCGCCACCCGCCGGGCGTGCTCGACGCTGACCACGCGACCGGTGAGGATCTCGCAGCGTTTGAGGACCCGGCGGAGCGGGACGACGACGTGCCTCGGCTCGACGCTGCCGGCCGCTGCTTCGGGAAGGAACGGCTGGTAGGTCATGTACGACCGCGGGTCCACCAGGACGATCTCGACCTCGCGACGACGCAGCTCTTTCCGCAACCGCCGCTGCATCCGCAACGCCGCGTACATGCCGACGTAGCCACCCCCGACGACGAGGATCCGGATCCTGTCGCTGCTCACAGATCAACACTAGGGCGGCCGAGATCGGCGTGCTCAGCCGCCCGGTGGACCACGTCGTCGAGCATCTGCTCGGTGAGCCGGCCGGTGAAGGTGTTCTGCTGGCTCGGATGGAAGCACCCCAGCAGGAGCAGGTTGCCGAGCGCCACCTCGGCGGCGTGCCCGAATCTGGGCCGCGGCCGCGGCACCGGCAGGCCGGCGCGGCCCAACGCCGCGAGCGCGGACTGCCAGGCGAAGCCGCCGAGGGCGATCACGGCGCGGGCGGCGGAGAGCAGCATCGCCATCTCGGCGTCCAGCCACGGCGCACACGTGTCCCGCTCCGCCGGCGACGGGGCGTTGCCCGGCGGCGCGCAGCGCACCGCCGCGAGCATCCGGGTGCTGATCAGCCGCTGGCCGTCGTCGGCCGAGGTGCTGGTTGCCTGCACCGCCAGACCGCCTCGGTGCAGGGCGGCGAACAACCAGTCCCCGCTGCGGTCGCCGGTGAAGATGCGCCCGGTGCGGTTGCCCCCGTGGGCCGCCGGGGCGAGCCCGATCACGACGACGCGCGCGTGGTCGTCGCCCCACCCCGGGATCGGGCGCCCCCAGTAGGGCTGGTCGGAGAACGAGCGCCGCTTGGCCACCGCGACGCTCTCCCGCCATTCGACCAGTCGTGGGCAGGCCCGGCAGACCGAGACCCGAGCGTCGAGCTCAGCCTCTGACCCGGCAGTGCCGGCGAGCCGGCGCACCTCGGCGGGGTCGGCCGCGACCGGCGTACCGGCCGTTGCGGGATCGCCGGGCCAGCCGGCACCGGGCGGGACCGGGCTCGGGAAGCAGGCGGGCGGCACCTACAGGTGTCGCTTGAGCAGGTCGACCGTGCGCTGCCATGCGGCGCCGGACGCGGCCTTGTCGTGGACCTCGGGTCGCTGGTCGTTGAAGAAGGCGTGCTGGGTGCCCGGGTAGTCGAAGACCTCGACGGTGCCGCCGGCCGATTCGATGCCTCGCACGGCCTGCTGCACACCCTCGGCCTTCGAGGTGCCGTCCTCCTCGGACGCGTGGATCATGGCCGCCTTGCCGCTGTAGTTGCCCCAGGTCGGCTGCATCTTCTCCCACGGGATCGCCGGGTAGAAGCCGACCGCGACCTTCACCTCGTCGGCCAACGCACCGGTCCACAGCGCGAGTGAGCCGCCCATGCAGAAGCCGACGACTCCGACACCGTCACCGGTGATCTCAGGACGGCTGGCGAGGTAGCGCGCGGATCCCTGGATGTCCTTGGCGGCGCGGTCCATCGCCATGCCCATCAGCAGCCGCTGCGCCTCGTCGGGCTCACCGGTCTTGGCACCGTGATAGAAGTCCGGGGCGAGTGCGACGAACCCCTCCGCCGCGAACCTGTCGGCCACGTCGCGGACATGGTCGACCAGGCCCCACCACTCCTGGATGACGATGACCCCCGGGCCCGACCCGCTCTCCGGCAACGCCAGATAGGCGTCGCACGTGTCACCGTTGCTGGGATAGCTCACCATGTCGCCCACGGGGACCTCCTCGTGCCTCGGGCTGCCGTTTGTGCCACCCGCACCCTAGACGAGCGACCAGGCGATGCCGTCGAGGATGTCGTGCTCGCTGACGACGACGTCGTCGACGGGGACCAGGTCGAGGACGCGGGCCAGGATGAGCGCC
Organism: Actinomycetota bacterium; assembly: GCA_030841185.1. GTDB lineage: Bacteria > Actinomycetota > Actinomycetes > JACCUZ01 > JACCUZ01 > JAVEDB01. The sequence continues at coordinate 11,248 of JAVEDB010000065.1, forward strand.
CCGGCCCCGATGACGTCCACCCGACCGGGGTGCATGAACGGCAACGCCGCCCGCTCCTCGTGGGTCATGGCCAGCAGCCGTCGGGCGACGTCGTGCACGTCCGCGGCGGCGATGCGCGCGTGGTGGATGCGTTCCGGGAGGTACGCCGGAAGGCCGAGCGCCATCGCGGCGACAGTCGTCACCGACCCCGCGAGTCCCACCAGCGTCCTGGTCCGCTCGACCGGTACCACCCGTGCGGCGGCCCGCAGGGCGGCCGCCACGTCCGCGCCCGCCGCGGCGACCTCGGCCGGCGTGGGCGGGTCGGAGCGCAGATGGCGCTCGGTCATCCGCACGCACCCCACATCGACCGACACGGCAGCGGTCGGCGTGGCCGAGCCGGTGTCGCCCAGGACCAGCTCGGTGGACCCACCGCCGATGTCGACCACCAGGAAGGGCTCGGCGTAGTCCTTCCCGGCCAGTTCGCGAGTCGCGCCGGCGAAGGACAACGCCGCCTCCTCCTCGCCACTGACCACCTCAGGTTCGGTCCCGAGGATGGCGCGGACACCGGCAGCGAACTCCTCCCGGTTGGCCACGTCGCGCGACGCCGACGTCGCGACGAACCTCAGCCGCTGCGCCCCGCACTGGTCGATGGCCTCGGCGTAGCGCCGGCAGGCGGCGAACGTCCGCTCCAACGCGCCGGGCGAGAACCGGCCGGTGCGGTCGACGTCCTCACCGAGCCGGACGATCTCCATCCGCCGGTCGACGTCCGTGAGCGTGTTCGCGTCGGGGTCGACGTCGGCGACGAGCAGGCGGATCGAGTTGGTGCCGCAGTCGATCGCCGCGACCCGCGTCATGCCGGCGGTTCCACGCACGGACCGGCTCGCCACCACTCGGGGAGGGCGGCGAGCGCCTCGTCACCGAGCGGGTTGACGCCGGGCCCGGCGCCGAGCGCGTGCGCGACCAGCACGTGCAGGCACTTGACCCGGTCGGGCATCCCGCCGGCGGAGACACCCTCGATCTCCGGTACGTGGGCGAGTTCGTACCGACCGTGCAGGTAGGCCTCGTGGGCCGCGGCGTAGGCGGCTCGGAGCTCGGGGTCGGTGTCCAGCCGCGCCGACATCTCGCGCATCAGACCGCTCGCCTCCAAGGTGCTGACCGCGGCGGTGGCCCGGGGACAGGTCAGGTAGTACATCGTCGGGAACGGCGAGCCGTCGGGCAGCCGGGGCTCGGACTCGACGACGTCCGGCAGGCCGCAGGGACACCGGTGCGCGACGGACCGCAGCCCGCGAGGCGGCCGGCCGAGCTGCGCCCGCACGACGGCAGCATCAGCCGGGTCCATCAGCTCGTCCCCGCCACCTCGACGGACCGCCACAGGTCCCCGAACCACGGCCGCTTCACCACCTTGCGCGCGGCGGGCGCCACGACGGTGCCCGGCGCCGGAGCCTCGTCCGGCTCCAGCACGACATACGCCGTCTCACCGGGCATCACGAAGTGCAGCCGCTCCCGGGCCTGCGCCTTGACGTACGCCGGGTCGTGCCACCGCTCGCGGGCGCGTTCCAGCTCCGCCACCCGCTTGTCCTGCGCGGCGACCTTGGCCCGGTAGTCCCCGATGTCGCCGCGCTGCGCGAGGTACTCCCGCAGCGGGTAGGCGAGCGAGATCGCGAGCATGCACACGACGAGCGCGAGCACGGCCGCCCGACTTGTCAGGCTGGTGCGTCGTTCTGCGGCAGTCGGTTCCGCGCGCGTGCTCGAAGGCCTCGTCACCACGTCGCGTCAGGCCCGGTGCCGCGGGAAGGCCGCACGACCGGCGTAGCGGGCCGCGTCGTCGAGCTCTTCCTCGATGCGCAGCAGCTGGTTGTACTTCGCGACGCGTTCCGAGCGGGCGGGGGCACCGGTCTTGATCTGGCCGCAGTCGGTCGCCACCGCGAGATCGGCGATCGTGGTGTCCTCGGTCTCACCGGAGCGGTGGCTCATCATCGCTCGGAACCCGTTGCGGTGCGCCAGCGTGACGGCGTCCAGCGTCTCGGACAGCGTGCCGATCTGGTTGACCTTGACCAGCAGCGCATTGGCCGACCGCTCGTCGATGCCGCGCTGTAGCCGCTCGGGGTTGGTCACGAAGAGATCGTCGCCGACGATCTGCACGCTGTCGCCGAGCTGCGCGGTCATCTGCTGCCAGCCGGCCCAGTCGCCCTCGTCCAGCGGGTCCTCGATGGACACCAGCGGGTACGACGACACCAGCTCGCCGTAGTAGGCGATCAGGTCCGCCGACGACTTGGCGGCGCCCTCGAACGTGTAGGAACCGTCCTCGCAGAACTCCGACGCGGCCACGTCGAGAGCAAGGGCGACGTCGCGGCCCGGTTCGAAGCCGGCCTGCGAGATCGCCTCGAGGATCAGGTCCAGCGCGTCCCGGTTGCTCGGCAGGTCCGGAGCAAAGCCGCCCTCATCGCCGAGCCCGGTCGCAAGCCGGCGCCCCTTCAGGACCGCCTTGAGCGAGTGGTAGACCTCGGTGCCCCACCGCAGCGCCTCGCTGAACGTGGCCGCGCCAATCGGCGCGATCATGAACTCCTGCACGTCGACGGCCGTGTCGGCGTGCGCGCCGCCGTTGAGGATATTCAGCATCGGCACCGGGAGCAGGTGCGCGTTGGGTCCGCCGACGTAGCGGAACAGCGGCAGCTCGGCGGACTCTGCGGCGGCCTTGGCCACGGCAAGCGAGACGCCCAGAACGGCGTTGGCTCCCAGCCGGCTCTTGTCCGGCGAGCCGTCGAGGTCGATGAGCGCCTGGTCGACCAGCCGCTGCTCGCTCGCGTCGTAGCCGACCAGCTCGGGCCCGATCTCGTCCAGCACCGCGAGCACCGCTCGCTGCACGCCCTTGCCGCCGTAGCGCTTGCTGTCACCGTCGCGCAGCTCGACCGCCTCGAACTGGCCGGTGCTCGCGCCGCTCGGCACCGCAGCACGCGCGATGGTCCCGTCGTCGAGCGCGACCTCAACCTCGACAGTGGGGTTGCCGCGCGAGTCGAGGATCTCCCGTGCGCCGACGGCGTCGATGCTCGCCACGATGGTTCCTCCGATGGACGTGAGACGTGAGCGGGCCGGCAGGGCGGACCGCCTCGTCAGGCTACCGGCGGATCGACCCCGCGACGGAGACCGCCCCGCCACGACCCTCCCCTTCTCTCCCCCCACGGTGATCGTGAAAGATCCTGCAGCTACTTGCTTGGGTAATCCTTCACGATCATGGGACTCAGCAGGGGGCGCGCTAGTCGGCGTTGGCCAGGGCGGGCGCCATGGCCGGGACCCCGTGGAGGCTGCCGAGGGTGCGCCGGCCGGCTACCAGGACAATCGCCCCGACGGCGATCAGCCCCGCTGCCACGATGAACGGTGCCTGGACGTCGCCGGTCCAGTTCGCGATGTGGCCGACCAGCGTCGCGCCCGTCGCACCACCGAACCACCGGAGGAAGTTGTAGCCGGCGCTCGCGACGGGTCGCGGGGAGTCCGAGACGGCCATCGCGGCGCCGGTGTACAGCGTGTTGAGCAGGCCGAGGCAGGCACCGCTGAGCACGGTGACCACTGCGACCGCCGGTGGCGAGCCCACGGCATCGACCGCGAGCAGCGTCGCGAAGGCAGCGAGCGCGAGCAACATCGCAGAGGTGTCACCGAGGCGGGCAGCCAGCCGCGGAGCCCAGACGACGGAGCTGACCGCGACAAGGACGCCCCACCCGAAGAACAGCAGTCCGATCGCCGTCGGCCCCCAGCCGAGCACGAACGGCGTCCAGGCCAGAACGGTGAAGAACGCGAAGTTGTAGAAGAAGGCGCTCGAGGCAACGGTGAACAGACCGCGATGGCGCAGGGCCCGCAACGGTGCAAGAACCGATCTGCCCTCGCCCGTCGCGCGGTCGTCCGGCAGCATCGTGAGGCAGAGCAGCAGGGCGACCGCCATCAGGACCGACGTGCCGAAGAACGGCGCCCGCCAGCTGATGTTGCCCAGCGCGGCGCCGATGAGCGGGCCCACGGACAGCCCCAGGCCGAGGGCCGCCTCGTAGAGCAGGATCGCCGGCCCCTGACCACCGGATGCGGCGCCCACGATGACGGCAAGCGCGGTGGCGATGAAGAACGCGTTGCCGGCTCCCCAGAAGGCGCGCAGGCCGACAAGCTCGGCGATCGAGGTGGAGGTGCCGGACAGGCCGGCGAAGACGACGATCAGCGCCAGCCCGGTGAGCACGGTTCGCTTCGCCCCGAACCGCGCGCTGAACACACCCGTGACCAGCATCGCGAACACCTGCACGAAGATGTACGACGAGAACAGCAACGTCACCTGCTCGGGAGACGCATGCAGGCCTTCGCCGATCGACTTGAGGATCGGATCGACGAGGCCGATCCCCATGAAGGCGATCACCGCCGCGAAGGCGGTGACCCAGACCGCGCGCGGCTGCCCCTTCACCGCGTCGAGAAGCTTTCCGTGCTGAGCCATCCTCATCATCCAATGTCTGTATCGTACAGGTAGTTTAGGTGTAGGATACACCTATGGAGAACCCACGCGTTCCGGCCGACATCGACCTCGTGGAGACCGAGCTACTGCTGCTGGCCCGCTGGCTGGAGGCCAACCAGCGCAGGCAGCGCTACCCCATGGACCGTGCGGCCTACCTGCTGCTCCGGCGCCTCGACGCCGACGGCCCGCAGCGGGTCGCCGAGCTCGCCACCGCACTCGGGCTCGACGGCTCGACGGTGACCCGGCAGCTCACGACCCTGGAGGGCGCAGGGCACGTACGCCGGTCTGCGCACCCGACCGACGCACGAGCCACTCTCGTCACCGCCACCTCAGCCGGCCGGCGAGCCATGGACGCGCTGCGCCGGCATCGCCAGGAGCGAATCGCACTGCTCCTCGACGGCTGGAGCCCTCGGGAGCGCTCCGAGCTCGCCCGGGTGGTGGGTCACCTCAACGAGGCGCTCCGGGCACACGTCGCGCGCAGCGACACCTAGAGCGACAGCAGCGTGCGCAGGTGCCGCGGCGCGGGTGACCCGTGCGCCAGCATCGCGTCGTGCCGCTCGCGGACCGACAGTTCCGGGCGGGCGGCGGCCAGATCGCGGGCGACGTCGGCCACCTCGACGTACCCCACGTAGTACGTCGAGAGCTGGCCGCTGCTGAGCAGCGCCCGCCGCCACTTGCCGGCCGCCTCGCCCTCCTCCTGGTGGCCGCGCTGCATCATCAGCGCCATCGCCTCGGCCTCGGTCATGCCGTGGGCATGTACGCGGGCGTCCAGGATCGCGTTGATCGTCATCCGCAGCGCCATCTTCAGCTGCTGCATCCGCAGGGCGTCGGCCTGGCCCTCGGCGGCGCGGTAGCCGCGGTCGGCCATCAGCTCCTCGGTGAAGACCGCCCAGCCCTCGACGAACGCGCCGCTCCACAGCGCCTTGCGCACCGGGATGGCGGACTCGTACCTGCTGTTGTGCGCGAGCTGCACCATGTGGCCGGGCATCGCCTCGTGCACGGTCAGGTTCTGCAGCATGTGCGCGTTGTACTCCCGGTAGAACGAGCGGACCCGCTCGTCCGACCAGTCCTCGGGCGTCGGCGAGACCGCGAAGTAGGTGGGGAGCGGCGTCTCCTCCAGCGGGCCGGGCGCGTCGCAGTAGGCGACGGCGACGCCCCGGTGGATCTCCGGCATCACGATGATCTTGACCGGGTCGTCATGCACCGTGACGAGGTTCTCGCTGCGCACGAACTCGGTCGTCTCGGCCAGCGCGTCCTCGCACCGCCCGACGATCGAGTCGTTGCTGACCTCACCGTCGGTCGCTAGCCGGTCCAGCACCCGGCGGGCCCGGCCGTCGGGCGGTCCGTCGTCCAGCCGGGCCGCGACCTCGGCGATCCGCTCCTCGATGCCGGCCAGGTCGCGCTCCGCCCGAGCCAGCACCGCGTCGGCGTCGCTGGCGGTGTCCAGGGTCAGCGCAAGCTTTGCCGCGAACCGCTCGGCGCCGAGCCGGGGGTCGCCGTCGGCGTCGTCGAGCGCGGCTCGCAGCCAGTCGAGGTGCTCGTCGATGGCCTCGATGGCGCGCTCGCGCGGACCGTCGACCTCGGGCCGCAGCGCGGGCTGCTCCGCGAGCGCGCGCTCGAGCTCGGTGGCGAGCAGCGTGCGGGTCCCGGTGAACTGGCCGATCGCGGTCTCGACATGCACGCGGGGCATCCCGTGCAGGGACCTGCGGGACGTGGCCAGCGCCTCCGGTACGCCGGTCAGCCTGGCCGCCGTCGAGCGCAGCCGGTCGGGCAACGGCGCGAAGTCGCGGGCGAGCAGCGTGTAGATCGCCGTGCCGGGGTTGGCGAGCAGCGGGTCCCACTCGTGCTCGCACAGGACGTCGATCTCGAAGCGCCGGGTCTGCAGCGCGTTGGCCAGGATCTGCGCGTCCACGCCGTCGGCCGGTGTGAGCTCCGCCGGGTCCAGGGCCGCGAGCTCCGCCAGTCGGTCGGCGGACCAGCGGGACTCCTCGCCCAGTGCCGCAGTGCTGCGGTCGCTGAGCCGGCCGTCGTGGCGATGCTCACCGAGCGAGGTAGCAGCCTCGGGATGCCGTTCGAGGAAGCCGTCCAGGGTGCGCCGGGCGAGCTCGGCGAAGGAAGCGCTGGAGTGGTCGGGGCCGGTCACCCGCCGACCGTACCGGTGGTGCCCGCACCTGCCGCCTCTGCGGCGCGCACCGCGGCGGCGTAGCGGCGCGCGGCTGCCCGCAGCTCGGCCTCGGGATCGGTGCCGCGCTCGCGGGCCTGCGCGACCATCGCCAACAGTTGCGCGCCCAGCGTCGAGTCGTCGGGGAGCGCGACCTTCACACCCGCCTTCTCCGCGCGCGACATGAGCTTGCTGGCCAAGGCCAGCGCCGGCAGTCCGGCCGGAACGCCGTCGACCGAGGAGGTGCGGCCCTTCTCGGCGGCCTTCAGCGTCTCCCAGTTCTGCTCGACGTCCGCGGCGGTCGGGGCGTGCGCCCCGGCGAAGACGTGCGGATGCCGGCGTACGAGCTTGTCCACGATGTCCCCCGCCACGTCGTCGATCGACCAGGGGTCGTGCGGGTCCTCGGCGGCGATGCGGGAGTGGAACACCACCTGCAGCAGCAGGTCGCCGAGCTCTTCGCGCAGGTGGCTGCGGTCGCCGGACTCGACGGCCTCGACCACCTCGTAGGTCTCCTCGACGAGATAGGTGAGCAGCGACTCGTGCGACTGCTCGGCGTCCCACGGGCAGCCCCCCGGTGACCGCAGCCGGTCCATCACCGCGACCAGGTCCATCAGCCGGGCCCCGGGGAGGTCGTAGGACCCGGGCAGCATCTCGAGCTCGGATGGTTCGGGGAGCTGGGCGAGGACCGCCGGCAGCGCTCTGCCCAGGTCGTCGTCGCCGTCCATCGAGACGAGCCACACGACACACGACCGGCGCACCGCCTCCGCGACCAGGTGCTCCGCCAACGCCTGCGGCCCGGACGCGGCGGTGACCTCCACGCCGACACCGGCTGCCTGCAGGTAGGGCAGCGCCGGGTGCTCGGCCGAGGCCACGAGCACCGGGTTGTCGCGCAGGGCGGCCCATGCCTCGGACGAGAGCAGCCCCGGCGCGACCCGGGGGCTCGTCGAGAGCAGGACCAGCCGCCCGCGGGTCATGGCTTCGCGGTGCCGGCGGCGAGCTCCTCCGCGGTCTTGGACAGGCCGCCGCTGACCAGCGGGGCCAGGCCCTTCTCGGGGTTCCACACTCCGTACCGCGGGTTGACCTTCACATGGGCGGCCTTCGCGGCCGCGATGAACGCGGCGGCCGAGGTGGCTCCGCTAGGACCCGCGGTGGCTGAACCCACCCGGCTGGCCAGGATCTGGCCGCGGATCCAGGCATCCAGGATGTCCGGCGCCACGACCGTCGGCTGCTGGCTGCGGGCCAGCGCCCGGACGACGAACACCCGCTCACTGACCTGGGCGGCCTTGGCCTGCGTCTGGATCGACGCGAACACCTGGTCGCGCTGGGCGGTCACCTCGGCCGCGGTCACCGTGACCCGCGCCTTGGCGGCGGCCTTGTCGATCACGTCGAGCACGATCAGCTGCTGCAGGATGCCGCGCTGCGCCTCACCGGGCTGGCTGCCCGGAACCGCGGCGAGGTAGCCCTGGGTGGAGCGCTGCAGGTCGCGGACGGTGACGGTGTGCCCGTCGATGATGGCGGCCGCGCCGAGCTGGGTCGGGCCGCAGCCGGAGAGCGCCAGCCAGCCGGCGAGCACGAGCAGGGCGGTCGGCCGCAGGGACGGGGTGAGCGTGCGGGTCATCGAGGTCCTTCTGTCATGACGGTGGTACGACGGGGTCTGCGCCGGCGCCCTCCGCCAGCACGGCGTCGACCAGGGCGCGGCACCAGGCCAGGATGTCCAGGTCACGGAGGGGTTGGCCCCCGATCCGGGCGGTCATCGGTTTCGGCACCAGGATGCTACGGACGGCGGGCTTGACGAGCGAACCGGGGTAGAGCCGGGTGAGCCGCAGCTGCTGGCTCTCCCGCAGGTCAACGGGCGCGAACCGGACGTGGTTTCCGCCCACGGCGACCTCCCGCAGACCCATCGTGCGGGCGT
>JAVEDB010000103.1 GCA_030841185.1 Actinomycetota bacterium
GCGGGCGGCAGCGCGTGGCCGGTGCGCCGCTCGTAGCTGATCTCGTTGAGCCGCGCGCACAACCGCTCCGCCAGTCGCCGCGAGTTGGCGAACACGATCGTCGACCGATGGGACTCGATCAGGTCGACGATGCGCTCCTCGACGTGCGGCCAGATCGACGTCCGCCGCTCCGGGCCGGCCGCGGAGCCGGTCACTTCGCCGACCGGCTGCCCGAGCTCCGCGAGGTCGGGCACCGGGACGACCACGCGCAGCTCGATCGTCTTGCGGGCCGGCGGCTGCACGACGACGACCTCACGCTGGCCGCCGAGGAAGCGGGCCACCTCCTCGACCGGGCGGACCGTTGCCGAGAGACCGATGCGTTGAGCAGGGCGCTCGAGCATCCCGTCGAGGCGCTCGAGGGACAGCGCGAGGTGGGCGCCGCGCTTGGTGCCCGCCACGGCGTGCACCTCGTCGACGATGACCGTCTCGACCCCCTGCAGCGACTCCCGGGCCCGCGACGTGAGCAGCAGGAACAGCGACTCGGGGGTCGTGATGAGGATGTCCGGAGGCCGCCGGAGGAAGCGGCGGCGCTCGTCGGCGGGGGTGTCGCCGGACCGGATCGACACGTCGATGTCCGGCGGAGCGAGCCCGAGCCTGGCGGCCGCGTGCCCGATGCCCGTGAGCGGGGCCCGCAGGTTGCGCTCGACGTCGACCGCCAGTGCCTTCATCGGCGAGACGTAGAGGACCCGGCACCGGTGCTGGGCGTCGGCCGGCGGGGGCTGGGCGCCCAGCCGGTCTATCGACCAGAGGAAAGCCGCGAGGGTCTTGCCGGAGCCGGTGGGGGCAACGACGAGGGCGTTGAGCCCGGCGCTGATCGCCGTCCACGCCCCGACCTGGGCCGGCGTCGGCTCGGCGAACGAGGTCTCGAACCAGGACCGGGTCGCCGGTGAGAAGCGCTCGAGGGCGGGATGGCTCACGCGTTGATTCTGTACGCCGCCACTGACAGCTGCCCGGTCAGGGCAGACTGATCTTCCTCCAGGTCGCGCCCCCGTCATCCGTGCGCAGCAGCTCCGAGCGGGTGCCGCTCCCCACGATGACGATCGCGTAGCCGGTCGACGGGGTGCTGAAGCCGACGAAACTTGCGAATCCGCTGAGGTCCGACGAGTGCAGGATCCCGCCGTCGGAGCGGATGACAATGAGCCCCTTGCCCTCGACCGCGAGAAGGGCGCTCGACGCGTCGCGCGGGGCCACGAGCGCGGAGTTGGGTAGCGCGCCACGCACGACCTTCGAGGTGTCCAACACGCGGTCCGGCCTGGTGATCGGGTCCGGGTAGATGCCCTCGCTCATGCCGGTCTGGCACACCAGCCACACGCCACCGCCGGAGGCGCTCACCCGGCCGACGAGATCGCTGGTGCACTGCGTCCGGGTCGTCGTGAACGTGCGCCCGCCGTCGGTCGAGCTGATCAGCGACGGCGCGTTACCGCGGGTGGCGACGTAGACGCGGCTTCCTTCGACGGCCAGGTCGGCGGACTCGAGTGTCAGCGGCAACCTCGTTTTCACCCACGTGTCGGAGCCGCGCGGTGTGCTCCACAGCTCCTCGGCCCCCGTCGGATGCAGCACCAGCGCCCACACCCGCCCGGCGCCGGCCCCCAGACCCACGACCTCGCCCGACATCGGGACTCGCCGCCACGACCTCGCCCCGTCATGGGTGGACCACAGCCCACCGCCGAACGCCCAGCCGTCGGCTGAGCTGGCGAAGCGCACGTCACTGACCGTGTCCGTCGTCGTGCCCTGACCGGCCGGGGTCCACTGAGCCGGGGGTGAGGTCACGGCGGTGAACGTACGGCCGCCGTCGGCGGTACGCGCTAGCGAGGCGGCGCACGGCGGCGCGCCACACGACGCGGTGCCGAGCACCCACCATGTGTGCGTCCCGATCGCCGTGAACGAGACGGGAGCCAGCCCGACGGGCAGCGCGGTCGGCGTAGTCACCGAACCGGTCGACGTCGGCGTCGGGGTCGGCGTCGTCAGCTGTGAGGGGGTGTCCGAAACCGTGGGCGCCACCGAGTGCGCCGGCAACGACGCATCACGACCGCCGAGCTGGCTGCTCGCGAGGGTGACGCCGCCGGTCACGACGACGACAGCGAGCGCCGCCGCGGCCACGCCGCGGTTGCGCCGACGACGGGTCGCGCCGCGGTGCACCGCGGCGATGCGGACGAGGTCGCCGGGCAGCGATCGCCGGGGGTCGGTCAGCACCCGGCGCAGGTCGTCTTCTAGGCGGTCCATGTCGGCTCGCTCTCTTGCTGGGGCGGTACGAGTTGGCGGCGCAGCCGGGCGAGTGCCTTCGACGTCTGGCTCTTGACGGTCCCGACAGCGCAGCCGAGCACCTCGGCCGTCTGTGCCTCCGAGAGGTCTTCGTAGAAGCGCAGCACGAGTACGGCTCGTTGCCTCGGCGCGAGGAGTGCGAGGGACGCCCACAGCTCGTCGTCGTGCGGTGCGGTGGGGACGTACGCGCTCTCCGGCACCGAGTCGCTGAGCCGTTCCCGGCGCAGCTTGCGCCAGCGGCTGATGTGCCGGTTGACGATGGCGCGACGGACGTACCCCTCGGGGTCGTCCTGGCGGATCACGCGTGGCCAGGCCAGTACCGTACGCTCCAGCGCGTCCTGCACGAGGTCCGCTGCCGTGTGCGGGTCACCGGACAGGGCATGGGCGAAGCGCAGCAACGCCGGCATCCGCGAGCGCGCGAAGTCGTCGAAGGTCGCCCTCGTCACCTCGTCCACCGCCGCACCTCCTTCGCCGCTTCACCAGGACGCGCCGCTCCTCCTGAAGGTTGCCTGGTCCGACCCCCGGATGTCCCGCGCGGTCGCTACGTGACTTTCAACGCCGTCGACAACCCGTCCAGCGAGCGGTAGGTCCCCTAAGGTGGCCGCGAGGCCAACAGCTGCGGGGAGGGCCCGTGCAGACCGATCCGCCGCGCGAGTCAGGCCGGGGCTCCTGGGAGCCGTCACCGTCGACTGCGCTGCCGATCCCGGTGCCTGATCGGCCGGCCCGGCTGCCATGGCGCCGGTTCTGGCTGTTCACCGGCCCGGCCTTCCTTCTCGCCGGCATCCTCGTGTCGCTGCTGCCGCTGGACGCCAAGAACGGCGGAACCACGCAACCGCCGCTGCAGCTGCTGTTCCTGATGGCGCTGGCCGTGGGGCTGGTCACGTTGACGGCTGTCTACCTCGTCGTACGCCGGGAGCTGCACCTGCCCGCGTCGGTGGCTCTCATGGCCCTGACCTTCGAGGGTCTGGTCGTCGGGGTGAAGTTCGTCGCCGGCCCGGCAGCCCTCTACGAGGCGAACAAGAAGAGCTCGTTCCAGCAGTTCTTCCCGCTCAGCGAGGGAGCCGGGGCGGTCACCGGTGCCTCGCTGGTCTTCGCCCTGTACGCCGGGGTGCTGCTCCTCGTCTACCGGCACGCTCGGCGGCGTACCGGCATGTTCACCAAGGCGGCCCGTCGCCTGCGCGCCTCGCGGCCGGTCATGGTCGCACTCCTCGTCGGTGGCGTGCTGTTCGCGACGACGGTCGGGACCGGTCTGCTGGTTGCAGTCGCGGTCGTGGGCGACGGCGGGTTCGGCTACATCTCCGACGTCTTCACGGGGAGCGCCGCCCTGCTCGTTGCCGTGGTCCTGGCGATCGCCACCGCCGTCGCGACCAAGGCGTTCCGCGACGTCGCCGACCGTGCCGTCGTGCTGCGCGACACCTCCGTGCTCGTGGCGTTCTTCTGGGCCAGCCTCGCCTTCCTCGCGCTGTACCACGTGCTCTGGGTCGTCTACATCCTGGTGCTCACGTCGGTCTGGCCGCTCAAGGTGGTCACGCCGAAATGACGTCGCTGGCGGCCCTGGCGGTCGAGATGCTGCGCTACCGCGTCGCGGTGATGATCTGGATGTTCATGCTGCTCGGCGCGGCCTACCACCGGGTCGGGACGCTGCCGCTCACCGATCTGCTCGCGCTGACCGTCGCGCTCGGCGCCTCCTACGTCGCCGCAACGACAGTGAACGACATCTGTGACGAGCAGATCGACCGCATCAACCACCCCGCGGGGCGCGGCCGGCCGCTGGTGCAGGGGCGCACCACGCCGCGGGAGCTGTGGCAGCTCAACGTGATCGCCGCGGTGGTGGCGCTGCTGGCCGGCTCGGCCGTGGGAGTCCGGGGGATCGCCGTCGTCGCCGCCTCGTTGCTGATCGGCTACGCCTACTCGGTGCCGCCGTTGCTGATCTCGCACCGCACGTTCCTTGCCGGGCCGGTGCTCACACTGGCCTACGTGCTGGCGCCCTACCTGCACGGGCTTGCGCTTGCCGACGTGACGCCGAGCCGGCACGACGTCGTCTTCCTGGCCGGCCTGTGCGGGCTGTTCCTGTCGCGGATCGTCCTCAAGGACTTCCGCGACCGGGCGGGCGACGCGGCGTACGGGAAGCCGACGTTCCTCCTCCGGTTCGGCAAGGAGTCGACCTGCCGCCTGTCCCGGCTGGCGTTGTTCGCCGGGGCTGCGCTCACGCTCGTGGCCGTCGACGGCGGTCCGGTGATCGACCTGGTCGGTGTCACGTTCGTCTGGGCGATCAGCACTCAGCTGTCGGCGCTGCGCGGTGCCGGAACCCCGCTCGCCGAGCAGGTCGCCATCGGGACCGGGGCCAAGATGGGCAACGGGCTGCTCGTGTGCCTGCTTGCCTGGCTGCTGATGGGCGGGAACGGCGCCACCCCGACGGCGCAGGCGGTGTTCGTCGTAGCACTGGCCGGGTTGTACGGCTCGTCGTACGTCGTGCTGTCCCGTCGGCCCGCCGAGGTGCTCATCGGCTACAAGGGGTGAGGATGGGCGCGTGCGACTGACGGAGTTCTGGCGACGGATGGCCGACACGTTCGGTCCGCACGCGCCGTTCCTCGCCAGCGACCACGTCTTCGCCGAGCTGGGGAACCGCACGGTTCAGCAGGCGCTGGCCGACGGCGAACCCGTCAAGGACGTGTGGCGGGGCGTGTGCGTCGGCATGGAGCTCCCGCCCAGCAAGCGGTGAGTACGCCGAGTCGCCGGCAGCTCCAGCTAGGGAGTCGGGAGGATCGACCCGGACGCGGTCGGCGTGCTCGACGTCGTGGGCGTGGGCTGCACCGACGCGGTGACGCTCGGCAGCGGGGAACTGGTCGACGTGGGAGCCGACACCTTCACCGAGGCCGTTACCCCGGGCACCGGGACGCCACCGACGTCGGGCGGGTTGATGGCGGGGGTCAGCGTCACGGCCGGCGTCACCAGGTCCCCGATGCTCGGCAGCACTCCCGTGGGAAGCACGCCGGAACCGCCGCCGGCCCCCGGTCCGCCGGTCGTGGACCTGGACGGTGACGTGACCCCGGAACCGGGGCCGTTGGACCCCGGGTACCCGCCGAACAGGTTGCGGAACAGCGGCGTCCCGCGGCCGACCGGGATCACCTGAGCGAGCGTCTCCTGGACCGTGCCCTTGTCGTTCTTGGTGTACGGACGCCACCCGCCGTCCGGCCACCACGCGACGGCCAGCAGCAGCACCGCCGCAGACAGGCCGAGAACGGCAACGAGGCGACGGCCGGTCGACCCGCTGCTCCAGCGTTGGAGCCCTCCGATGGCGCGGCGCACGGCGCCCACCAGGGCGAGGGTGATCCCGAGGAGGGGAATGGCAAGCGCCACGAGCTGCACGACGAGCACCGCCCGGTCCAGGCCACTGGCCCCGCCCCAGGTCCCCAGCAGCCGGACGGCGGAGTCCCACGCCGTCGCGACGAGCTTGGGCAGCGACGCGACGATCAGCACCATGTTGGTGAGCAGGAACGGGACGAGGATGAACACCCAGGCCGCGACGATGCGGCGGGCCTTGCGGGTCAGTGCTCGGACCGACGGGTCCTCGGGCCGGCCCGGAATGGCGGACTTGAGGACAGGGCCGACCCTGCGGAACAGGTCGGGCACGCCGACGAGGTCGGCCAGGATGTAGTAGCCGTCGAGCCGTAGCAGCGGCAGCAGCTGGTGGACCACCTCGATCTGCAGGAGGAAGGCGACCAGCAACAGCGGCGCGAAGCCGGTCAGCAGGTAGATCCCGCCCACCACGAGCACGAACAGCCCGTTGAAGTAGATGCCGCCGAGGTCGGTGCGCAGCCGTCCCGATCGCGGCAGCCGGTAGGCGTCGGTCACGTCGGTGTAGAACGCGGGCCAGGCGATGTAGACGCCGGCACCCATCTTCCCGGGCCGGCCGCCGCTGGCCGCGAGGCCGCTCGCGTGGCCGGTCTCGTGGAACGCCGCGCTAGCCAGCATCAGGCCTAGCACGACGAGGAACAGATGCGGGTGGTACACGGTCGAACGGGTGCTCTGCCCGATGCCGTGCACGAAGAACAGCCACACATCGAAGGCGGCGAGTGCCACGAGGACCAGCGCGACGACCCAGGTGGCGAACAGGGGGCGGAACAGGCGGGTGATGGCGTTGACGACGCGCTCGGGCACGAAGCCGGCCCGCATCTTGAGCGCGAGGAACGGGTCGCTCGGCGCGATCTCCGGGTCGGCACCGTCCGCGGTCGTCGCGAGCCCCGTGCTGCGCAGCTTGGTGTCGATGATGCGCTCGACGTTCGCCGCGTCCAGGCCGGCGCCGGTGCGCTCGGCCGCGTCAGCCGCGATGGCATCGAGGTCGCGGTCGCCGTCCATGGACTCGGCGACTGCGAAGACCAGCGGGTGCAGCTGGATCACCGTGCCGTCGGGGCGCCTCGCCAGGTGCGGCGGGTCCTCGTAGCCCGAGCTCGCGTACTCACCGAGCAGGGTCACGCCCTCCACCAGCTTGGGGCGAGCCAACCGGGAGGTCGTGTCGGTCGTTCCGGGGGGTCGGGTCATTGCCAGCTTTCACCAGGGGGAGACGCTGCGGGGCCCGGCATCGCCGGGCCCCGCAACACGTTCGATCAGGCGGTCAGTGCTCGAAACGACCTTCGGTCAGTGCTGGACCGTCTGGGTGATCGGCGCGTCCGGGCCGTTCGAGGCGTCCGCCGTCGAGTGGTCGGTGAGGACGTTGGCCGCGACGGCGGCGTCGATCGGAGCCGCCACCTGAGCGTTGATCAGCGACATCTGCTCGCGATCAGGCAGCTCTTCGCTGGTGAGCTCGTCGACCTGGTCGTCGGAGAGGCGCTGGGGGGTCTGCTCGGACATGAAATCCTCCGTGCGTTCGAGCAGGGAACCGGGTGCTCCCCGCTACGGAAGCGCACGTACCCGGGCCTTCAGGAACAAAGCCCCGTAATGCAGGAAAATCGCCAGGATCACCAAGTTACCGGCCGGTATCGCCGCCGGAAGGAGGTCGCCGCCGAGGCTGGCGAGTCCTTACGCTGCCGGGCATGACCGCCCACCCTGTCGTACCGCTGACCGCGGTCGACCGGGTGCAGCAGCGCACGCTTCGGCTGCTCGCGGCCAGCCAGGTGCTCGGCGGCATCGGCGTCGGCAGCGGCATCGCCGTCGGTGGCCTGATCGCCGAGGACGTCTCGGGCTCCACGGCGTTGTCCGGGCTGTCGCAGACGGGCAGCGTTCTCGGAGCGGCCGTCGCGGCGCTGCCGATGGCGCGGCTGATGTCCGCGGTGGGCCGGCGGCCAGGGTTGTTCGCCGGGTACGTCGTGGCGACGACCGGAGCGATCGTCGTCGTCACGGGAGCCGCGCTCGGCACGTTCCTCGTCGTCATGCTCGGAGCGACGCTGCTCGGATCGGGCAGCGCGACCAACCTGCAGGCGAGGTACGCCGCGACGGATCTCGCCGACACGAAGACGCGTGCGAGGTCTCTCGCCACCGTCGTGTGGGCCACCACGATCGGTGTGGTGCTCGGACCCAACCTGACCGGTCCCGGCGGCGACCTGGCCCGGTCGCTCGGGCTGCCACCGCTGAG
>JAVEDB010000116.1 GCA_030841185.1 Actinomycetota bacterium
TCGAGGCGGCGAAGGGGCTGCGTGACTTCGCGCGGACCCATCCGCTGCTCGTGATCAAGGCCGGCGTTCTCGACGGCAAGCCCCTCTCGGTCGACGAGATCCGCAAGCTGGCCGACCTGGAGTCCCGCGAGGTGCTCCTGGCGAAGCTGGCCGGCGCCCTGCAGGCGTCCCTGCAGAGCGCCGTCTCCCTGTTCGCGGCCCCGCTCGCCCAGGCGGCCCGCGCGCTGGACGCACTGCGCCAGAAGGCGGAGCAGGACCCGAGCATCCTTCGCGGTGGCGCCGGCACGCCCGAGGCCGGCACTGAGCCTGAGGCAGCAACTGAGCCTGAGGCAGCAACTGAGCCTGAGGTAGCAACTGTGCCTGAGGCAGCAACTGAGCCTGAGGCAGCAACTGAGCCTGAGGCGGCTCCCGTAGCCGAATCGACAACCGAGCCTGAGGCTGCAACAGAGTCCTCCGTAGCCGAGGCCAGCCCCGAGACCGCACCGACCGAGGGCTGACGCCCGCACCACCCCGACCGGCACCGCAAGCCCGCGCACCGAACCCATTCAGGAAGGACCCGCCACCATGGCGAAGCTCAGCACCGACGATCTCCTCGAGTCGTTCAAGGAGATGACCCTCATCGAGCTCTCCGAGTTCGTGAAGCAGTTCGAGGACACCTTCGGCGTCACCGCGGCCGCACCGGTCGCCGCTGCTGCCGCGCCCGCCGCCGGTGGTAGCGGCGCTGCCGCCGAGGCCGCCGAGGAGCAGGACGAGTTCGACGTCATCCTGGAGGCCGCAGGCGAGAAGAAGATCCAGGTCATCAAGGAGGTTCGCAGCCTCACCAGCCTCGGCCTCAAGGAGGCCAAGGACCTCGTCGACGGCACCCCGAAGCCGGTCCTCGAGAAGGTCACCAAGGAGGCCGCCGACAAGGCCAAGGCCGCCCTCGAGGGCGCCGGCGCCACCGTCACCGTCAAGTAAGCAAGCAGCAACCCAGCGCAACCAAGGGGGGGCGATCATCCGGACAATCCGGGCGATCGCCCCCCGTCGCTTTGCGGGAAGGTTTCGACCGGCCGTCCGGCGCGCACACTCCGGGAGCGCCGCCTGCTCCTCTGCTTTGTCGTTAGCCGCACGACCTCCCCTGCCGGCGTCGGGCACGGTGCGTGACCTGATCGGTCGCGCCCTCGTTACCCGGGGGTAACCGACCAGTGAGGTGCCGGGTGGGCGTCGAGATCAAGGTCGAGGGGCTGACCAAGTCCTTCGGGCGGCAGGTGATCTGGAAGGACGTCTCCCTCACGCTGCCGGCCGGCGAGATCTCGGTGATGCTCGGTCCGTCCGGTACCGGCAAGTCGGTGCTGCTCAAGACCCTGGTCGGCCTGCTCAAGCCGGACAGCGGCTCGATCATGATCGAGGGTCGCGACCTGACCACGCTGCGTGAGCGCGATCTCTACGAGGTCCGCAAGCTCTTCGGCGTGCTGTTCCAGGACGGCGCGCTCTTCGGGTCCATGAGCCTGTACGACAACATCGCCTTCCCGTTGCGCGAGCACACCAAGAAGCGCGAGTCAGAGGTCAAGGACATCGTCCTGGAGAAGATGGACATGGTCGGCCTCATCGGGTCGGAGTCGAAGCTCCCGGGTGAGATCTCCGGCGGCTTGCGCAAGCGCGCCGGGCTGGCCCGGGCGCTCGTCCTGGACCCCGAGATCATCCTGTTCGACGAGCCTGACTCCGGTCTCGACCCGGTGCGCACGGCGTACCTCAACCAGCTCATCATCGACCTGAACGACGCCATCGAGGCGACCTTCCTCATCGTCACCCACGACGTGAACACCGCCCGCTCGGTCCCGGACAACATCGGCCTGCTCTACCACCAGCACCTGGCGATGTTCGGGCCGCGGGAGATGCTGCTGTCGAGCGAGGAACCGGTGGTCCGGCAGTTCCTCAACGCCCAACGGCAGGGTCCCATCGGCATGGCCGAGGAGAAGGACGCCGACGAGCTCGCGCAGGAGGAAGCGGCGGGCTACGAGATGCCGCCCTTGCCGCCCATCCCGCTCCAGCTGCTGACGAGCGACGGGAAGTCGCGTCCCACCCAGCGCGAGCCCGGCGCGTGGTGCAAGGACAACAACGTGACACCGCCACCCGGCTCGTTCGAGAGCCAGGGGACAGCAACCGGCATCGTCACGCCGGACCCCGACGACTCCAGCCAGAACGGCCACCGGACCGATCACCAGCCGGACGGCGCAGTCAGGCCGGAGCGCACCGAGGCGCTGACCCCCGAGGCTGGGGCATGAACAACCCGGCGACCGGCGCCCTGCGCCAGAGCGGCAATCTGTTCGCGCTGGGCCTCGACGTCACGCGAGCCCTGCCGCGTCGCCCGTTCCAGGGCAAGGAGTTCATCCAGCAGGCCTGGTTCATCGCCAGTGTCACGATCCTCCCGACGGCCCTCGTCAGCATCCCCTTCGGTGCGGTCATCGCCCTCCAGCTGGGCACGCTCACCCGCCAGCTGGGCGCGCAGTCGTTCACGGGGGCGGCCAGCGTGCTGGCCGTCGTGCGGGAGGCCAGCCCGATCGTCACGGCCCTGCTGATCGCAGGAGCAGGCGGCTCGGCCATCTGCGCGGACCTCGGCGCGCGCAAGATCCGCGAGGAGATCGACGCAATGGAGGTGCTCGGCATCTCCCCGATCCAGCGCCTCGTGGTCCCGCGGGTGCTCGCCATGATGCTCGTCGCCGTCCTGCTCAACGGGCTGGTGTCGGTCGTCGGCGTGATGGGCGGCTACTTCTTCAACGTCGTTCTCCAGCACGGAACGCCCGGCGCCTACCTGGCCTCGTTCACCGCGCTCGCGCAGCTGCCCGACCTCTACGTCGGGGAGCTCAAGGCGCTGGTGTTCGGCGCCCTGGCCGCCATCGTGGCCTCGTACAAGGGCCTGACCGCCGGCGGCGGCCCGAAGGGCGTCGGTGACGCGGTCAACCAGTCCGTCGTCATCACGTTCATGTTGCTCTTCGTCGCCAACTTCGTCATGACCGCGATCTACTTCCAAGTTTTCCCGCAGAAGGGCATGTGATGTCCCTTCAGTCGATCGCGCGCAAGCCGCTGAACGCCCTCGACGACCTGGGCGGTCAGCTGCGCTTCTACGGCCGGAGCGTGAGCTGGACCCCCCGCACCTTGACGCGCTACAAGAAGGAGGTCCTGCGCCTCCTCGGTGAGGTGGCGCTGGGCTCCGGCGCGCTGACCGTCATCGGCGGCACGGTCGGCGTCATCGCGTTCCTCGCGTTCTTCACCGGCACCGAGGTCGGCCTGCAGGGCTACGCGGCGCTCAACCAGCTCGGGTCCTCTGCGTTCACCGGGTTCATCTCGGCCTACTTCAACACCCGGGAGATCGCACCGCTGGTCGCCGGCCTGGCCCTGGCCGCCACGGTGGGCTGCGGGTTCACGGCCCAGCTCGGCGCGATGCGGATCAGCGAGGAGGTGGACGCCCTCGAGGTGATGGGCGTGCCCTCGCTGCCATTCCTCGTCACCACCCGCATGATCGCCGGGTTCGTCGCGGTCATCCCGCTCTACGTGATCGGGCTGCTCTCGTCGTACGCCGCCACCCGCCTCATCGCCACCGGCTACTACGGGCAGTCCAAGGGCACGTACGACCACTACTTCCACCTGTTCCTGCCGCCCGGCGACGTCTTGTGGTCGTTCGGCAAGGTGATGGTCTTCGCGGTCGTCATCATCCTGATCCACTGCTACTACGGCTACACCGCGAGCGGCGGTCCGGCCGGCGTCGGCGTGGCCGTCGGCAAGGCGGTGCGTACGTCGATCGTCGCGATCAACCTGGTGGACTTCTTCCTGAGCCTGGCCATCTGGGGGGCCACCACGACCGTCCGGATCGCGGGGTGACGCCGTGCTGATGAAGGCGCGGGCCCGAAGCGGGGTCGGACAACAGGTGATGCTGCGCATCTACGGAGTCGTGTTCCTGGTCGTCATCGCGCTGCTCGTCGGGCTCACGGTCGCGATCTACAACAAGGCGTTCGTCGATGTCGTCCACGTCACCCTGCAGACCGACAAGGTGGGCAACCAGCTGGCGCCGCCGGCCGACGTCAAGGTCCGTGGCCTCATCGTGGGCGAGGTCCGCTCGGTGTCCTCGAACGGCGACCACGCGACCGTCGACCTCGCGCTCAACCCCGACTCGGTCCGGCTGATCCCGTCGAACGTCAGCGCCCGGCTGCTGCCCAAGACCCTGTTCGGCGAGAAGTTCGTCGACCTGATCGTGCCTGCGCACCCGGCCCGCCCGATCCGCGCCCACGACGTCATCTCCCAGGACCGGTCCGCGGTCGCCATCGAGCTCGAGCGCGTCCTCGCCGACCTGTTGCCGTTGCTGCGCACGATCCAGCCCGCGAAGCTGAACGCCACGCTCAACGCGCTGTCGACGGCGCTCGAGGGCCAGGGCAACTCCCTCGGCGACAACCTGGTCCGGGTCGACCGCTACTTCGCCCAGCTCAACCCGCACCTGGTGACCCTGAACGCCGACATCACCGGACTCGCGAACGTCCTGCCCATCTACGCCGATGCGGCGCCGGACCTGCTGCGGCTGCTCCGCAACCAGGCGGTGACCATGACGACGTTCTCCGAGCGGGCGCAGGTGTACGCCGGGTTCCTGGCCGGCACGACCGGGTTCGCGACGACGGCGCGCGAGATCCTCAGCGAGAACGAGAACCGGATCATCGAGCTGGGGCAGGTGAGCCGCCCGATCCTCCAGGTCCTCGCGAAGTACGCGCCGGAGTATCCGTGCCTGCTCGCCGGGCTGCGCAACGCCAACAGCAACGACCCGCACCAGGCCGGGGCCATCGGCGGGGCGTTCGTCCAGGGCTACCTGAACATCACCCTCGAGGTGGTGCCGCAGCGCGGCCCCT
>JAVEDB010000120.1 GCA_030841185.1 Actinomycetota bacterium
CAACCGCGCGCTACCTCGCCTTCGGGGTCAACGGCCTCGGTCTGCTGGCGATGATCGTCGTGTTCGCGCACACGGGCGGCCTGGTCGCCGGCGAGGTGGCGATCGCCGGCGGTGCGTCCGCGCTGAGTCAGAAGATCCTCGAAGCCGTGCTCGGCGACCAGGCGGTGCGAAGCCTCTCGGCGACCGCTCGCGACGACCTGCACCGGCGGGTCGCCGCCCTGCTGGAAGCCGAGCGGGACCGCTTCACCCGACGGCTGGATGCGATCGAGATCGACGAGGACGCAGGCGCCGGTCTGCGCGCCGCGGCGCAGAACATCGAGGAGGCGCGGTGACGCCGCGGTTGCTGCGCGGGCGCCATCGCCGTGCCGACCTTCCCGCCATGCTGGCCGCACTCGACGAGGCCCTGGCGGCCGTCGACGGGCGTGCGGACCCCGCGGTCGTCGAACGGGCCCGCGAGGTCGCGCTCCGGGCGGGGGAGCGGCTGCGGCTCTCCGGTGAGCACACCGTCGTGGCCCTGGCCGGCGCAACCGGCAGCGGGAAGTCTTCGCTGTTCAACGTGCTCGCCGGCGCCGACGTGTCCCCGGTCGGCGTGCGGCGTCCCACGACCGCCCTTGCGCATGCCTGCGTCTGGGGGCTCGAGGGGGGCGCGCCGCTGGTCGACTGGCTCGGGGTTCCGCGCCGCCAGACGTTCTGGCAGGAGAGCGACCTGACGGCAGGGGGACAGCAGGATCTGCAGGGCCTGGTCCTGCTCGACCTCCCCGACCACGACTCGACCGCCGTCGACCACCGGCGCGAGGTGGACCGGCTCGTCGACCTCGTGGACCTGCTGGTCTGGGTGGTCGACCCGCAGAAGTACGCCGACGCGGTGCTGCACGAGCGCTACCTGCGCCGGCTGGCCGGCCATGCCGGCGTGACCCTGGTCGTCCTCAACCAGACCGACACCCTGAACCCGTTCGCGGCGGCCGCCTGCGCCGATGACCTGCGGCACCTCCTCGACGAGGACGGGTTGGGCCGCACGAAGCTGCTCACCACGTCGGCCAAGACGGGCGTGGGTCTCGACACCTTGCGCGCGGCCCTGGCCGAGGCGGTGCGGGTCCGCCGCGCCCGTAACGACCGGCTGGTCGCCGATGTCGAGGCGGTGGCCGAAGCGCTGTCCGAGGACGTGGCCCAGCAGACACCGGAGTCGCCCGGCAAGGCCGCGCGGGCCCAGCTGATCGACGCGCTGGCCGCGTCGGCGGGCGTACCGGTCATCGCGGCTGCCGTCGAGCAGTCCTGGCGGATGCGGTCAGCTGGTGCGGTCGGGTGGCCCCCGACCCGATGGGTGCATCGGCTGCGGCCCAACACGCTGCGCCGGCTGCACCTTGGTTCTGGAGACCGGCGCGTGGTGCGCTCGATGGTGCGGTCCTCGGTGCCCGAGGCCACGCCGGTGCAAAAGGCACAGGTGGAGACGGCCGTACGCCGGGTGGTCGAGGCGGCAGGTGAGGGCCTGCCGCCGGTGTGGCAGGACGCCGTACGTCGTGCCGCCGGGCAGAGCTCAGGCAGTCTGCGGGACGAGCTGGACGCCGCCGTCGTACGCATCGATCTCAAGGCTGATCGGACGCCGCTGTGGTGGCGGCTGGCGGGAGCGGCGCAGTGGTTGCTGGTCGCGGCGGCCCTGACCGGCGCCGGCTGGCTGGCCCTGCTTGGCTTCGGGAGCTACCTGCGGCTGCCCGACCCCCCGACGCCCGAGTGGCGGGGACTCGCGGTGCCCACGCTGCTGCTGGTCGGCGGCGTGGTGCTCGGGCTGCTGCTCGCGTCGGTCGGGCGGCTGGTTGCGGCAGCGGGAGCGGTGCGACGACGACGCCGTGCCGAGACCCGGCTGCGGGCGGCAATCGCTGATGTCGCCGATCGCGAGGTGCTCGCGCCGGTCGAGGCGGAGCTGGCCCGGCACGACGTCGCGCGCGACGCGGTCGACCGGGCCCGCAGCGGCTGAGCATTGATGCACAGGCACGCCTGACTGGTTGATTGCCCACAGACGTCGTGCGCCCGCTTCCGAGTGGGCGGCGTCTGACGCCACGGTGCCGGGTGAGCGGCGATCCTTCGTCGCCCGGGACAGGAGGCTGATGTGAACGAGACAGTCGTGACGGTTGCCGGCAACGTGGCCACCGATCCGAAGGAGAAGGTGGTGTCCAACGGCGCGCGGGTGGTGAGCTTCAGGCTCGCCTCGACCGAGCGGCGCTTCGACAAGGGGCTCGGCGAGTGGCGCGACGGCGCCACGGCGTTCTACACGGTGTCGTGCTGGCGCACGCTGGCCGAGAACGTCAAGAGCTCGGTCACGAAGGGCCAGCCCCTTGTTGTACACGGTCGCTTGCGGGTGAGCTCCTACGACGACAAGGAGGGTGTGCAGCGCACCTCCATCGACATCGAGGCACGCGCACTCGGCCACGACCTCTCGTGGGGCACCTCGACGTTCCTCAAGGCGACCAACGGCGTCACCAGCCCGGAGCGGCAGGCGATGGCGGCGCTCGCGAGAGAGCTCGACGAGGAGACCGCGTTCGACCCGGCGACGGGTGAGGTGCTCGACGACCCCCACGAGCAGGATGCCGCCTGATTCGGTCAACCCCCGCGCGGCACCTACTCTGGTGGCATGGCGGAGTTCATCTACAGCATGCGCAAGGCCCGCAAGGCCCATGGCGACAAGGTCATCCTCGACGACGTGACCCTGTCGTTCCTGCCCGGCGCCAAGATCGGCGTCGTCGGGCCCAACGGTGCCGGGAAGTCGACGGTCCTGCACATCATGGCCGGGCTCGACCACCCCTCCAACGGCGACGCCTTGCTCAGCCCCGGCTACTCCGTCGGGATCCTCCAGCAGGAGCCCGAGCTCAACGAGGACAAGGACGTCCTCGGCAACGTCGAGGAAGGCGTCGCGGGGATCAAGGGCAAGCTCGACCGGTTCAACGAGATCGCCGAGAAGATGGCGGTGGAGTACAGCGACGAGCTGCTGACCGAGATGGGCACCTTGCAGGAGGCCCTCGACCACGCGAACGCCTGGGACCTGGACTCCCAGCTCGAGCAGGCCATGGACGCCCTGCGCTGCCCACCGCCTGACGCCGACGTGTCGGTCCTCTCCGGTGGGGAGCGCCGCCGTGTCGCGCTCTGCAAGCTGCTGCTGAGCCAGCCCGACCTCTTGCTCCTCGACGAGCCCACCAACCACCTGGACGCGGAGAGCGTGCAGTGGCTGGAGTCCCACCTCGAGAAGTACGCCGGGACCGTGGTGGCCGTCACGCACGACCGGTACTTCCTCGACAACGTCGCCCAGTGGATCCTCGAGCTGGACCGCGGCCGGGCCTACCCCTACGAGGGCAACTACTCGACGTACCTGGAGACGAAGCAGTCCCGCCTCAAGGTCGAGGGGCAGAAGGACGTCAAGCGGGCGAAGCGGCTGAAGGACGAGCTCGAGTGGGTTCGTTCCAACGCGAAGGGGCGCCAGGCCAAGAGCAAGGCCCGCCTGGAGCGCTACGAGGAGATGGCAGCGGAGGCCGAGAAGACCCGCAAGCTCGACTTCGAGGAGATCCAGATCCCGCCGGGCCCGCGGCTCGGCACCGTCGTCGTCGAGACGGACAAGCTGACGAAGGGCTTCGGCGACCGGATCCTTATCGAGGACCTGTCCTTCTCGTTGCCGCGCAACGGCATCGTCGGTGTCATCGGGCCGAACGGCGCCGGCAAGACGCCGCTGTTCAAGATGCTCATCGGGGAGGAGCAGGCAGACGCCGGTTCCATCAAGGTCGGTGAGACCGTCAAGATCTCGTACGTCGATCAGAACCGCGGTGGCATCGATCCCAAGAAGTCGCTCTGGGAAGTCGTGTCGGACGGGCTGGACTACATCAAGGTCGGCCAGGTCGAGATGCCGTCCCGGGCCTACGTCTCCGCGTTCGGCTTCAAGGGTCCCGACCAGCAGAAGCCTGCGGGCGTGCTGTCCGGCGGTGAGCGCAACCGGCTGAACCTTGCGATGACCCTGAAGCAGGGCGGCAACCTGCTGCTTCTCGACGAGCCGACCAACGACCTCGACGTCGAGACGCTGTCCTCGCTCGAGAACGCACTGCTGGAGTTCCCGGGCTGCGCCGTGGTGGTGTCTCACGACCGGTGGTTCCTCGACCGGGTGGCCACGCACATCCTCGCGTACGAAGGCGACTCGCAATGGTTCTGGTTCGAGGGCAACTTCGAGTCGTACGAGAAGAACAAGGTGGAGCGGCTCGGTCCCGACGCCGCGCGCCCGCACCGGGCCACCTATCGCAAGCTGACCCGGGGCTGATCCGAGCCATGACCGGTGCGACGCGCGGCCGGAGACACACCTTCCACTGCCCGATGCGCTGGTCAGACATGGACGCCTACGGTCACGTGAACAACGTCGTCTACCTCACGTACCTGGAGGAGGCGCGCGTCGACATGCTGTTCACGATCGGGGCCGAGCTCGGGGCGAAGGCTCTGTCCGAAGGGGTGCTGGTGGCGCGGCACGAGATCGACTACCGCCGCCCGCTCGTCTACCACCCCCGTGGCGTGGACATCGACCTGTGGACCGCCGCCATCAAGGGCGCGTCCTTCGAGCTCCGCTACGAGGTCCACGACGACGACACGGTGTTCGCCCGCGCGGCCTCCGTGCTCGTGCCGTTCGACCTGGTGGCCGGCCGCCCGCGCCGGGTCAGCCCCGAGGAGCGCGCCTTCCTCGGCCGCTATCAGGAGCCGGCCGCCGACTAGCCGATCAGCGAGTCGTCGTGGTCGAGGTCGCGCACCGGCCGGCGCGGCTCGGGAATTGCGGCGTGCGGCCGGACCAGCAGCGGCCGGGCCACCCACGCGGGCAGCCACCAGTTCCAGCGGCCGAACAGCGAGACCAACGCGGGGACGAGCAGGGCCCGGACGATCGTCGCGTCGAGCAGGATGCCGATCCCGAGCGCGCTGGCGAAGACCTTGATGTCTGTGCCGGGTGACGCGGTCAGTGCGACGAAAGACAGGAACAGGATCATCGCCGCGCCGGTCACCAGCCGTCCGGTGCGAGCCAGTCCCTCGACCACGGCCGCATCGGTGTCGCCGGTCTTGTCGTAGGCCTCACGCATCCGGGCCAGGATGAACACCTCGTAGTCCATCGAGAGGCCGAACAGGAACGCGAAGATCAGGACCGGCAACCAGAACGTCACGGCTCCGGTCCCGTGGATGCCGAAGATCTGCTCGGACCCGTGGCCCTGCTGCCAGAACAGCACGGTCGCGCCGAAGGTGGCGCTCACCGAGATGACGTTGAGGATGACCGCCTTCAACGGCAGCACGAGGGAACGGAAGGTGCGCACGAGCAGGATGAACGTCACCAGGGCGATGAGTCCCAGCGAGTAGGGGAACTTCTTGTAGACCGCCGAGATGTAGTCGAGGACGGTCGCCCCCGCCCCGGCAACCCCCACGACACCGGGGACGCGCTTGAGGGCCTGGTCGAGCCGGGCCGCGACCTGGGCGTTGTCGGAGTCGACGAGCTCTCGGACGGGAATGACCCCGACCATCGCCGTGCCGTCCTTGCGCCAGTGGCCGTTGTCGGGGGCGAACGCCGCCGCGACACCGTCGACGCCCTTGGCCACGACGACTGCCTTGACCGCAGTGCCGGCCGGGTCCGCGCTCTTCACGAGGATCTCGAGCGGCGAGACGATCCCCGCGGGTACGCCGCCCTTCTTCAGCGTCTGCAGACTCTCGTACGCCGGGCCGCCCCGTGCGAGCGAGTCGGTCTGTGCCTGCCCGATCTTGATGCCGAAGACCGGGACGATGAGAGCGGCCAGGATCGCAGTCGCGATCCCGGCGGCGACCCAGCGGTGGCGTACGACGAGGCGCGCCCAGGCCGACCAGGCCCGTGACGGCGCACCCTCGTGCCGGATCTTCGGCCAGTCGATACGTGGGCCGGCTCCACCCAGCAGCGCGGGGAGGAGGGTCAGGATCACCAGCGTGCTGACGAGCGGGATGAGCATGCCGCCGATGCCCATGCTGCGAAGCAACGGCACCGGGATCACCAGCAGGGCACACAGGCTGATGGCGACGGTGCCGGCACTCGCCACGACCGCGTGGCCGGCCGTCTGCATGGCGACGACGACCGCATCATGGTTGTCCCGGCCGTGTGCGCGCTCCTCTCGCCATCTGTTCACGACCAGCAACGAGTAGTCGACGGCGACGCCGAGGCCGATCAGCGCGATGAGGAACTGGACCACAAAACTGATGTCGGTCACATACGTCGCGAGGAGCACGATCGAGAACGTCGTCAGGATCGAGACGGCGGCGATGACCAGCGGCAGGAACGCGAGGAAGGAGGCGAACACGAACACCAGCACGGCGAGCGCGCCCAGCCCACCCAGGAGCGTCTCGGTCAGCAGGCTCGGTCCCTGCGGGTCCTCCGACCCCTGCGCTAGCAGGTTGTAGCCGGTGACCTTCCAGTCGAACCCGGTGTCCCGCGTGGCTTTCTCGAGGATCGGGCGCATGGCGACGTCGGGCCCGACGTCGGAGAAGCTCTGGAACGGCGTCGGGTAGACGAGCGCGTAGGTCGTGCGGCCGTCCTTGGTGAGGAAGACGGGGTCACTGGTCTGCGCGTAGTCCACGATGCGGACCCCGGGCAGGGCGGCCTGGATCTGGTCGAAGACCGCCGTGATCTTCGCCTGCTGGGCTGCAACCGTCGTCCCCTCCGGAACGGTGACCACCGGGATGGTCGGCTGGTTGGAGCCGCCGTTGTGGTAGATCGCGAGGATCTGCTTCTCGGTCTCGTAACCCGGCTGGCCGGGCAGCGAGAAGTCGACGCTGAGCCGGCTGCTGGTGCGGCCCGCGGCGAAGACGCCGATCGCGAGGCTGAGCAGCCAGAAGACCATCACCCAGCGCCGGTGGTGCAGCACGAACTCGGTCAGTCGCGTCATGTCTCTCCTCGAGCCGCCCTGTCGCGCCGATTCCACCGGACTGTCGGTAGTGACGCTAGGGCCAACCTGCGACAAGTCTGAGAGGCGGGCGGCGATCTCGCGGAAAGGTCAGGGTGCCCCCGAGCCCCGGAGCCTCTTCGCCGACCGGCTACTGGCCGGGTCGCAACCAGGCCGCCGTGTCCGGGGCCAGCTCGCCGGCCGGCCCCAGCGGGCCGCTGGCCAGGAACACCCGGTGCCCCGGCGGCAACGAGACCGGAGTGGCCGAGAGATTGACGGCGCACAGCGTGGCGGCGCCGCGTCCGTCGGTCCGCTCGAAGAGCAGCGCGCCCTCCGGGGAGTCGAGCCAGCGCAGGGCGCCGCTGCCGAGCGCCGGCTGCTCGCGGCGCAGTCGCAGGGCCGCGCGGTAGAGCTCGAGCACCGAGCCCTCCGCTCCGGTCTGGGCCTGCACCGACAGCCCGGACCAGGACGCCGGCTGCGGCAGCCAGGCAGCACCGTCGCCGAAGCCCAGCGAGGGACCGTCAACGGTCCACGGGATCGGGACGCGGCAGCCGTCCCGGCCGCGCTCCTTGTGCCCGGACCGCTCCCAGACGGGATCCTGCAGGACCTCGTCCGGGAGGTCGAGTACCTCGTGCAACCCGAGCTCCTCGCCCTGATAGATGTACGCCGAGCCAGGCAGCGCCAGCGTGAGCAGCACCGCCGCCCGGGCGCGCCGCAGTCCCTGCTCGAGGTCGAGCGGCACGTCCGGCTCGACGTGTCGTTCGCCGCCCGGCGGGGCGGTGTCGCCGAGCCGTGCGTAGCGAGTGGCGTGCCGGGTCACGTCGTGGTTCGAGAGCACCCAGGTCGTCGGAGCACCGACCGCCGCCGTCGTGGCGAGGCAGCTGTCGATGACCGGACGCATCCGCTCCGCGGCCCAGGACGCCTGCAGGAACGCAAAGTTGAACGCCGTGTGCAGCTCGTCGGGGCGGACGTAGCACGCCAACCGCTCGGGGGAGTGCACCCAGGCCTCGGCGACGAAGATCCGGTCGCCGCCGTACTCGTCGATCACCCGGCGCCAGCCGCGGTAGATCTCGTGCACCTCGTCGCGGTCCCAGAACGGGTGGTGCGGCCCTTCGACGGGTTCGAGGAGGCTTTCCTCGGCGTGACCGAGGTCGGGGAAGGACTGGTCCTTCTTCAACGCGTTGGCCACGTCGATGCGGAACCCGTCCACCCCCCGGTCGAGCCAGAACCGCAGGACCTCGTGGAACTCCTCGATGACCTCGGGGTTCTCCCAGTTGAGGTCCGGCTGCTCAGGTGCGAACAAGTGCAGGTACCACTCGCCGTCCGGCACTCGCTGCCAGGCCGAACCGCCGAAGGCGGACTGCCAGTCCGTCGGCGGGTCGCCGCCGCCCGGGCCGCGCCCGGCCCGGAAGATGTAGCGCGACCGCTCGGGACTGCCCGGGCCGGCCGCCAGGGCGGCGCGGAACCAGGCGTGCTGGTCCGACGTGTGGTTCGGGACCAGGTCGACGATGAGTCGCAGGCCGGCGTCGTGGGCGTCGCTGATCAGGGACTCCGCGTCCGCGAGGGTTCCGAAGAGGGGATCGACGTCACGGTAGTTGGCCACGTCGTACCCGCCGTCCGCCATGGGGGAGGGGTAGAACGGCGTGACCCACACCGCGTCCACGCCCAGGTCGCGGAGGTAGGGCAGCCGGGAGCGGATGCCGGGCAGATCACCGACGCTGGTGGCGTCCGTGTCGGCGAAGCTGCGCACGTAGACCTGGTAGATGACGGCGTCGCGCCACCAGTCGTCCGAGCCGCTCACGACGCGGTTCCCGGCGTGACCGGCTGGCCGTCGGGGTCAAGCGGGTCCTCGGCCGGGTCGCTCGGCACGTTCACGAGACTCTGGGCGGCCATCACGAGGTAGTCCCACAGGGTGTCGCGGGTTCCGTCGGGCAGGTCGAGACCGTCCAGCGCAGCACTCATCCGAGCGAGCCAGGCGTCGCGCTCGCGGGGGCCGATGCGGAACGTGACGTGGCGCATCCGCAGCCGCGGGTGACCGCGCTGCTCGGAGTAGGTGCGCGGGCCGCCCCAGTACTGAACGAGGAACATCCGGAGCCGCTCCTCGGCACCCGAGAGGTCGGGGTCCGGGTAGAGCGGGCGCAGCACGGGATCCTCACTCACCCCCGCGTAGAAGCGGTGCACGAGCAGGCGGAACGTCTCCTCCCCTCCCACGACGTCGTAGAAGGTCCGCTCCTGCTGCGGAATATCCATGGGGTCAATCGTGTCAGACCTGGGCAACAGTCCAAGACACCCGTCCGCCGGGTGGAGACGATCACCGGACCCAATCTCGATGGAGGCACCATGGCCACGACCCGCACCGCGAACGCGCACTGGGAGGGCTCGCTCAAGGAGGGCAAGGGGCAGGTGGCCCTGGCCTCCTCGGGGATCGGGACCTTCGATGTCAGCTGGGTCGCGCGGTCCGAGGAAGCCAACGGCGTGACGAGCCCCGAGGAGCTCATCGCGGCGGCCCACTCCACCTGCTTCTCGATGGCACTGTCCAACGAGCTCACCAAGGCGGGTCACACCGTGGAGACGATCGACACCTCCGCCGATGTGACGTTCCAGCCGGGCACCGGGATCACCGGCATCAAGCTGACCACCAGGGCTGCCGTCCCGGGCATCTCCGCGGAGGAGTTCGCAACCTTTGCTGACGGTGCCAAGACCAACTGCCCGGTCAGCGCAGCCTTGACCGGCACGACGATCACCCTCGACGCAGCACTGGCCTAGTCGCCGTCGGCGGCTGCGGGGGCCGGCACCTCGATGCCGGCCTGCTCCAACGCCCTCGAGATGCGCGCGTGCAGCTCTCGTTGCACGTCGACGTGGTCGTTGAGGGTGCACGTGACGAGCACCCGGATCGTCACCGGAGTGCCCGGCCCGGCCTCGACTCCGACCACCGGGTCCGCGAGGATCCGCGGATCCCAGGACTTCTCCTCCGCCATTTCGTCGGCCGTCGAGCGAATCACTTCCTCCGCTCTGGGGGCGTCATCGGGGTCGGCCAGCGGTACGTCCACGACCGCGGTGGACCAGCCCTGGCTGTGGTTCCCCACCCGCAGGATCTCCCCGTTGCGGACGTACCACACGACGCCGCTCACGTCGCGCAGCTGCGTCACGCGCAAGGTCACCTCCTCGACGGTGCCGACGGCCACGCCGGTGTCGATGAGGTCCCCGACGCCGTACTGGTCCTCGAGGATCATGAAGATCCCCGACAGGAAGTCACGGACCAGGCTCTGCGCGCCGAACCCCAGTGCCACCCCGGCCACGCCCGCGCTCGC
>JAVEDB010000137.1 GCA_030841185.1 Actinomycetota bacterium
GACCGCGCCTGGCGCCAGGTCAGCGTGTCCGCCCGCGAGTGCATCGGCGCGCAGAAGTGCCCGCACGGGCAGGACTGCTTCGCCGAGCTGGCCCGCGAGAAGGCCGCGGCCGCCGAGATCGTCGTGACCAACCACGCCATGCTCGCGATCGACGCGCTCGAGACCTTCCAGCTGCTTCCGGAGCACGAGGTCGTCGTCATCGACGAGGGACACGAGCTGTTCGACCGGGTAACCGGCGTCGCGACCGGCGAGCTCACGGTCGCGATGGTGACGCGGGCAGCGACCCGGGCCCGACGGCTGCTCGACGAGGACGCGGTCGGCGACCTGCTCGGCGCGGCCGACGCGCTCCAGGATGCGCTGGTCATGACGCGAGAGGGGCGCGTCATCGAGATGCCCGAACAGCTGGCAGCCGCCGTCTCCCTCGTCCGGGACGCCGCCCGTGCGGCTCAGTCGAAGATAACGGCGGCGAAGGACAGTGGCGACGCAGTCCGTCGGTTCGCCCTGGACGCGGTCGGCACCGTCTTCGACACCGCCGAACGGCTCGCCGCGCACTCGCCGTACGACGTCACCTGGGTGACGCTCGACCCGCGCCGCGGCTCGAGCCTCAAGGTGGCGCCCCTCGCCGTCGGCGGCTTGCTGCGCGAGGCGCTGTTCGGCAACCGGACCGTCGTCATGACCAGCGCCACGCTCGAGCTCGGCGGCAGCTTCGACCCGATCGCGCGCCAGGTCGGGCTCACCGGGGACGATGCGCCGGCCTGGCGCGGGCTCGACGTCGGTTCACCGTTCGACTACGGCAGGCAGGGCATCCTGTACGTCGCGCGCCGGCTGCCCCCGCCTGGTCGCGACGGTCCGTCGCCCGAGTCGATGGACGAGCTCGCCGCTCTCGTCGACGCCGCGGGTGGGCGAACTCTCGGTCTCTTCTCGTCGATGCGCGCCGCGCAGGCCGCAGCCGAGGAGATGCGGGAGCGACTCGACGTGCCGATCCTCTGCCAGGGCGACGACCGGACCGGTGCACTCGTGCGCGCCTTCGGCGCCGACGGGCCGACCTGCCTGTTCGGGACCCTCTCGCTCTGGCAGGGCGTCGATGTCCCGGGCGACGCCTGCCGGCTCGTCGTGATCGACCGCATCCCGTTTCCCCGGCCGGACGACCCGCTGATGTCGGCGCGCGCCCAGGCTGTGAGCGACGCGGGCGGCAACGGGTTCATGGCCGTCGCCGCGACGCACGCCGCGCTGATGCTGGCCCAGGGCTCGGGCCGGCTGATCCGGTCCACCTCCGACCGGGGGGTGGTGGCGGTGCTGGACTCCCGGCTGGCGACGGCCCGCTACGCCGGTTTCCTCCGCGAGTCGCTGCCGCCGTTCTGGCTCACGACCGATCGCGACACCGCGCTCGGCGCGCTCCGCCGGCTAGCCGACACCCCCGCAGACTGAAACGTTCAGCATGGCAATCTGCGAAGAATGGGTGCCGAACGTTTCAGTCTGTGCGGGAGGAACTCCGCATCCGGCGGGCGTCACCGGGCAGGAGGGCTGACATGGCCGACAAGCTCACGGCGTACCGGAAGAAGCGTGACCAGAAGCGCACGCCCGAGCCCGTGCCGCCGAAGAAGCCGCTGCCCAAGGGCAACGACGACACCTTCGTCATCCAGGAGCACCACGCGCGTCGGCTGCACTGGGACTTCCGCCTCGAGCGCGACGGCGTGCTGGTCTCGTGGGCGCTGCCTCGCGGCGTGCCGGACGACCCCAAGCGCAACCACCTCGCGGTCCACACCGAGGACCACCCGCTGGAGTACGCCAGCTTCGCCGGCGAGATCCCGAAGGGAGAGTACGGCGGGGGCTCGGTGACGATCTGGGATCGCGGCACCTACGAGTGCGAGAAGTGGAGCGACTCGGAGGTCAAGGTGGTCCTGCACGGCTCCAAGGCGCAGGGCCGCTACGCGCTGTTCCGGACCGGCGGGGACCAGTGGATGATCCACCGGATGGATCCGCCCGCCCACCCCGAGGCCGACCCAATGCCCGAGCTGGTGCGCCCGATGCTGGCGACCGCCGGCGCGCTCCCACCGGCCGACCAGGAGCACCGCTGGGCGTTCGAGATGAAGTGGGACGGGGTGCGCGCCGTGGTCTACGTGGACCACGGGACGGTCCGCGTGGTGACGCGCAACGACCGAGAGGTGGTGAGCACCTACCCCGAGCTGCGCGGCCTCGCCGAGTTCTTCGGGGACCGCACGGTCGTGCTCGACGGTGAGATCGTCGCGTTCGACGAGAAGGGCCGGCCCAGCTTCGGCACGCTCCAGCAGCGGATGCACGTGCAGCGGCCGACTGCGTCGCTGCTCGACCGGGTGCCCGTCACCTACCTCGCCTTCGACCTGATCTACCTCGCGGGCACGTCGCTGATCTCCAAGTCGTACGACGAGCGACGGGCCGCGCTCGAGGGGCTCGGTCTCGACGCACCGCGCTGGACCACCCCGCCGGCCTTCGAGGGCGACGGGTCGGCCGCACTCGCCGCGTCGGAGGCGCAGGGGCTCGAGGGGGTCGTCGCGAAGCGGCGGGACTCGGTCTACGAGCCCGGCCGGCGCGGCGCCGCCTGGATCAAGGCCAAGCATGTGCGGATGCAGGAGGTGGTCATCGGCGGGTGGAAGGAGGGCGAGGGCCGCCGGGCAGGCGGCATCGGCTCGCTCCTGATCGGGGTGCATGACGAGGAGGGCCGGCTGCTCTTCGCGGGCCACGTCGGCACCGGCTTCACCGCACGGATGCTCGACGACCTCGCTGCCACGCTGCGCAAGCTGGAGCGCAAGACGTCACCGTTCGACGACGAGGTGCCCCGCTCGCACGCGAAGGACGCGCACTGGGTCACTCCCAAACTCGTCGGCGAGGTGGTCTTCACCGAGTGGACCGGCACGAACCGGTTGCGGCACCCGGCCTGGCGAGGGCTCCGGCCGGACAAGGACCCGGCTGACGTCGTACGGGAGCCCTGAAGCTCAGCGGAGCTTCGAACCGGGCCGGCCCAGCAGGTAGCCCTGGCCGAAGTTGCAGCCCATCGACCTGAGCAGGTCGCGCTGGCCCTCCTCCTCGATCCCCTCTGCGATCACCGTGATGTTCAGCGCCTGGCAGAGGGAGATGACCGCAGCGACGATCGCGCGTCGGGCGGGGGAGCGCGTCATCTCGCTGACGAACGAGCGGTCGATCTTCGCGTAGGTGGCGGGCACGTCGACGAGGTGCGCGAGGGACGAGTAGCCGGTGCCGAAGTCGTCGATGGCCAGGCTGACCCCGAGATGCACGAGCGTGTCCAGCTCGCTCGCGGCGGTCGGTGTCATGCCGAGCAGTGCCGTCTCGGTGATCTCGAGCAGCAGCCGCTGCGGTCGCAAGCCGGACTCCCGGAGCACGTGCGCGACCAGGCCGGGGAGCAGGCCGCGGCCGATGTGCCGGGCGGAGATGTTGACGGTCAGGTCGGGCGCATCGGGGCCGTTGCCCCAGCCGGTGGCTGTGCGGCAGGCCTCCTCGAGCACCCAGCGGTCGATCTCGAGCACGAGGTCGCTGGACTCCGCGAACGGCAGGAACACCGCGGGGTTGAGGACGCCGCGCTGCGGATGCCGCCAGCGCACCAGCGACTCGTAGCCGATCACGTGGCCGTCCGCGAGCCGGCAGACCGGCTGGTAGTCGAGGTAGAGCGCCTCGGTCCTGATCGCGTCGCGCAGCTCGCGTTCCATGTCGAGCCGCTCGGTCGCCTGCGAGATCAGGTCCGGCGAGAAGAGTGCGAACCGGTCCCGGCCGGAGGTCTTGGCCTTGTACATCGCCGCGTCGGCATTGCGAAGCAGCTCGTGCGCGGTGACACCTGGACCCGAGAAGGCGATGCCCACGCTGACCGTCATCGTCACGCCACCAGGCGCGCCGGACATGGGCTCGGTCAGCATGTCGATCAGACGCTGGGCGACGCGCTCGACCTCGTGCGGGGAGCCGAGCTGGGGGCACAGCACGACGAACTCGTCGCCGCCGAGCCGGGCGGCCGTGTCGCCGCCGCGGATGTTGCCGGCGAACCTGCGGGCCGTCTCGATGAGCACAGCGTCGCCGATCTGGTGACCGCGACTGTCGTTGACGAGCTTGAAGTGATCGAGATCGCAGAAGAGCAGCGCCACCGAGGTGCCGTCGCGCTGGGACTGCGCCAACGCCTGTTGCGCGCGGTCGAGCAGCAGCGTCCGGTTGGGCAGTCCGGTCAGCTCGTCGTGCGTCGCTCGGTGCGCGAGGGCCAGGTGCGCCTCCCGCTGCGACGAGATGTCCTCGATCATCGAGATGAAGTACAGCGGCTTCCCGTGCTCGTCCCGGGCGAGGGCGACGGAGAGCTGTGCCCAGATGACGCGACCCTCCTGGGTGAGGTAGCGCTTCTCGATCCGGTACGTGTCAGCGCTTCCCTCCAACAGCTCATGCACGTGCGCGATGTCTACCGCGAGGTCGTCAGGGTGGGTGATCTCGTGGAAGGTCTTCCCGACTAGGTCCTCGCGCCGGTAGCCCAGCAACCGGCAGAGCGCCTCATTGCTGTCGATGAGGGTCCCGTCGGGGTCGACGATCGCGATGCCGATCGGCGCGTTCTCGGAGGCGAGGCGGTACCGGTGCTCGGCGGCCGCGAGCGCGGCGATGCCGGCCCGCTCCTTGGTCACGTCGATAGCGGTGATCACGATGACGTCCTCGCCCTCGGGCGGGGACATCGGGATGACGTTCATGCGCACCCAGCGCCGGGTGCCGCCGGGCACGGTGATACCGAGCACCATGCCCCGCGTCGCCTTCCCCTCGGTGACCGCCAGCGTGAAGGGGTAGTCAGCGACCGCGAGGGGAGCGCCGTGCTCGTCGACGACCTCCCAGTACGGCATGTCGACCTGCACCGACGCGAGCCGCTCCTGGGTCGAGCCGACGATCGCCCGCAGGTTCTCGTTGGACTCGAGCACCCGGCCTTGACGGTCCATGATGAGCAAACCCTCGTCCATGGCCTCGGCCACGTCGGAGTAGCGCAGCCCGGCGTAGCCCGGCCGCCCAGGGGGCAGCGGGCCGGGGTCGTCCCCACGGCGCGGCGAGATCAGCGTCACGCATGAGGAATCGGCCAGACGGGTGACCTTCTTGACCGTTACAGACGGCGCATCACGGCCGTGACACGCCCGAGAATCGTCGCATCATCGCCGGGGATGGGCTCGAAGGCCGGGTTGTGAGGCATCAGCCAGACGTGGCCGTCCCGGCGCTTGAAGGTCTTGACCGTGGCCTCGCCGTCGATCATGGCCGCCACGATGTCGCCGTTGTCGGCCACCTGCTGCTGGCGGACGATCACCCAGTCGCCGTCGCAGATCGCGGCGTCGACCATGGAGTCGCCGACCACGTTGAGCATGAACAGCGTCCCGTCGCCGACGACCTGGCGCGGCATCGGGAAGACGTCCTCGACCATCTCCTCGGCCAGGATCGGCCCGCCGGCCGCGATGCGCCCGATGAGGGGGACGTACGACGCGGCAGGGCGGGCGTCGCCGCTGCCTGTCTCCAGGTCCTCCGTGACGGCGGCCAGGCTCCCGGCGTACGGCGAAGAGGTGGTGGGCGCCTCGGGGACGCGGACCTCGATGGCCCGCGGGCGGTTGGGGTCGCGGCGCAGGAAGCCCTTCTTCTCCAGGGTCGCGAGCTGGTGGGACACGCTGG
>JAVEDB010000153.1 GCA_030841185.1 Actinomycetota bacterium
GCGATCAACCAGATCCGCAAGGCCGGGTCCATCGCGCAGGCCGTCGAGACCGGTGTCCTGACCGGCGGCGTGATGCACGCACTGGTGACGCACCGGAAGCACTTCGTGCTGGTCGGCTCGGTGCGCGACGACGGTCCCCTGCCCGACGTCTACACCGACGTCATCGAGGGCCAGCGCGCGATGCGCGCCGGTCTGGCCGGCGTGGGTTTCACCATCATGGTTGCCACGATGCTGCACTCGGTGGCGACCGGGAACATCCTGCCCGCCTCCATCCCGCTCGTCTGCGTGGACATCAACCCCGCGACGGTGACCAAGCTGGCCGACCGGGGATCCGCGCAGGCGCGCGGCATCGTGACCGACATCGGCCTCTTCCTCGAACAGCTGGCGCTCGAGCTCGTCCCCGAGTACCGGGAGGGCGAGCGCCCGGGCGAGGTCGACTAGCCCACTAGTCCGCCACGGGGACGCGCAGGACGGCGAGCAGGGGGCGGTGGTCGCTTGCCCGCTCCACCACCGGACCGTCCATCACTCGGTACTCGGACACCGTCACGTCGCCCGACGCGAGGACCGCGTCGATGCGCTTCCGTGGACCGACCGCCGGAAAGGTGCTGCCCGACCCGGGCCGGAGGTCGCGGAAGCCTCCCCGTTCAAGGGCCTGCCACGCCGGGCTGCCGGGCGGCTCGTTCAGGTCGCCGGCCAGCACGGCATTCGGCGCACCGACCCCGCCCAACAGGTCGAGGATCTCGGCGGCGTGCCCGGTCCGCTCGTTCGCGTCCAGCCCGAGGTGGACGCTGGCCACCAGCAGGCGGGCCCCCGAACGTGACACGACGGCAGCCGCGACGCCTCGTTGGTGCAGGCGTGCGTGCTTGCTGAGCAGCCCGTCGCGCGTCTCGTGGACATCCACCCGCAGGTGCGCGAGCAGGGCGACCCCACCCGTCGTACGACCTCCGGTGACGTAGAGCAGTCCGGAGCGACGGGCCAGCTCGGCAATCCTCGACCGCCACCGCCAGAACCGCGGTGCCTCCTGCAGGCACACGACGTCGGGATCCGCGGACCGTACGACGTCGGCCACCGCCGTCAGGTCGTCGCGCAGCGAGCGCACGTTGTAGGTCAGGACCCGCAGCTCGACACTCACCCCGGGACGATATCCGGATGGGCTACTTGGACAGGCCGAGGCCGGCCGGACCCATCGGCTGCGGCACGTTCTGACTCGCCAGGTACGTGGTGCCGAGACAGGCCCCGTTGCCGTTGATGTCGACACTGCGCACGACGATGAGCGAGTTCTCGAACGCGCAGTCGCTGCCACCGGCTCGCATCGTGACGCTGCGCCCGTAGATGGTTCCCGTCACCGACAGAGCCTGGTCGCCGGGAACCAGATCGCTCGCGTTGTCGCGGTCGTAGACCAGCGCCATGCCCTTTGTCGGCCCGCTCGTCGGCGCTTTGATCGTCAGCCGGCCGCTGACCTGGAGCATGCCGCGGTCGGCCGGGTTCGTCCATGGCGAGCACGGGACGACCGTCGAGCCGGATTTGCAGACGAAGTAGAGGGTGACACCGGCCGTCGCGTTCACGGTGATGCTCGCGTCGACGGGTGTCGCCACGACGTACAGGCCCGGTTGGAGAGTGCAGGTCGGCGTATAGCCCGAGATCGAGAAGTAGATGCCTGGCCCGTTGGCGGCCGTGGCACCGCAGGGTTGGGTCTTCACCGGGTATCCGGCCGGGATCGCCGGAAGGTCAATCGCATCGAGTGGGTCGGCGAGCGGACCGGCTCCCTGGTTCGCAGCCGGCGTGAAGTTGCCGGGCACCGTCACTGACCCCTCGACGAAGATCTCCTTGTCCGTGCTGACGTGGCCGTTGGGGCTCAGGTCCACGTCGCCGTTGACCCGGATGTTGCCGCCGAGGGCCCGCAGCTCGCCGTTCTGGACTCGGTGCGATCCGGATCCCAGGATGCACAACCCGCAGACCGCGTCCCTGACCGTCTGTTCCACCGTCGCCTCGGCGACCGTGGAGATCGTCGTGCCGCCGAACCCGGCGATGCCCCCGAAGAAGGCCGGGCTGTCCCGCGCCGGGAGCACCACGTAGACCGAGGTCGGCCGGCCCGAGGAGGCGATGCCACCGAAGGTGATGCAGGGGGTGCCCGATCCGAGCTGCTGGTTGCCCGCGGGTGGCGTCCCGACGCAGCTCGCCCAGTCCGACATGGGCGTCCCGTTCGCCGCGGCGTACTCCTTCACGGCCGCGATCGCCTTGTCCACCTGCAGGGAGCCGGCCTCGCTGTACAGCTCCCCCGCCCCCGCAAGGACGGCCGCATCCACGGTGGTCTGGGCCTGTCGCTTGGTGTCGCGGGCCACGCCGAGGTCGACCACCAGGGCAGCGAGTCCGAACATCACGATCGCGAACAGGGCGACGATTACCGCGATCAGGCCGGAGTCGTCGCGAGCTGCCGAAGCCCGGCCACGCAGCCGCCGGGTCATGTGCACCACGCCCAGTCCGCCCCGGACGGCGGCGTGTCCGCGTAGGCCGCCACCGATGCGGGCGTGTTGGTCACCTCGACCCGCTTGGTCACCTGGCTGGTGATGAGCCCGTCCTTGGGCATCGGGGTCAGGCCGGTGAGGCCGATCTCCTTGACCATGCCGCACACGAGCAGCTGGCCGCCCTTGGTCCAGTCATCGGCGGCGCCGGGACCGCTCGTGGACGGCGGCCCGGTGACCACGACCTTGACGTACGCCGTGCCGCCGTTCGCCGCGATCCGGTCCTTCACGAGGCAGGCCGTCCGCTCGCCCGCGCTGCCGGACGAGCAGCTGCCGAAGTCGTTCACCACGGCTGCCCGGGCGCCCTCGTCGACTCCCTGCCGGACGCTCAACGAGTCGCTGAACCACAGGCCGTAGTCGATGATGCCGAACATCACGGCGAGCAGGATGGGTACGACGAGGGCGAACTCGACAGCGGCTGCACCCCGCTCGCCGGGCACCCGACGAACACTCATGTGCGTTCCTGCCCCTCGACGTCCCGGTGGACGGTAACAACTCGACGCCCGACCCGAGGCCGATCCGGGACAGCGCGTCGGCGATCGCTACGTGCCTATCGGCAGACTTTGCTGGTTCTTGACGTGGGGGCCGGGCCGCCGCGTCTTACTGCCGGGCGAGGTCGGCGGCCCCCACCATGCCGGCGTCGTTGCCCAGCTCAGCCGGACGGATGTCCGCGACCGGCCGGAAGCCCCGACCG
The DNA here is from genome assembly GCA_030841185.1 of Actinomycetota bacterium. Taxonomy (GTDB): domain Bacteria; phylum Actinomycetota; class Actinomycetes; order JACCUZ01; family JACCUZ01; genus JAVEDB01. The sequence goes on from JAVEDB010000153.1 coordinate 3,217, forward strand.
CTGAGGTTGTCCAGGAACGCCCGCCGGGCCGGCCCCAGCAACAGGTCACCGGCCTCCGAGACGCCGCCGCCGATCACGAACAGGCCCGGGTCGAGCACCGCGACGAGGTCCGCCAGGCCCACGCCGAGCCAGCTGCCGACGGCGGAGAACGCCTCCACCGCGACGGCGTCTCCTTGCTTGGCCGCTTGCGTCACGTGCAGCCCCTCGATGCCCTCGGGGGTCCCGTCGCCGTAGGACAGCAGGACGCTCGCGCGGTCGCGGTTCTCGGCGGCCCTGGTGCGCGCCTCGCGTACCAGGGCCTGCCCCGACGCGTACTGCTCCCAGCAGCCGCGCTGGCCGCAGCCGCAAGGCCGGCCGCGGGACTCGACCTTCATGTGCCCGATCTCGGCGCCGGCACCGAACCGGCCCCGGAACAGGTGGTTGTCGATCACGATCCCCCCACCGATGCCCGTGCCCACGGTCACCATCACGAGCGTCTCCTCGTGACGACCCGCGCCGTGCTTCGACTCCGCCCACGCAGCGGCGTTCGCGTCGTTCTCGACGAACGCCGGGAGGCCGGTCCGTGACTCGACGTCGGCCTTGAGGGGACGGTCGCGCCACCCGGGGATGTTCGGCGCGATCCGCACGACGGCGCGTGCCTCGTCGACGAAGCCGGGTGCGGCCAGACCGACCGCCTCCACGGGGTACTGCTTCCGCAGGGTCTGGATGGCGCCCACGATGGTCGCGACCACCGCGTCGGCGTCGAGGGCAGGGGTGTCAAGCCGTTCCTCGGCAAGGATCTTCCCCTGCTCGTCCACGACACCGGCCGCGACCTTCGTGCCGCCGATGTCCACCCCGACCGTGAGTCCCATGGTCCTCTTCCCGCTGTCCCTAGCCGAGATCGATGTGTTCGACGCCGCCGCGACGGGGCGCCGCCTGTTCCCCGTCGGCAGCCAGCTCACGGATCGCAGCGCTCAGGGAGGCGGCGGCGTCTGCCAGATGCTCGTAGACCTCGGGGCGTGCGGAACGGACGAGTCTCAGCAGCCGGCAGGCCGGGCAGACGGTGCACTCGGGAGACGCCTCGTCATGACCCTCGGAGTGCTCGCCGGAGCGACCGTGCAACCAGGCCTGGACGGCCTCCGCGAGGCGCGCCGCCTCCTCCCCGATCGAGCCGTGGTCCTGCTCCGGCTGGGTCACAGGGACCTCCACTGGGTCGGGTCGGGCTCGAACCGGACGCGAAGGCGGCCGTCGCGAAGGGCCGCACCGGCGACGGTGCAGCGCCGGAGGGCGCTGGGCAGGGCCAGCACCCGGCGGTGGCCACCAACGGTCACGACGAGCTCGTCGCCGACGCGCGAGAGGTCCGTCGTGTCGCGGTCGGCGAGCGGTAGGGCGAGGGAAAGGACGAACTCGTCGCCGGAGCGGTCGACCTGGACCGGATCGGCACCGGTGGGCGCGGCGAACGGGTCGACCGCGCCGTAGGTCTCTGTCGCCAGCTCGACGAGCGCCGCGATGCCGACCGGCTCAGCCGGCCGGTAGGCCGCGCGGAACACCGGAAGGGGAGCGAAGGACGCCTCGACCTCGGCGAGCTGCACCGCCTGCGCCGCGACCCACCCAGCCCGCCAGGCGTCGTCGCCCGGCGGGAAGACCCGGTTGGCGACGACGGCGTCGACCCGGTAGCCGAACAGGGACAGCGAGGTCAGGGTCCGGCGCGCCTCGGCCACCACGACCGCCTCGGGCGTCAGCACCAACCGCACCGAGGCGGCCGGGGCGGTCAGGACCGCGCGTACCTCGCGGAGCTCCCCGTGCAGCCGTTCCACCGCGTCGAACACCCGGTCGCGAGGCATCGGGACGCCCGCAACCTTTCCCAGGACCGGGCGAAGCGAGCGGATGACCCGCCGCTCCATCGGGAAGACGCGTTCCATGTACCAGCCGAGGGCGTCAGGCAGGGCGAGCAGCCGAAGCGTCTCCGCGGTCGGCGCACAGTCGACGACGACCACGTCCCAGCGACCGGAACGCACCTGGTCGCGCACCTCGAGCAGCGCGAGCACCTCGTCCGCCCCGGGCAGGACCGTCAGCTCCTCGGCCTCGATCGGGTCGACCCCGGCGGCGGCCAGCACGGACAGCAGGTAGCCCTGCACCTCCTGCCACGATCGCTCGAAGCGCGCCTGGGCGTCGACCTGCTGGACGAAGAGCCCGGTGTCGAGCTCGGTCGGCTCCGCCCCGACCGGTGCACCGAACGCATCGCCGAGTGAGTGCGCCGGATCGGTCGAGAGCACCAGCGTCTTGCGTCCTTGCGCCGCGGCCAGGGCTGCCGTGCCCGCCGCTACGGTCGTCTTGCCGACGCCGCCCTTGCCCGTGAACAGGATGAGGCGCAGGGCTACCCCTCCACTCTCTTCTTGAGCTCCTTCAACGCCGTGTCGATGATGACCTTCTCCGCCTTGCGCTTGATCATGCCGAGCATCGGGATCTTGACGTCGACGGCGAGCTGGTAGGTCACCGTCGTCGTACCGTCACCGTTGTCATCGAGCAGATACGAACCGTCCATCGCCTTCATGATCTGCTCGGCCTCGACCAGGCTCCAGCGCACCTCCTTGTCGCCCTTCCACGTATAGGCGAGGGTGTACTGGTCCTTGATGGCGCCGGCGTCGAGGTCGAAGTAGACCTCCTTGGCCCGCCCGTTCGACGACGAGGAACGAACCTCGGCCTGCTTCACGGCGCCGGTCCACTCCGGGTAGGCCTCGAAGTCGGCGATGACATCCATCACCTCACTCGGCGGCGCATCGATGGTGATCGTCGACTCGGTGCGCTCCGCCATCGCGTGATTCCTTCCGGGCCGGCCCGCTGCTGACGCGGGTGAGGTTACCGGTAGGCCCGGGACGGCGCTCAGACGAACAGGCCGCCGATGAACATCAGGACCAGCATGACCGCGACGACGGCGACGAGACCGCCCACCATCAGGGTCAGCTGCGCACCCTTGGTGTCAAGGCGACCCGACAGCCGGCCCAGCGGCGCGGTGGACTCGGCCGCGAGGAGGGCGAACATGGCGTCGACGTTGAGACCGTCCTTGCTGATGCCGGCCGGGCTGGGTGCCGGCTCGTCCTCCAGCGGTGCCCGGCGGGCGTGCTTGCCCTTGGGGTCGGCTGCGACCGCCGGCAGCCCGGCCTCGCCCACGGCCGGTTCCGGCTGCGGCTCGGGCTCCGGTGCCGGGCGAAGATCGGTGTAACAGAGTGTGCACCAGTCGGCGTGGCCGCGCACGGGCGCGCCACACCGCGGGCACTGCGTCAGGACGTGCGTCATATCAGGGTCACTCGGCATGACGGAGGATGTCCTTGATGTCCGTTGGTTCCTCGCGGGGGCGCCCGGGCTCCCGGCCGGCCTCGAGGCGGTCCTTCACAGCGTGGATGCGGCGCTTCCAGTCCCGGCGGCGGCGCTCGCGGGCAGCGCGGACGCTCTCCCCACGCGGGAGGTCCGCGCGCAAGTAGTAGTGCACGAGCACCCCGTCGGCGTACGGCTCGAGCCAGACCTCCATGCTGCCGGCGAGGGCCCCGGTCACGGCCCACTGCACGCCCTGGCCGCCCCGGTCCGCGGTCACCTCGAGGCGCAGGTCCGGCCACCAGGCACGCCAGGTCTGAGGGTCGGCGACCAGCGCCGCCACCACGCCTGGCTCGGCCACCACGAAGGTGTCGTCGGCGATGTCCAACTGCGGCATGGACCAAGCATCCCCCCAGGAAGCCGGTTTCCGCCGATTGCGCACTGTGCGACCGCGCGAGTCGGTTAGGGTCACGATCCGGTCAAGAAGCCCTTCTGCCAAGGAGCGATGACGGTGCGCGAGTACGCCTCTCCGGTGCTGGTGGAGCCCGCGAGCAGCGGCAACCTCTCCGACGTGATCATCGGCAACGCCCGGGACGAGCCGGACCGAGTGGCCTTTGCGCGACGGACCATCGAGGGCTGGGAGGACGTCACCTGCGCGGAGTTCCTCGCCGATGTGACGGCGGTGGCGAAGGGGCTCGTCGAGGCCGGTATCCGCCCCGGGGACCGGGTCGGTCTGATGAGCACGACCCGCTACGAGTGGACGCTGGTCGACTTCGCGATCTGGCATGCCGGCGCAGTCACGGTGCCGATCTACGAGACCTCCGCGGCCGAGCAGGTGCAGTGGATCCTGCAGGACTCGGCCGCGGTGGCGTGCTTCGTCGAGACGGCGGTGCACGCCGACGTCGTCGACCAGGTGCGCAGCGACCTGCCGGAGCTCTCGTCGGTCTGGGTCATCGACGGCGGTGGGCTGCTCGCGCTCGGCGCTGCAGGGAGCAAGGTCCAGGACGCGACGCTCGAGCAGCGGCGGTCGACGCGCGGACCGGACGACCTCGCCACGATCATCTACACGTCCGGGACGACGGGGCGGCCCAAGGGCTGCGAGCTGACCCACGGCAACTTCCTGTTCGAGCTGACCAACGTCCTCAGCGTCAAGGACAGCGAGGCCACGTTGTCGGCCGTGTTCCAGGAGCAGGACGCGGCGACGCTGCTCTTCCTGCCGCTGGCGCACGTGTTCGCGCGGGTGATCCAGGTGGGCGTGGTCATGGCCCGCGGCAAGCTCGGCCACACCGCCGACGTCAAGCGGTTGCTGGAGGACCTGGCGACGTTCCGCCCCTCGTTCATCCTCTCCGTGCCGCGGGTCTTCGAGAAGGTGTACAACTCCGCGGAGCTGAAGGCCGACGCGGCGGGCAAGGGCCGGATCTTCCGGTCCGCCGCGGACACGGCGATCGCCTACAGCGAGGCCCTGGACCAGGGTGGACCGAGCTTCGGCCTGCGCGCCAAGCACGCCATGTTCGACAAGCTCGTCTACACCAAGCTCCGGTCCGCACTGGGTGGACGGGTCCGCTGGGCGGTCTCGGGCGGAGCGCCCCTCGGCCCTCGGCTCGGGCACTTCTACCGCGGCATCGGCCTCACGGTCCTCGAGGGCTACGGCCTCACGGAGACGACGGCCGCCTCGACGGTCAACACACCTGGCCTGATCAAGATCGGCACCGTCGGCCGCCCGCTGCCCGGCGTGACGGTGCGGATCGCCGAGGACGGCGAGGTGCTGGTGCAGGGCGCGCACGTGTTCACGGGGTACTACCGCAATGCCGAGGCCACCGCTGAGGCCATCACCGACGGCTGGTTCCACACCGGCGACATCGGCGAGCTCGACGCCGACGGTTTCCTGCGGATCACCGGGCGCAAGAAGGAGATCATCGTCACCGCTGGGGGAAAGAACGTGGCCCCCGGCGTGCTCGAGGACCGACTTCGCTCGCACCGGCTCGTCAGCCAGTGCATGGTCGTCGGCGACGCCCAGCCCTACATCGCCTGCCTGATCACGCTCGACGAGGAGGCCCTGCCGGCCTGGCTGCAGCAGCACGGCCGGGAGCCGCTGACGCTCGCCGCGGCCGCGGAGGACCCCGACGTGCTGGCCGAGATCCAGCAGGCCGTGGACGACGCGAACAAGGCCGTCTCCAAGGCGGAGTCGATCAAGCGCTTCAAGATCCTTCCGGTCGACTTCACGGAGAGCAACGGGGCCCTGACGCCGTCACTGAAGCTCAAGCGCAACGTGGTCATGAAGGAGTACGCCGGGGACGTGGACGCGCTCTACTCCTGAACCCCGCACACCGGCGTACGGTGGCCCAGCCGGGTGACTCTGATTACCGAGAGTGACACGCCGTAGGAAAGATTGGGTCAAACCGGTAACCTGCCCGCCGTTCGTCGTTACGGTCGTACCCGGTCGTGCCTCAGGGCAGGCGCGGGATCCGCGCCGAAAGGGCGACGCGGTGAGCGCGGAGGTCTCGTCGCCGGTCGGCGAGGCCCGTCCGCGCCTCAATCTCGCCGAAAATCAACCGATTGAAGGGATCATGGGCCGTCGGACTCTCCTCTTGGTCGCCGCACTCGCAGTAGCGGCGATAGGGACGACGATGGTGTTCCTCTACGTCAACGGTGTGAACGACCGCGCGATCGCTGACCAGCAGCCGGTCCAGGTCTTGGTGGCCACGGCTCCCATCGCGGCCGGGACGAGCGCCCAGGACGCCCAGAGCGCCGGGGCGCTGGAGAAGCGCACGGTGTCGCGCGCGTCCGCGGCCCAGGGAGCACTGAGCGACATCAGCCCCATCGCGGACAAGGTCGCGCTGGCCCCCATCTTCGTGGGCGAGCAGATCCTGCAGGACAAGTTCGGTGACCGGACGGCGGCCAACGCGCTGCCGATCCCGGACGGCAAGCTCGCCGTCAGCGTCCAGCTCGGCGATCCCGCGCGGGTCGCCGGTTTCGTCGAGCCAGGCGCCGAGGTCGCCGTCTTCCTCACCATCGCAGCGGGACGCGGGGGGTCCGGCCAGGAAGTCACCCGCGTGCTGCTGCCGAAGGTCCAGGTCATCGCGGCCGGCGCCACGACCGTGGTCTCCACAACGACGACTGCACAGGGCGAGACGCAGACCGAGCAGCTGCCGAAGGCACTGCTGACGCTCGCGGTCAACCAGTCCGAGGCGCAGAAGGTCGTCTACGGCTCCCAGCACGGCCAGATGTACTTCGGGCTGCTCACGAAGGACTCCAAGATCGACAAGTCGGACGCCGGCGTCAACCTCGAGAACCTGTTCGACTGAGATGACCGCGATCGTGGACCTCGACGCCGGCACGGCCCTGGAGCTGCACGACGCCCTGGGCCCGGACAGCGTGGTCCTCCCCAGCATGGAGGCGTTGCGCCGGCACCTCGACATCCAGTTCGCCGAGGACGCCGTGGTGCTGGGGCCGACCGTCGACCTCGTCTCAGCGCTCGCGCTCGCGGAGTCGATGCGGGTGAGCCGGCCCAGCCTCGGCGTCATCCTGGTACGCCGGTACGTCGACACCACCGTGCTCGCCGACGCCATGCGGGTCGGGGTGTTCGAGGTCGTCGAGGAACGCGACGTCGCCGCCCTGACCGCCGCGGTCGGGCGGTCCCACGACCTCGCCCGGGCGCTGCGCGAGACCGTGGTCCAGGCACCTGAGCCGGAGGACGGGGCCGGACGCGGGACGCTGATCACGGTGTTCTCCGCCAAGGGCGGCTGCGGCAAGACGACGCTGGCGACGAACCTGGCCGCGGCACTGGCCGACGGCGGGCGTCGCGAGGTGTGCCTCGTCGACCTGGACCTCGCCTTCGGCGACGTGGCGATCGCCCTGCAGCTGTTCCCCGCGCACACCATCGCCGACGCGGTGCCGCTGGCCGCCAGCCTGGACGCGCAGGCCCTCCTCTCGCTGCTGACTCCGCACTCGCCGGGCTTCACGACCCTGGTCGCGCCCATCGAGCCGGGCAGCGCCGACGCCATCCCGGCCTCACTGGTGAGCACGATCCTGGCCCTGCTCAAGAAGCAGTTCGACTACGTCGTCGTGGACACGCCCCCCGCTTTCGACGACCACGTCCTGGCGGCATTCGACCAGAGCGACATCGTCGCGTTGCTCGCGACCCTCGACATCCCCGCGCTGAAGAACCTCAAGCTCACCCTCGAGACCCTCGACCTGCTGAACTATCCCCGGGAGCGCTGGCGCATCGTGCTCAACCGCTCGGACTCGAAGGTGGGGCTGGCGCTCAGCGAGGTCGAGAAGACCCTCAAGGTGCCGATCGCTGTCCAGGTGCCCAGCTCACGCGACGTGCCGGCCTCGGTCAACCGCGGTGTGCCGATCATGCTCGACGACCCGCGGCACCCGGTGAGTCAGGCGATCAAGGCGTTCGCCGAGCGGCAGATCGTCGCGCATGCCGTCGCGGCCGGCTCCCACGCGCTACCCGAGATGCGCGCTGACCGTCGCGGCCTGCTCCGGCGGAAGGCGAGGACGACATGAGCCTCGCCGACCGGCTTGCCGCGGCTCAGCGGGACCGCTCCGCCGGCCCGGACTCGACCCGCCACGCGCTGAACACGCCGCTCCGCCGGGAGCGGCGCGCCACCGACCCGTTCGCGACCTTGAAGCGCGCGGTGCACCAGGAGTTGCTGAACAGCCTCGGTCCCAAGCTCTACGACTCGCGGCTCACCCAGTCCGATCTCGAGCAGAAGGTCCGGCAGACCCTGCAGGAGGTGCTGGCTCAGGACAACACCCCGCTGACCGGAGCGGACCGGGCCCGGCTGGCCCAGGAGATCGCCGACGACATCTTGGGCTACGGACCGCTCGAGCCCTACCTGCGCGACCCCGACATCACCGAGGTCATGGTCAACGGTTTCGACTCGATCTTCGTGGAGCGGTCCGGGCGCATCCACCAGGTCGAGGGCACCTTCACCGACGAGGCACACCTGCGGCGCACGATCGACAAGATCGTGGCCCGCGTCGGCCGCCGGGTCGACGAGTCGAGCCCGATGGTCGACGCGCGCCTGCCCGACGGCAGCCGCGTCAACGCCATCATCCCGCCGCTGGCCATCGACGGCTCCCTGCTCACGGTGCGCAAGTTCTCCGCCGACCCCTACCTCGTCGAGGACCTCGTCGGGTTCGGCACGATGAGCCGCGACGTCGCGAACTTCCTCGAGTCCTGCGTGCGCGGACGCCTCAACATCCTGGTCAGCGGCGGCACCGGCGCAGGCAAGACGACGACGCTGAACGTGCTGTCCTCCTTCATCCCCGCCGACGAGCGCGTGATCACGATCGAGGACGCGGCCGAGCTCCAGCTGCACCAGGAGCACGTGCTGCGGCTGGAGTCACGCCCACCCAACATCGAGGGCAAGGGCGAGGTGAAGATCCGCGACCTGGTCCGCAACGCCCTGCGCATGCGCCCCGACCGCATCGTCGTCGGCGAGATCCGCGACGCCGCCGCGCTCGACATGCTGCAGGCCATGAACACCGGCCACGACGGGTCGATCTGCACCGTGCACGCGAACACTCCCCGTGACGTCCTGTCCCGCGTGGAGACGATGGTGCTGATGGCCGGGGTGGACCTACCGATGCGCGCCATCCGCGAACAGGTCGCCGCGGCGATCGACCTGATCGTGCACCAGGCCCGCTTCAAGGACGGCACTCGGCACATCACGCACATCACCGAGGTGGTCGGCATGGAAGGTGACGTCATCACCCTTCAGGACGTCTTCCTCTTCGACCACTCCCCCGGCTTCGACGAGAGCGGCCGCGCGCTAGGGACGTTGAAGTCCACCGGACTGCGGCCCAAGTTCGTCGAGAAGCTGGCGACGAGCGGGGTGACCGTCGACCCCACCGTCTTCTCGTTCGAGATGTTCGGACGATGAGACGTACGCCGGGGCGTGTCGCGGCCGCTTTCGTCGTGGTGGCAGCCGCCCTGGTCGCGTCGGCCGGATCCGCGACGGCCGCACCGAGCGGCCGGATCGTGCAGATCACGAGCACCAAGGGCACGGTGGAGCTGGTCTTCCAGGCCAACCAGCTGCCCACGGGAGCGTCCGTCGACCCGTCGACGGTGCGGGTGAGCATCGACGGCACCGACGTGCCCGCGACGGCCAAGCCCATCGGGGCGAGCACCCGTCCCGTCACCCGCACCGCCGTGCTCGTGATCGACGTCAGCGGAAGCATGGCGCCCAGCGGCCTCAAGGGCGCGGTCTCGGCCGCGCTGGCGTTCCTCCGAGCGGTCCCCCCCGACGTGCGGGTGGGACTGGTGACGTTCGCTGACTCGGCCCGCCTCGCCGTACCCCCGACCCGGGAGCGCGACGTCCTGCGGACCGCCCTCAGCGGGCTCAAGGCAAAGGGCGCGACGCGCCTGTACGACGGGACCATCCTCGGGGTCGCCGCCGCCGGCACCACTG
>JAVEDB010000205.1 GCA_030841185.1 Actinomycetota bacterium
CCTGGCCCAGCACCTTCGCGGCATGCGCAATGCCCTCGTCGTCCACGTCGAGGTGCGTGACGGCTCGCACATGCCGGGCATCCAGGGCGCCGACGAGTACGCCGTCCTCGGCGCACCGGCGCACGACCTCGGAGGTTTCGGGTACCTCGATGACGACGATGTTGGTCTGCACCGCGGTCGGGTCGACGCTGCCCGGCGCAACGACGGCGACTCCCGTGGCGAGCTGACGAGCGCGGGCATGGTCGTCGGCGAGGCGCTCGAGATGGTGGTCCAGGGCGTGCAGTCCGGCAGCGGCCAGGATGCCGACCTGGCGCATGCCGCCACCGAGCCGCTTGCGCCAGACCCGAGCCTCGGCCACCCGGTCGGCGCTGGACGCGAGCAGCGAGCCGACGGGTGCGCCGAGGCCCTTGGACAGGCAGACCGACACCGTGTCGAAGAGGGACCCGTAGGCGTCGAGCGGGACGCCCGATGCGACGTGTGCGTTCCAGAGCCGGGCGCCGTCGAGGTGCATGAGGACGCCGGCGTCGCCGGTGACCTTGCGGAGCCGGGCAATGTCGTCGAGCGGCTGCACGGTGCCACCGCCGAAATTGTGCGTGTTCTCGACCACGACGGCGGCGGTGGAGACGAAGTAGGGCCCGGCGGACGGGCGCATCAGTGCTGCGACCCGGTCGACGTCGAGCCGCCCTGCCGGCGCCGACCACGTGCGGGTGGTGATCCCGGAGAAGGCTGCGGCAGCTCCCAGCTCGGCCCGCACGACGTGCGCGTCCTCGTCGCAGAGCAGCTCCTGGCCGGGTGCGACCAGCAACCGGACACCGAGCTGGTTCGCCATCGAGCCGGTCGGTGTGAACACCGCCGCCTCGTGGCCGAGCAGGTCGGCAACGCGCCGCTCGAGCTCGGCAACGGTGGGGTCCTCGCCGTAGACGTCGTCACCCACCGCAGCGCCGGCCATGGCCGCGCGCATCGCCTCGGTCGGCCGGGTGACGGTGTCGCTGCGCAGATCGACCGGCATCAGTCCGACGCCAGCATCTCCGCCACGAGGAAGGCGAGCTCGAGGGACTGCTGGTGGTTGAGGCGCGGGTCGCACGCCGTCTCGTAGCGCATGGGCAGGTCGAGCTCCGCAATGTTGCCCGAACCACCGAGGCACTCGGTCACGTCGTCGCCGGTGAGCTCGATGTGCAGGCCACCCGGATGCGTTCCTAGCGTGCGGTGCACCTCGAAGAACCCGCGGACCTCCTCGATCACGTCGTCGAAGCGGCGCGTCTTGCGACCGTCCTCTGCCTCGAAGGTGTTGCCGTGCATGGGATCGCACACCCAGGCGACTTGTGCTCCGCTGACCGTCACCTTGTCGACCAGGGCCGGCAGCACCTCGCGCACCCGGCCGGCTCCCAACCGGGTGACGAACGTCAGCCGGCCAGGGCGCCGGTCGGGGTCGAGCCGGTCGACCAGCGCGAGAGCCTCGTCGGGACTGGTGGTGGGCCCGAGCTTCACCGCGAGCGGGTTGCTGATGCCCGCGGCGAACGCGATGTGCGGCCCGTCGAGGTCGCGGGTGCGCTCCCCGATCCAGAGCAGGTGCGCGGACACGTCGTACGCCGCGCCGGTGCGGGAGTCGACCCGGGTGAGCGCGTGTTCGTAGTCGAGCAGCAGCGCCTCATGACTCGAGTACAGGTCGACGGTGCGGAACTCCTCGGTGTCGACTCCGCAGGCACGCATGAAAGACAGCGCACGGTCGATGTCGCGCGCCATCAGCTCGTAGCGCTGGTGCGCCGCGTTGTCCCGGACGAAACCCTGGTTCCACGAGTGGACCTCGCGCAGGTCGGCGAAGCCACCCTGGGTGAAGGCCCGCACCAGGTTGAGGGTCGCGGCCGAGGTGTTGTAGACCTGCAGCAGCCGCGCGGGGTCCGGCGTACGCGACTGCTCGGTGAAAGCCAAGCCGTTGACCGCGTCGCCGCGGTAGGCCGGGAGGGTTACGCCGTCGCGCGTCTCGGTGTCGCTGCTTCGCGGCTTGGCGAACTGGCCGGCCAGCCGCCCGACCTTGACCACCGGCACCTGCGCGCCGTAGGTCAGGACGACGGCCATCTGCAGCAGCGTCTTGATCTTGTTCCGGATGTCGTCGGCGGTGGAGCCCGCGAACGTCTCGGCGCAGTCGCCGCCTTGCAGCAGGAACGCCTCGCCGCGGGCCACCGCAGCCAACCGGTCGCGAAGCACGTCGCACTCCCCGGCGAACACCAGGGGCGGCAGCGCCGCGAGCTGGGTCACTACCTCATGCAGGCGCGCGGGGTCCGGCCACGAGGGCTGCTGCGGCGCGCTGATCACCGACCCAGCGTACGGCGTGACCTCGCGCGAGGATGCCCGGCGGGTACGCCGGGTGCGAACGCCCGCGGCGTGTCCACCCCGGCCTACGGCTACAGGATCGTGGACGCGGCGGCGGCTGTCGCAAGCTGACTCGTGGGGCTATCGCCGGGTCAGCGATAGCCCTCCACGGCGGTCGCCGCTGTGGCTACCGGAGGGACGTTCGGCCAAGCGGGCGTGCTCATTCTCGTTCGCGCGGTCGGAATCCGGAACAGAGCAGATCGGCAGCTTCGACGAGGCCGTCGGCGACCGCGCAGAACAGGTGCTGCTCGACGACGTACGGCTCGCCGTCTTCAACGCCTTCGAACCTGTACGCGACGTGGACGCGGTCGCCGACCTCCTCCGTGCGCGATTCGACGAGCTCGAACTCGGTCGAGTCGGCAAACCAGCCGACGACCAGCGCGGCGGCGTCATCCGCCTCTGTGCGCTCGCGGAGGCCGGGCGGAATGAGCGCACGAAACGTGGCACCGGGCTTGAAGCAGGCGGCAAGACCCAGCTGATCCCTGGCGGCTACGGCTTCGACCAACCGCGTCCCGATCGAACTCGCCACGCCCCCAGTCTAGGGCTCTTCAAGCCCCGGTCCTCCACACTCGTCCTGGACGGATCGCCGGGTCAGCGATAGCCGCCCACGACGGTCGCCGATGTCGCCACCGGAGGGACGTCACAGCGGTCCGCGATACCGGCGAGGAACGCCTGGAAGGCGGGGACATCCTGGAGCGAGTCGGGCTTCTCGACCTCGTCGTGCTCGATCGCGACGTGCAAGAAGCTCACCCCGTCCGCCAGGCGGAAGACCTTGTAGGTGAAACCCTCGGGCTGACGTGCCTCCAGGTCGGCAAAGACGGCCTCGATCAGGCGTTGGTTCTCGTCAGCCCGGTCGGGCTTGGCCTGGTAGCGAACTACGGTCGACGTCATGGCCTGCTCCTCGTCGCGCGGCCCGGACGGATCGCGGTAACACCTACGACCGTTCGGGGCGCCGAGACTCATCGGTGGGTCGTCACAGGACGCAGAATTCGTTCCCTTCCGGGTCTGCCATGACGACGTGGTCAGGTGTGCCGTCCGCCATCTCGTCCTGGTGGATGACCGTCCCTCCGGCCTTGGTGAGTCGTTCGACGAGATCCATCACCTTCGGCCAGCGGGTCTCGAACGGCTGGTCGCGCCCGCCGCCGACCTGGATGTCGAGGTGCACGCGGTTCTTCGCGGTCTTGGGCTCCGGGACCTTGAGCAGGGATAGCCGCGGCAGGACGCCGTCCGGGTCGACGAGCGAGGCGCCGTCGTCCCACTCCTCCTCCGGTACGCCGAAGTGGGTGAGCCACTGCTCCCAGCTCTCGAAGCCGGGCGGGGGTGGTCCGTCGACGTAGCCGAGGGCCAGCTTCCAAAAGGAGGCCATCGTGGCGGGATCGGCGCAGTCGAGCGTCACGGTCCACGCAGTAGCCATGGGGCCTCCTTCACCGGTCGGTAGCGGCGGCGATCACCGTCCGGCGTACGACTCGCGACCTGGCGCAGGGGTGCTGAATGCCAGCAAGGCGACGCTGCTCGCGAGCACGGCCAACGAGAGCGCAGCCTGCACCCAGGTGTACCAACCCACCAGATGGTGGCCACTGCCCGGGCACGTCACGGTCTCGGCGATCATGCCGAGCCCCGCCACGACGCCTAGCCGGGCTCCCCACCGGCTGCCTACCCACAACGCGACGCAGGCCGCGACGATGCTGCCGATGGCCAGGAGGTCGATAGGCACCTGCCAGAGCTCGTAGGAGGGCTCCGGACCATTGGGGACCGGCTCGATGGCCGGGCAGGCGATCCACGCGAGAGCGTAGACGGTCCCGATCACCCGGGACGCCGTGCGCGGGACGCGAACCCGACCTCGGGGACGGCGGGGATCCGGAAGCTGCAGCACGCCCCGCGACAACGTCCCGTCCCACTCCGCGGGGGGCACCGGCATCGGCATCGGATCGAGCCTGGTGGCACTGCGGCGGAGCAGACCGACGAGTCGGCCCGGGGCCGCGGTCATGGACATGACCTGACGTTAGCAAAGGCCGGCCGAAAAGCACCGAGAATTGTGCCTCCCCCCGGCCGGGCTACCGCGCGATTGTACGAGCGCTGACGGCCTGTCACACTCGCCGACGTCGTCACCTAAAGGAGACACCCATGACCTCTCGTCTGAACCCGTACATCAGCTTCTCCGACAACGCGCGGGATGCTCTGGAGTTCTACAAGAGCGTCGTCGGCGGGACCTTGACCCTGAACACGTTCGGTGAGTACGGGCCGCCGGATGCCCCCGACGCGGACAAGATCATGCATGGTCTGCTCGAGACTCCGGAGGGGTTCACCATCATGGGCGCGGACACCCCGACCGGGATGGAGCACAAGCCCGGCAACAACATCGCCATCAGTCTCAGCGGCGACGATGCCGACGCGCTGCGCGGCTACTGGGAGGGTCTGTCAGAGGGCGGCAACGTGACGATGCCCTTGGAGAAGCAGATGTGGGGCGACGAGTTCGGCATGCTGGTGGACCGCTTCGGCATCGCGTGGATGGTCAACATCAGCCAGCCGCCGAGCTGACCCGCGGATCTAGCCCGGCAAGAGGCGCAGGCGCGGTTCGTCCGGCGCCATGTGCACCCGCAATGCGTCGATGGTCATCGGCCGCGCGAACAGGTACCCCTGCGCCCGCACGCACCCCAGCTCCTCGAGACGCGCCCGTTGGGCCTCCGTCTCGACGCCCTCGGCGACGACTTCCAGGTCCAGTTGTCGCCCGAGCGCGAGAACGGCCGCGATCAGGGCGTCGCCGTCGCGATCGATGAGGTCGTCCACGAAGCTGCGGTCGATCTTCAACTGGGTGATGGGCAGCGACGTCACGTGCGTGAGAGAGGCAAAGCCGGTCCCGAAGTCGTCCAGCGCCACACCGACACCCAGAGCGCGTATCTCGTTCAGAACAGGCAGGCAGTCGGCCGACAGTGCAGTCCCCTCCGTGATCTCCACGGTCAAGAGCGCCGCCGGCAGTCCGCTGGCTTGCAGCGCCCGAACGACGTCGTGAACCAGGTCCCGACGTTTCAGCTGGACGGTCGAGACGTTCACCGCCAGGCCGAGCGGCCTGTCGTCAGGATTCCGGGTGGCATTGACCGAGGCGATGTCGCGGCATCCCGTCTCGAGGACCAGCTGACCGAGTTCATGGATCGCCCCACTTCCTTCGGCCAGGGCTACGAACTCGACCGGGTTGATCTGCCCGTGTACGGGGTTGTGCCAGCGAGCGAGTGCCTCGAACCCGAGCGCGGTTCCGGAGCACAGCTCGACGATCGGCTGGTAGGCCACCGAGACCTCGCCGAGCAAGAGCCCCTCACGAAGGGCCTGCGTGAGTTGGCCATGGCGCGCTGCCGCGAGCGACATGTGGTGCTCGTGCAGAATCACGCAGCTCTTGCCTTGTCGCTTGGCGGCGTACATCGCCTGGTCAGCGGCGGTAAGCACCTCGCTGGCGACCGACCACGACCCGTCCAGCACGGCGACGCCGACGCTTGCCGACACCCTGATCGACCGCCCGGCGATCGAGAAGTTCTCGCTGATCAACGACAGCAGCCGCTCAGCGCTGCGCCGGCCGCTGTCTGCGTCGACGCTCCCCAGCAGTACGGCGAACTCGTCGCCGCCGAGTCGGCACAGAGTGTCCGTCGGGTACACCGAGTTCTTGAGGCGGCGGGTCACTTCAACCAGCAGCTCGTCACCGGCGGCGTGGCCGAGGGTGTCGTTGACGGCCTTGAAGTCATCCAGGTCCAAGTAGAGCAGGCAGGACGTGCTTCCCCCGTGCCGTTGCACGTCCAGGGCCCGCTCCACCCGGTCCAGGAACAGGCGCCGGTTGGGCAACGACGTCAGCGGGTCGTGCAGCGCGAGGTGCTCCACGTCCGCGCGCTGCCGGAGATCGGAACGTCGCCGGTACCGGTGGGCCACGAGAACGAGCCCCGAGAACACCAGGACGATCAGGACGATGCCCCCGTCGCTGACTCGTGCCGCGAACCGAGCACGGGAGTTCAGCTCTTGGGTGCCGAGATCCAACTCCCCGGAGATGACCCGGAACGCCGGGTCAAGGGTCTCCTTGTCGAAGGCCAGCGCCGCGGAGTGCTTGTCCGCCACCAGCAGAGCCAGCTCCAGGTCGACGGCAACGGTGTAGGCCCGCTCAGCGCGGCGGATGCGATCGAGCCTGCCATGCAACGCCTGGACGAGCGCCGGCCGGGAGAGCAGACGGTCCACCTCGGCCCGAGAGATGACCAGCGCCTGACGAACTTCAACCGGGTCGACCCTGGCCCGAGCGCGCCATTCCTGCGCGTCCTGGCTGGCCATCTGGGTGCCCACAGAGGCCAGGTCACGCTGCGCTGTAAGCGCCTGCTCGGCGGAAGCCTTGAAGGACAGCAGCCCCACTGACGTGGCGGGGATCAGTGCGACCACCAGCACGAGCAGACCCACCCGGAACGCGCGACCGCGGGCCCCGCCTCCTGGCCGATCTCCGCCAGACACGATCAGCTCCAGCGGCCACCCAGAGTGGACCGAGACGGCGTTGACCTGTTGTCGTCACCACAGACCGACATCGGCATGTTCAGACCGGAAAGGTAGGAAAGCGGCTCGAGCAGTTGCCTCACCGCCCGTTCAGCCGAAGAAGACCTCGGCCTCGGCGTAGAGAGCGGGGTCCACGAGCTTGAGAGTGGTTGTTGCGTCGGCCAGCGGGACCCGGTCGATGTCCGCGCCGTGCAAGGCGACCATCTTGCCCCAGTCGCCCTCGTGCACCGCGTCGATCGCATGCAGGCCGAATCGGGTCGCGAGCCAGCGGTCGCGAGCCGTCGGGGTCCCCCCGCGCTGGATGTGACCGAGCACGGTCGTGCGCGCCTCTTTCCCGGTGCGCTTCTCGATCTCCTTCTCGAGCACGGTGCCGATGCCGCCGAGTCGAACGTGGCCGAAGGCATCGAGATCGCCCTCCTGGAGAACCAAGGTGCCCTCCGCGGGTGTCGCGCCCTCGGACACGACGATGATCGGCGAGTAGTGGCTCTCGAACCGGCTCTCGACGTAGTCGCAGACCTTCTCGATGTCGAACGGCACCTCGGGGATGAGGATCACGTTGGCCCCTCCGGCCATGCCGGCGTGCAGCGCGATCCACCCCGCGTGCCTGCCCATCACCTCGACGATGAGCGCGCGGTGGTGCGACTCGGCCGTCGTGTGCAGCCGGTCGATGGCCTCCATGGCGATGTTGACGGCCGTGTCGAAGCCGAACGTGAAGTCCGTCGCGTTGAGGTCGTTGTCGATCGTCTTCGGTACCCCGACGACGTGTACGCCGTGCTCGTGCAACCGCGTCGCGACCCCCAAGGTGTCCTCGCCCCCGATGGCGATCAGGGCGTCGATGTGTTGCTCCTTCAGGTTGTGCTCGATCCGCTCGACGCCGCCCTCGATCTTGAACGGGTTCGTTCGCGAGGAGCCCAGGATCGTTCCGCCACGTGGCAGCAGACCGCGAACGGCCTGTACGTCGAGTGGCACCGTGTCCCCGTCGAGCGGACCGCGCCACCCGTCCCGGAACCCGACGAACTCGTGCCCGTAGACCGTGGCTCCCTTGCGGACCACGGCACGGATCACGGCGTTGAGACCGGGGCAGTCCCCGCCTCCTGTCAGCACACCAATTCGCATGAGGCCAACCTACCGACGGCGGCTAGGGTCCCGGCATGACCTTCTCGATCGCTGGACGGCT
>JAVEDB010000231.1 GCA_030841185.1 Actinomycetota bacterium
CGGAGCGCATCGTGCTCGTCGAGGACTCCGGGGAGCTGCGGCCGACCCATCCCCACGTCGTCCGTCTCGAGGCCCGGCCGGCGAACGTCGAGGGCGCCGGTGCCGTCACCCTGCGCGACCTCGTCCGGCAGGCGCTGCGGATGCGGCCGGACCGGCTCGTCGTCGGCGAGGTGAGAGGCGCGGAAGTCGTCGACCTGCTGGCGGCCCTCAACACCGGCCACGACGGCGGCTGCGGCACTGTGCACGCGAACTCGGCTGCCTCGGTGCCGGCGCGCCTCGAGGCTCTGGGGCTCGCCGCCGGTCTGGGCCGGGCGGCCCTGCACAGTCAACTGGCGGCGGCGGTGCAGGTCGTCGTACACCTCGATCGTGATCCGAGCGGTCACCGACGCATCGGGTCGGTCAGTGCGCTGGAACGCGACCGGGACGGGCTCACCCGAGTGGTCGCGGCGCTGTGCAGCGACGTGAGCGGCCGGTGCGCGGAAGGGCCAGGAGCAGCGTCGCTGGCAGCGGCCCTCGGCGCACCGTGATCGGCGCGGTGGCGGTGCTGCTCGCAGCAGTCGCCGGTGCTCTCTTACCGGTCGGCGCCGGGCCGTCGGAGCTGCACCGGCTTCGCCCGCGCCCGCCATCTCCGCCGGCCGTTCCCCGCGAGCCGTGGTGGCCCGCTCTGACGGCTCGGAGATTAGGCGCCGTGGCGAGGCGACGACAGGGGGTCATCGAGCTCTGCTCCGCGGTGGCGGCCGAGCTCGGCGCGGGATCCCCTCCCCGCCAGGCCCTCGCCGCTGCATCGCAGGGCCTGTGGCTCGAGCACCTCGGGGAGGTCGCGGCTGCGCCGCACGGCGACGTGGCCTCGGGGCTGCGGCAGGCGGCCACCGAGTCCGGTGCGGCAGGACTGCTGCGACTCGAGGCGTGCTGGCGGGTCTGCGAGCGAAGCGGTGCCCCGCTGGCACCGGCGGTCGCCGGGCTGGCCGACGCACTGCGCGACGACGAGCAGGTACGCCGGGAAGTCGGGGCACAGCTCGCCGGCCCGCGAGCCACCGCGGTGTTGCTCGCGCTGCTTCCCGCGTTCGGACTGCTCCTCGGCGGTGCCCTCGGCGGCAGACCCGTCAATGTCCTGCTGGGCACCCCGCTGGGCCGTGGTTGTCTCCTCCTCGGGCTGGCCCTGGAGGTCGCCGGACTGCTCTGGACCCAGAAGCTCACGCACGCGGCGCTTCCTACGTGACGTCCGCCGCTCTGCTGGCCGCCGGCCTGGCCGGCGGGTCCGTGCTCGCGCTGGCGAACCGGGCCGGACTGCACGCGCGGCGGCGGCTGGGTACCTCGGTCGGCTCATCGGGTCGGGGTGCTCCCATCGCTGTCACAGTTGTGGCGGTCGGTTGCGCCTCGCTCGCCGGTCTCTCGCCGACGGTCATCGTCCTGATGCTGGGGGCCGGTTGCTCGCTGCGCTGGTTCTTCGGTCGTCGTGTGCTCGTGGCCACGCGCCGGGCCAACCGTACGATCACTCGGGACCTACCCGGCGCGGCCGATCTGCTCGCCGCCTGTCTGACCGGTGGCGCGGCCCCGTCCGAGGCGCTGGATGTCGTCGCTGCGGTCTCGCCGGAGCCACTCTGCAGCCGCTTGCGATCGGCCGCGGCGGGGATGCGCCTCGGCGCGGGCCCGGTGCAGGCGTGGGGAGTTGTCGCCCGCGACGACCCGTTGGCGCCGATGGCGCGCGCCTTCGCCCGGTCGATGACCACGGGTGCGCCACTCGCCACGACGGTCGCCACGATGGCCAGCGAGCTCCGTCGTGACCGCCGCTTCGCGGCCGAGGCGGCGGCCCGCCGGGCCGGAGTGCTGGCCGTCGGTCCGCTGATGCTCTGCTTCCTGCCGGCGTTCCTGCTGATCGGTGTCGTTCCGGTCGTCGTCGGTGTGGCCTCGTCGGTGCTCGGCGATCTCGCCGTGTCGCATCCACATCCATGACGCGTTCGCGACCCTCAACAGATCCGGGTCGGCGTCTATCGGCGGCGTTCGGTCGCCGCAACCGTTGATCGCGACCGGCTCGGCGCCGGTCGACCGGCTGTCAGGCCGGTTCTATCTCCTGGAGGTTCGATGCGATCCCGGCTTTCGGCTGTGCGCAGGTCCGACCGTGGCATGACGACAGCGGAGTACGCCGTCGGCACCGTCGCGGCGTGTGGCTTCGGCGGCGTGCTGTTCAAGTTGCTCACCAGCGACTGGGTCCTGCAGATGCTCACCAGCATCATCAAGCGGGCCCTGACCCTGAGCTTCTAGTGACGGGCACGACAGTGTCGCCGCCGGTCCCCACGGTGCTCCCGGCGGCACTGCTCGGCGTACGGGAGCGGGGGACCGTCACTGCGGAAACCGCGGTGGTCCTGCCGGCGCTCGCCGTGCTGCTCGTCCTCTGTATGTGGGCGATCGGGGCCGTTGGTCAGCAACTCGAGTGCATCGATGCCGCACGCACCGGTGCTAGGGCAATGGCGCGCGGCGAGTCGCCGGCGAGCGTGCAGGCTGCGGTGCGCCGCTCCGCCCCGGCGGATTCCGTGATCAGCGTCCGTGTCGTCCGGGGCTTGGCCATCGTGCAGGTCCGTGCCATCGCTCGCTTGCCTGGCCCGTGGAAAGGGAGCGGGCCCGGTCTTCACCTCGGCAGCAGCGCGGTGGCCGAGGTGGAGGGACCATGAGGCGGGAGCGCGGAAGCGCAACGGTGTGGGTGCTGCTCTGCTGCCTGGTGCTGTTCCTGTTCGTGGTGGCGTCGCTCGAGGTCGGCTCCGCTCTCGTCGCCCGGCATCGAGCCCAGACTGCTGCCGACCTCGCATCGCTCGCGGCAGCGCGGCGGCTGCTGGCCGGGTCCGCGACTCCGTGCGCCGCAGCCGCGCGGGTGGCAGCGGCGATGGGCGCCCGCGTCAGCACCTGTCACGCCTATCGGCAGGTCGTTGAGGTGGTCGCCGAGGTGCCGCTCACCGGGCTACTCGCTGGGCTGCCCCCCGCCCGGGGCAGAGCCCGCGCCGGCGGCGGACCATGAACGACCGCCTAGATGCGGGTGCCGGGCTCGTCCGCGGGATCGGTTGTCGAGGTTCGCTCCCTGGGTGCCGCGTGGCCACCCGTGGACAGCGGCGACTCCAGCTCCGCGCCGCTCGCGCCGCGCGAGGTGAGCGGCTCGGCCGGGGCGGACTCTGCCGGCACGGGCTGGTGGGTCCGGTTCGCGAGGACGGTGTCTTCCGGAGCGGCGTCCACCGCCGTCGACTCGGCAGGCACCGGCTCGACGGCACGCTCCTGCGCAAGCCGCTCGTTCTCGGCCCGCAGCTCGTTGCGTTCCTGCTCCAGCTGCGTCACCGAGTCGCGGTGCCGCGCCTTGAGCTGCTTGCGCTCGGCACGGCGCCGGCGGGCCCGTCCCATGGAGGCGGTGAGCAGCCAGACGCCGAGGAGGAGCAGCAACATGGTCCCCGCGCCGGTGAAGAACACCCCCGCCACCGTGGTGTCGAACGAGTAGCCGAGCAGTTCGACGGTCGCGGATTCGCTTCCGTCGTAGGCGGCGCCGATGGTGAGACCGGCGGCGAGCAGGATGAGCAGCAGGCCGAGGACCAGCATGGATGGACTCCCTTCGAGGACCTGTTCCTGCCCCGAGAGGCCAAAAACTATGCGCGGCCTGTGAGCGCCCCACGCCTGCCAGGCGCTCAGACAGGCGCGCCGCGGAGCACCACGGTGAGCAGCCGGACCGCCCCGGCCTTGTCGAGCGGGTCGTTGCCGTTGCCGCATTTGGGGGACTGCACGCACGAGGGACAGCCCTCGGCGCACTCGCACGAGGCGATCGCGTCGCGCGTGGCCCGCAGCCACTCGGCGGCGGTGCCGAAGCCCCGCTCAGCGAACCCGGCGCCGCCGGGATGGCCGTCGTAGACGAAGACCGTCGTCGTGCCGGTGTCCTCGTGCAGGGCGGTGGAGACCCCGCCGATGTCCCAGCGGTCGCACGTCGCGAACAGCGGCAGCAGGCCGATGGACGCGTGCTCGGCCGCGTGCGCCGCGCCCGGGACGTCGGCCCATTCGAGCTGCGCGTCGGCCAGCGCGTCGGGCGTGACGGTCCACCAGACCGCCTTGGTCCGCAGCTGACGCTCGGGCAGGTCGAGCGGTTCCTCCCCGAGAACCTCGCCGGTGATCAGCCGCTTGCGGAGGTAGCCCACGACCTGGTTGGTCACCTGAACGGTCCCGAACGCCAGCGCCGCCGCGCCCCAGGGGACCCGGGTGGTGGTCTCGACCACCCTGATGTCGGTGACGTCGCGGGCGAACGTCGTGTAGTCGGGGTCCGCCCGGTCGACCATCGCGACGTGGTCCTCCAGGTCGAGTGACCGCACGAGGTAGGTCTCGCCCTGGTGCACGTAGACCGCGCCGGCATGGGCGCTCGCGTGCGCGCTGCCGCCGTCGACCGTCCCGAGCAGGCGGCCGGTCTCCTCCTCGACGAGGCGCACCGGCTGGCCGCTCGAGCCGCGGATGTCCGCGAGGTCACAGGCCCGGTCGCGCCGGGTCCAGAACAGGCCCGCCTCGCGACGCCGGAGCAGCCCCCGGTCGACGAGATGCTCGGCCGTCGACGGCGCGGCCGGCCCGAACAGGTCGAGGTCCTCGGGTGTGAGCGGCAACTCGGCCGCGGCCGCGCACAAGTGCGGGGCCAGCACGTAGGGGTTGTCCGGGTCGAGCACCGTCGTCTCGACCGGCCGCCCGAACAGCGCCTCCGGGTGATGGGTGAGGTAGGTGTCCAGCGGGTCGTCGCGGCCCACCAGCACGGCCAGCGCGCCGTCGTGCCCACGCCCCGCCCGCCCGGCCTGCTGCCACAGCGACGCTCGAGTCCCGGGATAGCCGGCGAGCAGGACCGCGTCGAGACCGGCGATGTCCACGCCCAGCTCGAGGGCGTTGGTCGTGGCCACGCCGAGCAGCTCGCCGGACTGCAG
>JAVEDB010000255.1 GCA_030841185.1 Actinomycetota bacterium
CGCCGGTGTCGATGAGGTCCCCGACGCCGTACTGGTCCTCGAGGATCATGAAGATCCCCGACAGGAAGTCACGGACCAGGCTCTGCGCGCCGAACCCCAGTGCCACCCCGGCCACGCCCGCGCTCGCCAGCAGCGGGCCGATCGGGATGCCGAGCTCGTCCAGCACCATCGTGAACGCCATGCCGAAGATGACGAACGACGCGATGCTGCGCAGCACCGACCCGATGGTCTCGGCCCGCAGCCGACGCCGCTCGGCGACCAGCTCCCTCGGTGAGTCCTTGAGGACCCGCCGGCCAGGCCGGTGGTGCAGCCGCGCGCGCAGCCGTGAGTCGACGGACCGGTTGACCACGCGCTGGATCGCCCGCGCGACGAGCCAGCGCAGGATGACCGCGCCCACGATGATCGCGAAGATCCGCAGCGGGACGCCCAGGATGTGATCCGTGACGTCCTCGAGATGGATGCGCAGGTCGTTCACTCGCGGAGGTCCAGTCCGGTCCAGCGCGCGGCGAAGGCCAAGGTGTCGGCACTCAGCGCGATCGTGCGGGTCAGCGACCGCGCACCGTGCCCGACGTCCTTCTCACGACGCAGCAGCACCGGCCGCTCCCCCGTCGTCGCGCGTTGCAGGGCCGCGCACATCTTGCGCGCGTGCAGGGGATCGACCCGGGTGTCGCCGTCGAACACGGTGAACAGCGTCGCCGGGTAGTCGACGCCCGCACGGACGTGGTGGTACGGCGAGTAGGCGAGCAGCCAGTCGAGCTCCTCGGCCACCTCCGCCGTCCCGTACTCGTCCGACCACGTCGCGCCCAGCCCGAACCGCTCGTAGCGCACCATGTCGAGCAGCGGCGCCGAGCAGACGACGGCGGCGTAGAGCTCCGGGTGCTGGGTCATCGCGGCCCCGACGAGCAGGCCGCCGTTGGACCCCCCGGAGATCGAGAGCTGGGCCGGGGTGGTCCAGCCGTCCGCGATGAGCTTCTCCGCGGCGGCGTGGAAGTCGTCGAAGACGTTCTGCTTCTGGTTGCGCATCCCGGCCCGGTGCCAGTCCTCGCCCTCCTCGGACCCGCCGCGAAGGTTGGCCACCGCGTAGACGCCGCCGGCTTCTACCCACGCCAACAGCCCGGCCGAGTAGCCGGGTGTCAGGGAGACGCCGAAGCCGCCGTAGCCGTAGAGAACCGCCGGCCGTGGCTGGTCGGGCTCCTTCGTCGGGGCCACCAGCACCATCCGGACCACGGTGCCGTCGGCCGAGGTGAACTCCACCTGTCGCGCGTTCACCTCCGGCACGTCGACGGAGCCGGGCGCAGTGGCCCACAGGGATGTCTCGCCGGTCCGCGCGTCGTAGCGGAAGACTGACGAGGGAGTCACGTGGTCGGTGTAGCCGAGCCACGCCTCATGGCCACCTTCGGGCCGCTCGGACAACGCACTGACCGAACCCAGCCCCGGCAGGGGGACCGCGCCGATGCGCGCACCGCTGGCCAGGTCGTGCACGCTGACCTCGCTCATCGCGTGCCGGGTCCAGGCGCACAGCAGCACGGGCTGGTCGAGCTCCGCTCCGTCGAGGATCGCGTAGGCCTCCAGCACCGCCTCCTCGTCCTCGGGGACGAGGTCGGTCCAGGTGTCGTACGACGGGTCGTCGGGCGTCGCAACGGCCAGCCGGCCCCGGGGTGCCTCCCGGTCGGTGAACAGGTAGGCCCGGCCGTCCCGGCCGACGTGCAACGACGTGCTCGCATCCACGTCCTGCTGCACGACCCGGAAGGCCGGCTGCTCGAGCGGGCTGCTGGACAGGTCGGCAAGCCAGAGGTCGTTGCGCGGCGCGGTCCCCGCCGAGGCACCGATCGTCAGCCAGCGGCCGTCCATCGACACACTGACGCCGTAGTAGTTGGTCTTGTCGAGCCCGTCGCCGAACACGAGCACGTCGTGCGCGGGGTCGGTGCCGACGCGGTGCAGCCACACCCGCCGGTGGTACTGCTGGTCGTCGTCCGGGATGAGCTCGGGCGGCAGCCGTCGTACGTAGTAGAAGGCGCCGCCGCCGGGGACCCAGGCGACGGGGGAGTAGCGGGTCCGGTCGATCGGCCCCTCGACCGGCTGCCCGGTCGCGACGTCCATCACGAAGAGGTCCGACTCCTCGGTGCCGCCCGCGGAGAGCTGGTAGGCCAGCAGGTGTCCCTCCTTCGAGGGCTGCCAGGCATCCAGGGTCGTCGTCCCGGAGGGGTCGATCGCAACCGGGTCGAGCAGCGTCCGCTCCGTCCCGTCGGCGTCGACGGTCAGGAGGACGGCGTGCTCCTGATCCGCACTGCGCCGCATGAAGAACTGCCGGTCGCCCCGCCATGACGGACCGCCGACAACACCCGCCTCGAGCAGCTCCCCGAGCCGGCGCCGGAGCCGGTCGCGACCGTCGAGGTCACTGGCAACGCTGTCGAAGAGCCGGTCCTGCCCGTCCGACCACTCGGTGGTAGCCGCTGACTCGACGTCCTCCAGCCACCGGTACGGGTCGCTCACGTCGCGCCCCTGGAGGTGCTCGACCACGTCGGTGGGAGGGGCGTCGGGGTACCGCGGGCGGCTCATGCGGACACCCTAGAGCGGCCGCTCCGGAGTTTCGTGCTGGCGGCACCGGGGTCCGACAGGTGACACTGGTAGCGGCCGACCCGGCACGCGCCACGCGCCGGGCCCCTGCTGGGAGGCGCATGTGGGTCATGCTCTGGTGCTCAACGCGACGTACGAACCGCTCTGTGTGGTCCCCGCGCGCCGCGCATTGCTGCTCGTCATCAAGCACAAGGCGATCGCTGTCGAGGACTCCGACGTCGTGGTCCACAGCGCCACCATCGCCTTCGCAGCACCCTCGGTGGTGCGTCTCACGCGCTTCGTGCGGATCCCCTATCGGGGGCCGGTTCCGCTGACCAGGCGCGCGGTCTTCGCGCGCGACGGCGGTCGCTGCGTCTACTGCGGCGGGACGGCCACGAGCATCGACCACGTCGTGCCGCGCAGCCGGGGCGGGCGGCACGAGTGGGACAACGTCGTGTCGGCCTGCCGGCGGTGCAACCACGTCAAGGCCGACCGCGCGGTGTCCGAGCTCGGCTGGCGCATGCAGCCGCCGCGGGAGCCGACGGGCACGGCCTGGCGCATCCTCAGCACCGGGCGCACCGACCCGCGGTGGGCGCCATACCTGTCCGCATACGGCGGCGGGGACCTGGAGGTCGCCACCGCCTGACCGGCCCGCGGTGAGGGTGACCGCGGACTGGGAAAGGATGGCGGCGTGCCCCCCACGCCGAGTCCCGAGCTCATCGCGCTCGCGCACGCCCACGGGGTGGCGACCGAGTTCCAGGACTGGCGCGGCAAGCACGTCGACGTCCCGATGGCGACCATCGTTGCGGTGCTGACCGCGTTGGGAGTCGACACGTCCTCACCCGCGGCGGCACTCACCGAGCTCGAGGACGCCGACTGGCGGCGGACCCTGCCCGACTGCGTGGTCACCCGCGAGGGTGCGGCTACCGAGGTCCAGGTCCACGTGCCGCTGGGTGCTCCGGTCGAGGTGCGCCTGGCGTTGGAGGACGGGTCACCGCCCCGGGAGCTGGCCGGTGTCACGCGGTACGTCGAGCCGCGCGCCGTGGACGGGAAGCTCGTCGCGGCTGCGACGTTCACCCTCCCGGCGGACCTGCCGCTGGGCTGGCACGAGCTGCTCGCCGACGCCGACGGTGGCAGCTCGCGATGTCCCGTCGTCGTGACCCCGGCCTTCCTCGGCCTGCCCGCGCAGGTGCCCGGGAGCCGTGCGATCTGGGGCTTCATGACCCAGCTGTACTCGGTGCGCTCCCGTGCCTCGTGGGGGCACGGCGACCTCGCCGACCTGGCCGAGCTCGCCCGGTGGAGCGGGTCACAGCTCGGCGCGGGGTTCGTCCTGGTCAACCCGCTGCACTCTCCGGCCCCGGTCCCCCCGATCGAGCCCTCGCCGTACCTTCCGGTGACCCGCCGCTTCGTCAGCCCCCTTTACCTCCGGGTCGAGCAGGTCGAGGAGTTCGGCCAGCTCACCGCCGACCAGCGAGCCGGCGTCGCGGAGCTGGCGGCGCCGCTGCAGCGGCCGGGCGATGCCGAGACGCTGCTCGACCGCGACGCGGTCTGGGCCGCGAAGCGCTCCGCGTTGCAGCTCGTCGCGAAGGTCCCGAGAAGCGCGGCTCGGGAGCGCGAGTACCAGGCCTTCCTGCTCCGTGAAGGCGACGGGCTGCGGGACTTCGCGACCTGGTGCGCGCTCGCCGAGGTGCACGGCCCGGCCTGGTCGGAGTGGCCCGACGAGCTGCGCAACCCCGAGTCGCCCGCGGTGCAGACCGCCCGCAAGGAGCTCGCGGACGCGGTCGACTTCCACAGCTGGCTGCAGTGGCTCGCCGACGAGCAGCTCGCGCTCGCGCAGCACACCTCTGTGCAGGCCGGCATGCCGTTGGGCGTGGTCCACGACCTCGCGGTCGGGGTCCATCCGGACGGTGCCGACACGTGGGCGCTGCAGGACGTGATGGCCCGCGGGGTCACCGTCGGCGCTCCGCCCGACGCCTTCAACCAGCAGGGACAGGACTGGTCGCAGCCCCCGTGGCGACCGGATCGGTTGGCCGCCGCGGGTTATGCGCCGTACCGGGACATGCTCCGGACGATCCTCCGGCACGCCGGCGGCATCCGGGTGGACCACATGCTCGGCCTGTTCCGGCTGTGGTGGGTGCCTAAGGGCGTCTCCGCGGCGCAGGGAACGTACGTGCGCTACGACCACGAGGCGCTCGTCGGGATCCTGGCCCTGGAGGCTGCGCGGGCCGGCGCGGTCGTCGTCGGTGAGGATCTCGGGGTGTTCGAACCGTGGGTGCGCGACTACCTCGCCGAGCGTGGCGTGCTCGGGACCTCGATCCTGTGGTTCGAGCGGACGAGCGACGGGCGGCCGCTGCCGCCGGAACGATGGCGGGAGCTCTGCCTCGCGGCCGTCACCACCCACGACCTGCCGCCCACAGCGGGCTACCTCGCGGGCGAGCACGTGCGGCTCCGCGACCGGCTGGGCCTGCTCACCCGGGACTCGAAGGAGGAGGCCCGCGTCGACGCGAGAGAGCGCCGCCGATGGCTGAACCTGCTCATCGACCGGGGGTGGCTGAAACGAGGTGCTGACGAGCAAGCCGTCGTGGAGGCACTGCACCGCGTGCTCGCGGCGACACCCAGCCGGCTGCTCGGCGTCGCCCTCACCGACGCGGTGGGAGATCGGCGGGCGATCAACCAGCCCGGCACGAACCGGGAGTACCCCAACTGGCGGGTCCCGCTCGCGGACGGCTCGGGCCGGCCGGTGTTGCTCGAGGACCTGGAGGACTCGCCGCGGGCGGCTCGGCTGGCTGCCGCGGTCCGGGACACGGGACCTGCCTAGTACGGTTTGCTGCGTGATCCCAAGCATCCTTCGGCCGGCTGCGGCGGTGGGCTGGACCGCCGCTGCGACGGTGCTCCTGCTGCTGTCCGGAACACCGGCGTCGGCCAGCGCCCGCCTCGACGACGGTGAGGTCTCCACCAAGGGGCTCACCGTCCTGCAGACGCTGCTCATCTATGCCGGCATCCCCGCCGCGCTGTTCCTCGTGATCACCTTGCTCGTCCTCGCGCCGGGGATGGCCCGGGGGCCGCGGTACCGCCCGGGGCTCGGCTGGTGGGCGGCGCCGGTCTGGTTCAACGGTCCCGCCGACGCGGACACCGCCGTACACAGCGGTGTTCCCACGATCGAGGCAGGTGGCTCGAGTGCCCGCTGGTGAGGCGTTCTCGGAACGGCAGAACTCCGACATCGTCCGGGCGATCCGGCTGGCGAAGCGCCAGTCCGAGCTGCCGGTCTCTGTCTACGTCGGAACGCTCGAGGGGGACACCCGCGCCGCGGCGTTGCGGCTGCACGGCGCGTTGGGTGCCGATGCGCCCCGTTCGGTCCTGGTCGCCGTCGATCCGGGATCGCGGCGGCTGGAGATCGTCACCGGGGCAGAGGTCCGGCGCCGCCTCGATGACCGCTCGACCGGGCTCGCGGCGATGGCCATGACCTCGGCGTTTCAGGCAGGCGACCTGTCTGGCGGTATCGCGAGCGGAGTACTCGCGCTGGCCGAGCACGCACAGACCCAGCGGTCGCTGCACACCGACACCCGCTAGCGGGCCGCACTAGCCGGCGGCGTCCTTCGCCTGCGCGCGCAGCGCTCGTGCGACGCCGTCGCGTGCCTCGATCACCAGGCGGCGCAGCGCCGGCACAGCATCGGTGTTCGCGGCCAGCCATGCATCTGCCGCGTCGAGGGTGGCCGGCTCGGCGAGCAGGGTGGGGAACAAGCCGATGATGATGTTCTGGGCGGTGTCGTTGGTGCGGTCCGCCCAGACCGACCGGATGCTGTCGAAGTAGGGCGCGACGTAGGGCCGAAGCAAGTCGAGCTGACTCGCGTTGGCGAACCCTCCGATGATCGCGGTCTGCACTGCGTTGGGCAGGTCGTCGTCGTCGAGGATCGACGACCAGGCCTCCTGCTTGGCCTCGGCGGTCGGTCGCGCCGCCAGTGCGGCGGCCGCCTGCCGCCGGCCGGTGGCCGTGTCGTCGCGCTCAAGCTCGGCGTCGACGGCCTTCTCGTCGGCCCGCCCCGCGGCGACGAGGTAGTGCAGCAGGTGCCAGCGCAGGTCGGTGTCCACGCTGAGGCCGTCGAGACGTGCCGAGTTGTCGAGGATCCCGGCGACGGTGGCACAGTGCTCGTCGGTGGCCGCGGCGGCCGCGAAAGCTCGGGCCAGCTGCAGCTGGGCATCGCTGCCCGGAGGTGCGTCGCGCAGGAGGCGTGCCAGGCCGTCGGCCAGCCGCTGCCGGGTCGCTTCGCGGTGTTCGGGAGCCGAGAACAGGATGCTCGCGGTCTCGGCCTGACGCAGCAGCGTGCGGGTCACCGAGCTGTCCGCCTCGCGGGTGATGCCCGTCAGGACCAGGTCCATGTACGCGGTGGTGGAGATCTCGCCGTCGCGGACCATGTCCCAGGCGGCGGCCCAGCACAGCGACCTGGCCAGCGTGTCCTGCAGGTCCCCAACGGCCTCGGTGAGGGTCGTCAGCGAGCGCTCGTCCAGGCGGATCTTTGCGTAGGTCAGGTCGTCGTCGTTCAGCAGGACGAGATCGGGCTGCTCGAGCCCGACGAGCGCGGGCACCTCCGTGCGGGCCCCGGTGACGTCGAGCTCCACCCTGTCGACCCGGACCAGGCCCTTGTCCGTGCGTCCGTAGAGACCGACAGCCAGCCGGTGTGACCGCAGCGTCGGCCACGCATCCGGCGCCTCCTGCAGGACGGCGAAGCTGGTGAATCGTCCGTTCTCGTCGGTGCTGAACTCCGGCCGCAGCGTGTTGACCCCTGCGGTCTCCAGCCACTCGGCCGACCACGCTTTCAGGTCGCGCCCGGACGTCTCCTCGAGCTTGCCGAGCAGGTCGCTCAGCGTCGTGTTGCCCCACTCGAAGGCACGGAAGTAGCGGCGGAGCCCATCGAGGAACTCGTCGCGGCCGACCCAGGCGGCAAGCAGCTTGAGAACGGAGGCACCCTTGGCGTAGGTGATGCCGTCGAAGTTCACCTCGACGTCCTCGAGGTCGTTGATCTCCGCGGCGATCGGGTGAGTGGACGGCAGCTGGTCCTGCCGGTAGGCCCAGGTCTTGTCGGTGTTCGCGAAGGTCGTCCAGGCGGAGGTCCACCGGGTGGCCTCGGCGGCCGCGAGCGTGCTCGCCCACTCCGCGAACGACTCGTTCAACCACA
Organism: Actinomycetota bacterium; assembly: GCA_030841185.1. GTDB lineage: Bacteria > Actinomycetota > Actinomycetes > JACCUZ01 > JACCUZ01 > JAVEDB01. Next base: position 7,731 of record JAVEDB010000255.1, read on the forward strand.
AGTCGTTCCACCAGGTCATCGTGACCAGGTCGCCGAACCACATGTGCGCCATCTCGTGCAGGATCGTGACGGCCCGCCGCTCGTAGGCGACCTCGGGCACGCGCGACCGGAACACGTAGTCCTCGTTGTGGGTCACGCAGCCGGCGTTCTCCATCGCTCCCGCGTTGAACTCGGGCACGAAGAGCTGGTCGTACTTGCCGAACGGGTAGGGATAGTCGAAGACGCGCTCGAAGAACTCGAAGCCCTGCCGCGTCTCCTCGAACAACACGTCGGAGTCGAGGTACTCGGCGAGGGAGCTGCGGCAGTACAGCGACAGCGGGATGACGCGGTCGCCGCTGCGGTACTCGCTCTCCACCCGGTGGTAGGGACCGGCGACCAGAGCCGTGATGTACGACGACATGCGCTCCGTCGCGGGGAACCGCCAGGTGGCCAGCCCGGTGCCGGCAGGCTCCGGGGCAGGCGACGCTGCGTTGGACACGACCTGCCACTCGGCGGGTGCGGTGACCGTGAAGGTGAACGTGGCCTTGAGGTCCGGCTGCTCGAACACGGTGAACATCCGCCGGGAGTCGGCGACCTCGAACTGCGTGTAGAGGTAGACCGCCTTGTCGACCGGGTCCACGAAGCGGTGCAGTCCCTCGCCGGTGTTCATGTACCGGCAGTCCGCGACCACCCGCAGGGTGTTGTCGGCGCCCAGGCCGTCGAGGGTGATTCGTACGCCGTCGAACACCTCTCCGGGGTCGAGCGCCCGGCCGTTGAGCTCCAACTCCCGCACCCGGTCCGCGACGAGGTCGATGAACGTGCGCTCCGCCGGCTCGGTCGAGGCGAAGCGCACGACCGTCGTCGACAGGAACGAGGCCTCGTCCCGGGTCAGGTCCAACGTCACGTCGTAGGAGTCGACCGTGATGATGCGGGCCCGGGCCTGGGCCTCGTCTCGGGTGAGGTTCATGCTCGCGTTGGCATGCACAGCTGCTGGCTCCTTGCTCGACGGGCGCTGGGAATCCTCCCACGAGCCCCGGTCGGGCCACGACGGGGAATGCCGCTCGCCCGACCGGAGGTTGTGCCTCGTGACCGGTTCGTCATCATCTCGAGGAGAACGTGTGACATCGCAACCCCCCTCGTCCCCGTCGGCTGCCGCGGACTTCTGGTTCGACCCGATCTGTCCGTGGGCCTGGATGACGTCACGGTGGATGCTCGAGGTGGAGCAGGTCAGGAGCGTCGAGGTCCGGTGGCACGTGATGTCGCTCGCCTATCTCAACGCGGACCGTGACCTCCCCGAGAACTACCGCAAGGCGATGGACGAGGCGTGGGGGCCGGTCCGGGTCGTCGTGGCGGCGGCCGCGACGCACGGTGACGAGGTCACGCTGCCCCTCTACACCGCGCTGGGGACGAGGTTCCACCTGCAGCAGAAGCCACGTGACCGCGCGACCATCGAGGAGGCGTTGGCGGAGGTCGGCCTGCCCACAGATCTCGCCGCGGCGATGACCTCCACCGACTACGACGAGGCCCTCAAGAAGTCCCACCACGCCGGCATGGACCAGGTCGGCATGGAGGTGGGCACGCCCGTGATCTCGGTCGAGGGAGTCGCCTTCTTCGGACCCGTCGTCTCTCCGACACCCCGCGGCGAGGCCGCCGGGAGGCTGTGGGACGGGGTCCTGCTGGTGGCCGGCACCGACGGGTTCTTCGAGCTCAAGCGCTCCCGCACCCGGGATCCGATCTTCGACTGACATTTTCGGCAAAGTCGTCGCGCGACGCGTCCGGACGGGCCATCCTGAGCCGCGAGGAGGCGGTTATGGACGCGCGCAAGCAGGGTTACTGGGACGTCAACCGGTGCGCATGGGTCTCGGCCCCGCCCCATCTCGGCGACGAGGGCATCGAGCCCGCCGCCGCCGACCGGCGGGAGGTCCCGGAACAGCGCCCCGGCGACCTCGAGAGCGTGGACGCCCCGACCCCGGCCTGACACGCCACCCACTCATCCCTGCCAGACTTCGCCCATGCGCGTGCACCTGGGATCCGACCACGCCGGCATCGAGCTCAAGGCACACCTGGTGGCGTGGCTCGAGAGCCAGGGCTACGAAGCCGTCGACCACGGCCCCGTCGAGTACGACCCGGTCGACGACTACCCGCCGTACGTCCTGCGCGCCGCCTTGTCGGTCGTCAACGACGCGGGAAGCCTCGGCGTGGTCATCGGCGGCTCCGGCAACGGCGAGCAGATCGCGGCGAACAAGGTGCGCGGCGTGCGGGCCGCGCTGGCCTGGACCGACGACACCGCCACGCTCGCGAGGCAGCACAACGACGCGAACGTCGTCAGCATCGGCGCCCGGATGCACACCGAGGACGAGGCGACCCGGATGGTTGAGCTCTTCCTCACCACCCCGTTCAGTGGCGAGGAGCGGCACGCCCGTCGCATCGCCATGATCGAGGGGTTCGAGAACACCGGCCGGCTGCCGGACCTGCCCGACGCACCGACCGCCTGAGGCGGGGCCGCCGACGCGTCAGAAGATGAAGGCGGACCAGGGCCGGGGATTGGTGAGGAAGGCCGCGGACACCCGCTCCAGGACGTCGGACCGGGCGCCCGGCCCGACGCTGACCCAGCCGGTCTCCGCCAGCTCCGCGAGGCTGGTGCCGCCGAGGTGGGCGGCCCCGAGCTCCCTGACCGAGAGCGCCAGGTCGACCTCGTCGTCGGTCCGTGTGCAGGTGGCCCCGTCGGGACCTCCGACCAACCGCCAGGCGCCGTCGTTCCACGGGCAGAGCGTGTCGGTGACGCCGAGGACGACGTCGACCGGCACCGCGTACCGGCGGTCGGACAGAGCCCTGCTTACGTCGAGGATGCGCACGTACATGGAGTCGTGCCGCAGCGGCGCCGCGGACCGGGGGTTGGTGACCCAGTGCAGGACGGGATCGTCCACCGGGACGTTCCACACGGTGACCGAACTCATCAGGTCGAGGTCGAACAGGTAGCGATACAGCTCGGCCCGCGCCCGCGCATCCAGGGCGACGATCTCGCGGACGTCGACGACGCCCGCGGCAACCCCGTTGTTCCAGTTCTGCTTGGTGCTGTACCGCGCGTAGCCCCGCACACTGTTGTCGTCCTCGGCGACGACGCACCGCAGGGCGGACCGACCGTTGCGCATCGACGTCCAGTCGCTGGCCGCTCGCTGGTGCCAGCGCTCGTCGCGGGTGACCACCCCGGCGCGGTTCCTCGCTACGGTGTCGTAGACCTCCGCGACGAGCTTCCAGTCCTCGGCGGGCACGAGTCGCAGCCGCACGGAGCTGTCACGGGGTGCGTCCGGACGCAGGGCGTGCGGGCCGCGGGGGACGGTCATGGACCAGGAGCTGGTGGCCAGGCCGTAGCCGAAACGGCCGTAGATCACCGGCTCCGAGGCGTAGAGAACCGCGATGGCCTCCCGCCCCCGGTCGTGGATCTCGTGGAGCTGGTGGGTCATCAACTGGCGCAGGATGCCGCGCCGGCGGTGCGTAGGGAGTACGCCGACCCAGCTGACCCCGGCTGCCGGGACGACCGCCCCCGGCACGCCGATCTGGAACGAGAACGCCGTCGCGAGTCCCACCAGGAGGGCGCCGTCGAAGACCCCGATTCCCCGGCCGGGTTCGTGCAGGGCCAGCTCGGACTGGACGACGTCGGCCTCCAGGGTGTTCCCGAAGGCGTTGTCGTCCAGGTCCATCATCGCGGCCGAGTCGTCCTCGGTCAGGACACGGATGGAGTAGGGCGAGGGCTGTGCTGGCATGCATCGTGCCTATCAGATGAGAGACCGCCTGCGCATCGGCGTTTCCGTTAGTGTCGCGGTGATGTCGAGCAGCGCTTCCCCGCGATGGCGGCGGTCCCGCCTGTCCACGGCCAGGTGGCGGCTGACCGTGTGGTTCCGCCGCTACCTGCAGCACTCCGACGGCTTCACGCTGCTCACGCTGAGCCTGTGCGCCGCGGCCCTCGGCGTGCTCTTCCAGGTCGACAGCCGCTGGTTCCCCTCCACGTCCTTGGCCGTGATCGTGCTCTTCGGCGGCTTCCTCATGGGCGTCAGGAGCCTGCTGCTGCTCGACGTCGTCGTTGCCGCGGTGCTGGTGTGGGAGCTGGGGTTCACTCGCAACCCACCTCCCGGCGCGATCCTCGTGGTGGCTGTGACCGCGGCGATCGTGCTGCTGCTGGCCCGCAGCCGCGGCCGGCTCGGGGTCCAGGGCACGCGTGGGGACTCGATGCTCGTCGACCTGCGTGATCGTTTGCGCGCGCATGGCGAGATGCCGACGCTGCCCGAGGGCTGGTCGGCGGAGGTTGCGCTTCGCTCCGCGGGCGGCGCGTCGTTCTCCGGGGACTTCCTCGTCGCGACCCGGTCGTCGGACGGAAGAAGCCTCGAGGCGGCTCTGGTCGACGTGTCGGGCAAGGGGGTGGACGCCGGCACCCGGTCGTTGCTGCTCTCCGGCGCGTTCGGGGGCCTCCTCGGGTCCGTGCCGGAGGAGGAGTTCCTACCCGCGGCGAACCGCTACCTCATCCGGCAGGGCTGGGAAGAGGGCTTCGCCACGGTCGGCCACGTCTGCATCGACCTGAAGACGGGGGATTTCGTGGTCTCGGTCGCCGGGCATCCCCCTGCGGTGCAGTTCTTGTCCGGCACCGGCCGGTGGCGGGTCTCGGAGGCGAGCGAGGGGCCGCTGCTCGGCATCTTCCCCGACGCGAAGTTCGTCAGCGAACGTGGCCGCCTGGACCGCGGCGACGCCCTCCTGCTGTTCACCGACGGTCTCGTGGAGATCCCCGGCCGGGACCTCTCGGTCGGCCTGGACAAGCTGCTCGGCGAGGCGGAGCGGCTGGTCCATGGCGGCGGGTTCCGGCAGGGAGCGCGGGTGCTGCTCGAGCGGGTGGCCTCGGCGCACAACGACGACCGCGCCGTGGTCCTCATCTGGCGGGACTGAGTCTGAGACTGCTCGGCGCGCAGTCACCTGGACCGGGCGCTCGACGAGGGCTAGCGTCACGCCCATGAGACGACTTTTCGCGACGATGATCACGATTTGCGGACTTGTGGCCGGTTCGGTGGCGCTGTCGACGCCGGCCTCGGCGTACATCGCTTGCGATGACGGGCACACGCACTACGTGCGCACCGACGTCTACCGGCACTTCGCCCGGGCGGAGTCGGTCACGGCCGTCAACCGCACCAACTCGCGCGCGTCGATGACGGTCTCGGTGGCGTACAGCCACACCTCGTCGCGGGCCTTCACCGGCACCATCACGGTCGGGGCAGAGGCCGGGTTCTGGGTGTTCGCCAAGGCGAAGGCCGAGGCGTCGGCGAGTGTCGCGCTGCAGACCTCGGTGACGATGACCACGAGCTACTCCGTCACCGCGTCCGTGCCGGCGCACTCGTCGGTGACCGTGGACTTCGGATTCAGGAAGTACGACCAGTACATCCGTGCGTACCGCCTCTACAACACCTCGCAGACGACTTGCGGTCGTCGGTACGGGCAAGCGGGCTGGGTGAAGGCGCCGGTGCAGAAGACGTTCATCATCCACTACTAGCCAGCGGGGGCTCAGGGTCTGGTGAGGAAGAGGGTCAGGCCCTTCGCCAGCCCGGCTGAGTAGGTCTGGTCGCGCCGGGTCGCGGTCTTCATCATGGTGGCGTCGGTGGCGTTCTTCATGTTGCCCATCTCGACCATCACCACAGGAACGCTGCTCCAGTTCAGGGTGCCGAGGTCGCCCCGCGAGTCGAAGCCGCCGCCCCCGTAGTAGTTCGCGTTCGGCAGCCCGCTCAGGCGCAGGCCGGTGTGCACGTCCCTGGCGAGGAGCACCGACGCTCCGTAGATGTCGTCGGTCCAGCCGCGGCGGAGGGCCGGGTAGATGACGAAGAAGCCGTGGAGGCTGGACGCGGCACCGTCGGCATGGATGGAGATCGTGGCGTCGGCGTGGACCGCCCCGCCCCACCGGCCACGGACGTCGACGCAGGGTCCCCACAGGCTGAGGCTCTCGACCGTGCGGGTCATGTAGACGCGGGCGCCGAGCGCCGTGAGCCGGCGCTTGAGGTTGTTGGCGACGGACATCGCGAAGGCCGACTCTGGGTAGCCGCTGACGGTGGCGGTGCCCGTCGTGTTGCACGGCTTGTAGAACCCGCCGGCGTTGACGAGGCGGTTGATCTGGGTGGGATGCACCTTGTTACCGAGCTGGTGCCCGGGGTCGATGAGGACGACCTTTCCGGCGAGCGGGAGGCTTGTAGCGGCCGTTTCCACCGTGGTTTCCGCCTCGGCCCGGTTGGTGCCGGCGGGCGCCGCGCTGAGCAGCAGGGCGCAGGCCAGCCCGATCGTGGTCGCTGCCAGCGATGCGGTGCGGGAGTTCCTTCGCATGATGAACACCCTCTCTCTTCGGTTGCCGAGGCGACAACATGGAGCGGTCGACCGATAGCGTCGTCTCGTGGGGAGATGGGTGTGCCCGACACGGCGACGGGGCGCCGCTCCGCTGTGCCTCGCCCTGCTCCTCCTCTCCAGCTGCAGCAGCGGGAGCCGTGAGGCGGCCTCGGCCGGCGCTTCGTCTCCAGCCGCGGTCGTCGGGGTGACGATGTACGCCGTAGGGCACCGCCACCGCATGCCCGTCCTGGCCGGCACCGGAATGGATGGGCAGCCCGTTTCGCTGGCGAGCCTAGGTCCCAGCAAGATCGTCTTCGTCAACGTGTGGGCCTCGTGGTGCGCGCCCTGCCGGGAGGAGTCGCCAATGCTGGCGAGATCGGCCAGCGCGCTGGCGCCGCGCGGGGTGAGGTTCCTCGGGCTCGACGAGGAGGACCAACCTCAATCGGCTCGGGCATTCGTCCGCTCAACCGGGTCGACGTACCCGCACCTGGTGGACGACGACGGCACGCTGCTGCGCAAGTTGCGGATGCTCCCGCAGGGCGGTATCCCCAGCACCTTGGTGATCGACCGGCACGGCCTGGTCGCCGCCCGCGTGATCGGCAAGGTGACGGCGACGGAAATCCGCCGGATCGTCGGCGTGCTGGAGGGGGAGGCCTGAGCCGAACGCCTGTCGGGCAATCCGGCGAATGCCTTCTCCGCGAGCACCCGAGCGGCTATGGTGTCGCCGCCCGTGGCTCGGTGCGGCCCGTGGGCGAGGGGAGCGAGCGGTATGGCTGAGGCGCTGAGCGCACCGATCCGTTCGTCCACCCGCTCGGTCCGGCTGATGTCCCTCGTCGGCGACTACATCGCGCTCACCAAGCCGCGCATCATAGAGCTGCTGCTCGTCACCACCGTTCCCGTGATGATGCTTGCGGCACACGGCACACCGTCCCTGGGCCTGGTGCTCGCCACCCTGGTTGGTGGGTCACTGGCCGCGGGCTCGGCGAACGCTCTCAACTGTGTCGTCGACCGCGACATAGACGCGGTCATGCACCGCACCTCGCGACGGCCACTCAGCCGTGCCGTCATTCGCCCGCGCAGTGCCCTGGTCTTCGGCCTGGCTCTCGGACTCGTGGCCGTCCTCGAGCTCTGGGTCACCACGAACGGCTTGTCCGCCGAGTTGGCGTTGGCGGCCATCGCGTTCTACGTGCTGGTCTACACGATGCTGCTCAAGAGGCGGACGGCGTCCAACATCGTCTGGGGTGGTGCGGCGGGGTGCATGCCGGTGCTCATCGGCTGGTCGGCCGTCACCGACACCGTGGGCTGGCCGCCGGTGATCCTTTTCGGCGTGGTCTTCCTGTGGACGCCGCCTCATTTCTGGGCCCTCGCCATGCAGTTCCGTGCCGACTACGCCGCGGCCGGCGTACCGATGCTGCCGGTCGTGGCTACTCGGGACTTCGTGGTCGGTCGGATGCTGGCCTATAGCTGGGCCATGGTGGTGACGTCCCTGGTCCTCTGGCCCGTGGCGCACACCACGGCGCTGTACCCCGTCGCGGCGGCGGCGCTCGGTGGCCTGTTTCTGCAACAGGTCTATGCGCTGCGTGCGCGCGTGCGGGCCGGCACCGTCGCGCACCCGGCGCGGGTCTTCCACGCCTCGATCACATACCTGACGCTACTCTTCGTCGCCGTCGCGCTGGACGCTCTGTTGCAGCACCTGCCCTGAGCGGTCAGGGTCTGGCGGCCCCCCTGGCGGGTCCGCGGCGTGCAGCCGTTCGAGGTAGTCCTGCCAGGCCGCGAGCCCCACGTCGATGTCTCCCTCGGCCACCTGCTCGGCCGGCCGGTCGACAACGGGGGACCCGCCAGCTGCCGGCAATGGTGTCGTTGGCCCCTCCTCGCGTGTCGCCGGTCGCCAGATGCGCCACCACATGTACGTACCGGCCACCGCGTAGAAGGGCCACTCGAAGACGTAGACCCAGGCAACCTCGCGTCCCGCGAGCGCGCGGGTGAGCTCGAACCAGCCCGCGGCCAGGCAAACCGGTACGCCGAGGACAAGGGGGCCGAACTTGCGGATGGCGCTCACAACGACCCGTTCAGCGGTCGGGTGGCACGTGAGAGCGTGTCGAGGTCGACGCGATGAGCACGGCGCTCCTCGCTCTTGAGCCACGCGAGCACGGCAACGGAGACCCACACAGAGTCGATGAGCATGCTTCCCGACCACATCAGGGCGCCGGCAAGCTGCTGGTCGGTGAGTGGGCCGGGCCCGAACGGGCGGTCCACGACTCGGTAGAACGGGTACATGACGTAGTTGGTGGCGTAGATGAAGAACCCGGTCATTGTCTCAGGAACCATCATCAGGAACAGGGACAGCGCTCGCCAGGCGGGTGCGAGGCGCCGCGGTGACGGATTCCCCGGCAGCAGCCCGTAGTAGTAGATCAGCGCCGCGCCAAGGTAGAGCGGGTGCTCGACGAAGTCGTGGACGAACGGGTGCCGCAGCGAGTACTCGAAGAACGGTGAGAAGTGGGTGCCCATCAGCACCCCGGCGAGCAACAGCCAGCTGGCGACGGGATTGGTGAGCGCCACGAGAGCGCGGCTGCGCAGGACCGGTACGAGCCAGTTGTGGCGGAAGCGCCGGCTGCTCACCCGCAGTGCCAACAGCACCGGTGCGCCCAGCAGCAGGAGAGGTGCGGCCAGCATCATCAGCACGATGTGCTGCACCATGTGCGCCCAGAAGAATGTGTCGTCGTAGGCCCCGACAGGCCCCAGCACCACGAACCAGACCAGCGCGAGCCCAGCCAGGAAACTCAGCGTGAGCCGGTGCGGCCAGGTGGCACCGGTTGTGCCCCGGATGCGTCGCACGCCCCACAGGTAGGCGGACGCCGACAGGATCAACCCCACCACCGGGACCGGCTGAAACGTCCAGTGACCCAGGAAGGTCAGCGTGTCGCGCACGAGGCGGATGCTAGCCCGCGTCCTTGCTGGCAGTTGGCCATCGACTGCAGTGCGTGACCAGCCGAACATATCGAGTAGTCATCGGGGGCAGATGGTTGACTCCGACCACCTGTAGTGCCACCCTCCCGAGCGACGGGCACGCCTCAGTGCCCGTCAAGCATGAGTTGTGGGGGCCTTGGTGGACGCACGACGGACGTTGACCGGTGGGGCACTCACCGTTCTCGGCGGCGCGCTCGTAGTGACCCTGACGGGCATCGTTCTCCATCGCGACGGCGCTGAAGCGGCCGCGCTCAGCGCCACCGTGAAGGGCACGGCCGCCACGTCGCGGGGTGTCCTGCCGCACGCCTTCCTGAAGCTGGCGACTTACCCCGACAGCATGGCCGGAGCGCATGGGCCTGGTGGCGGCGTCCACCCGGATTGGGTGACCTACGGTCCGACCAGCGCGCTGAAGGTGCCGGCGCACTCGCTCGTGACGATCACCATCGACCAGTACGACGGTGGGGAGACCATCACCAACCCGTACTTCGCCACTGTGCGCGGCACCGTCGGCGGGACGATGACCGTAGACGGCAAGACGCTGACCAAGACCTCACCCGACGCGGTCGGTCACACCTTCACGATCCACGCCGCACCGTCCAACCAGGACCCGCTGTTCGTCAGCGTGCCGCTGCCCGCGGTTGCCGAGGATGCCCCGGTGGCACCGAACTCCGACTACCCGGCGCCGCACGTCGTGACGTTCTCGTTCATCACCGGGGGTCCCGGCGAGTACGTGTGGAACTGTGAATACCCTTGCGGGGACGGTTACTACGCGAAGTTCGGGGGGGCGATGTCGTCCCGCGGCTACATGTCCGGAACGTTCACCGTGTCATGAGCCACAAGTTCGTCGGCGACGAGCGGAATGGGTGCGCCCTATGACGATCACCACGTCGATGGACCACATGGCGACGCGAACGAGGGGATTCTCGCGCCGGCGTGACGTCCGCCAGGTGGTGGCCCTGTGGGCCGTGCTGACGGTGCTGGGCGTCGTGTTCGGCCTCTTCGTCCCCGCGCGCCTGATGGGGCCGCCAGCCTCGCCGACGATGCGCGGGATCGAGGACACGATGACGGTGTTCTCTGTCGCCGCCGCCCCCGTCGCCGCTGTGGTCTGGGCGGTTGCTCTCTACAGCCTGCTGGTATGGCGCCACAAGGGCGCGGGGCCCCCCGAGACCGACGGCCCGGCGCTGCGGACCAGTCGGCCGGCCGCGGTGCTGTGGATCCTGCTCTCCAGCGTCCTGTGCGTGTTCCTGCTCGTCTGGGGCCTCGCCGAGATGGGCTCCGTGGCCACGGCCGGGTCCAGGAACAACCCGATGGTCGTCAACGTGACCGGGAACCAGTGGGTGTGGACCTTCGATTACCCGGACAAGGGTGGTGTGCAGAGCGACCAGCTCTACCTGCCCGTCGACCAGCCGGTCGTCTTCCACGTGAGAAGCAAGGACGTCATCCACTCGTTCTGGGTGGTCAAGATGGGGATCAAGGTCGACGCCAACCCCTGGGAAGTCACGCAGACGAGCGTCGTCCCGAACAAGCTCGGCACGTTCGACATCCGGTGCGCGGAGCTGTGCGGGCTGCTGCACGCCGACATGGAGACCAGCGCCCATGTCGTCAGCGGAGCTGGCTTCACGCAGTGGTTGCAAGCGCACGGAGGTCATGCATGACGACTGCCGGACGGGAAAGGGCGACACCATGAGTGAGGCGATGGTCAAGCATGGAGCGCTGCCGACCGCGGAAGGTGGCGGCGGTTCCATGCGGCATCTCAACGCGCTCACGGCGGTCGCCGGCGGCGTGGCGCTCGCCGCGCTTGGTTGGCTGATCTCCCACCACTTCATGCAGACCGACGACCCCGAGACGTCCGACCAGGTCGTCCTGATCACGCTTGGCTGCTGGGCGGTCGGGTTCATGGCAGGCATCGGCGCCTTCGCCGGCCCGTTCCGCTGGCTGCTCGGGAACGACCTCACCCACGCGGACGAGATGCACCTCGCGGGCAAGGACCAGGGGGTGGGACGGTACTTCCGCTTCACGACCGATCACAAAGTCGTCGGGGTCCAGTACCTCATCGTCACGATGGTGCTGCTCGCAGTGGGTGGCACCCTCGCGATGCTGATGCGCACCAACCTGATCGTGCCGCACTCGAACTTCCTGGGCCCGCAGACTTACAACTCCCTCGTCGGGCTGCACGGCATCATCATGGTCATCGCCACGATCATCATGGTTACCGGTCCGTTCGGGAACTTCATCCTGCCCATCATGATCGGCGCCCGCGACATGGCGTTCCCGCGGCTGAACGCGCTGAGCCTCTGGCTTCTGGTCGCCGCCGTCCCGGTCCTGCTGTCCGCCGGGTTCATGGGTGGCATCCCCACCGGCTGGTCCGCCTACGCGCCGCTGGCCGACCAGGCGACCCCGGGCATGGATGGGTACCTGATGGCGATCGTCATCTTCGCGATCTCCAGCGCCGTCGCGGGCGCCAACATCACCACCACCGTGCTCACGATGAGAGCCCGGGGCATGACCTGGACCCGCACGCCGATCTTCGTATACGGCGTCGTGGCAAGTGTCGGTCTGGCGCTGCCCGCTCTGCCGATGTTCATGGCCGCGCAGGTAGAGCTGGCCGTCGACCGGACCATGGAGGGACAGTTCTTCATCGCCTCCGGCGGGGGCAGCCCCTGGCTTTACCAGAACCTGTTCTGGTTGTTCGGCCACCCTGAGGTCTATGTCATCGTCATACCCGCCGTCGTCGCCCTCATGGAGCTGACGCCGGTCTTCGCGCGCAAGCCGCTGTACAACTTCAACGCTGCCGTGCTCGGCATTGTCGGCATCGTCGGCCTCAGCATCATGGTCTGGGCCCACCACATGTACGCGTCGGGATGGGCCCCGGACCTCAACGGCCCGTTCATGCTGACGACCGAGATGATCTCGGTGCCCACCGGAGTTCTCTTCCTCGTCGTCATCGGCACGATCTGGCGTGGCCGGATCTGGACGACGGTGGCGATGATGTCGGTCTACGCCATGCTCTGGAACTTCATCATCGGTGGCGTCACGGGCATCTACCTCTCCGACGTGCCGGCCGACTACGCCCTGCACGGCTCCATGTTCGTCACGGCACACTTCCACTACACGCTGATGGGGGCGGGCCTGACCGGCGCGATCGGTGCGCTGTACTACTGGTTCCCGAAGATGACCGGCCGGATGCTCAGCGAACGGGTCGGTTTCGTGTCGTTCTGGCTGGTCCAGATCGGCTTCAACGTGACCTTCCTGGGCATGTTCGCGGTCGGCCTGGCCGGTCAGCCTCGGCGCGTGTTCACCTATCCGCACATGTTCGCTACCGGCAACTTCATCTCGACGATCGGCGCCTACTTCATCGGCATCGGCATGCTGATCACCCTCTACAACGTCATCAGCAGCTGGCGGTCCGGACTTGTCGCGCCGGCCAACCCGTGGGGTGGCAAGACGCTCGAGTGGGCCGTGCCGAACCCGATCCCGCTGGCAAACTTCGAGGTGCTGCCCGTCGTCATCTCCGATGCCTACGGCTACGGCGAGGGCGATCCCCAGCCACCTCACTGGCGTGCCGATCCGCACTCACCAGCGACTCCGGAGCTAGTGCCAGCCGGTGCGGGAACCACCATCAGTGACACCGAGGGGAGCCCTCAATGACGGCCGTCACGACCGTCGGCGACCCGCTCCCGCACCTCGAACACCCGGACACCATCGGCCGGCGGTGGCGGGCGGGGGTCATCCTCATCGTCCTTGCTGACGTGGCCTTCCTGCTCAGCCTGGTTTTCAGCTACTTCTACTTGCGTGGCCTGAACACTGCCGGAGCCTGGCTGCCCAAGGGGACCCAAGGCGCGCCGATCTGGCCAGCGTGGGCTATCGCCGCAGTTCTAATCGCCAGCGCGGCGGTCTACCGGTCGGGACAGGTTGCGATACACCGGGGCAATGTCAGCAGGATTTCGACGGCGACCGCGGTCGCCCTCCTGCTCGTGGTCGTCGGGCTCGTCGCGCAGGTGGTGCAGCTCGCGACGTTGCCGTTCGATCTCGACGAGAGCTCCTACACGTCGGCGGTCTACGTCCTCGGTGGGGCCAACCTGTTCCACCTGCTGCTCACGCTGTTCGTCGGCGTGGGGATGTGGAACCGTTCGCGTCTGGGCCTGTACTCGCCGACGAACGCCTGGCAGGTCCGCGTGGTCGGGATCTGGTGGACCTGGATTGCGATCGCAGCAGTCATCAGCGCCGTGCCCACGTCGTTCATCGCGGCCCCAGGCGGATGAGCACAGCGGCGTTCAGCTCTGCGAGCCTGACGCGCCGATCGTCGAGACCCACGCCGGGAGGCGGTGCCGGCGCAG
>JAVEDB010000044.1 GCA_030841185.1 Actinomycetota bacterium
CGGAGCACTTGCGGGCGGCCTGTGAGGCGTCGCTGTCCCGCCTGAAGGTCGAGGCCATCGGGCTCTACCAGTTCCACCGGCCCGACCCGAAGGTCCCGTACGCCGAGAGCATCGGCGCGCTGCGTGACCTCCTCGACGCCGGCAAGATCCGGATGGCGGGCGTCTCCAACGCCAACACCGACCAGATCAGGCAGGCCAACGAGATCCTGGACGGCCGGTTGGTCTCCGTGCAGAACCAGTTCTCGCCGTCGTTCCGGTCCAGCGAAGGGGAGCTCGTCGCCTGCGGAGAGCTCGGCATCGCGTTCCTCCCGTGGAGCCCGCTCGGCGGGATCGGCAAGGCGAGCGGCCTGGGCGAGCAGCACTCGGCGTTCGACCGGATCGCCTCGGAGTACGACGCAACCTCCCAGCAGGTGACGCTCGCCTGGATGCTGGCGAAGGGACCGCACGTCATCCCGATCCCGGGTTCCAGCCGGCCGCAGACCATCCGTAGCTCCGCGGCCGCCGTGGACCTCAAGCTCTCCGACGACGACCTCGCCGCCCTCGACGCCTCCTGACCCTCGGCCAAATCTCAGTCGGGGAGGTCGCGGCGGCGGAGGCGCTTGGTCTCACCGCGGCGCTTCTTGGTGTCCAACCGCCGCTGCACGGCTGCGCGCGAGGGGCGGGTCGCCCGTCGCGCCCGTGGCGGGGGCGCCACGGCTTCGCGCAGCAGTGCCGCCAGCCGCGTCTCGGCGGCCTTGCGGTTCTGCAGCTGCGACCGATGCTCCGAGGCGGCCACCGTGATCACCCCGTCGACCAGGCGGTCGGCGAGCCTCGCCAGCGCCCGAGCCTTCAACACGGGACTCAGGGCTCCGGTCCGGGCCAGGTCGAGGGAGAGCTCCACTCGCGAGTCGGTCGTGTTGACCGACTGACCCCCCGGCCCGCTGGACCGGGAGAACCGCCAGCGCAGCTCGGCCTCCGGGATGACCAGGGAGGCACGGACGGGTAGGTCGCCGGGCACCGACCCAGCATGCCCGCCTCCGCGATCCGGTCCGCATCTGGCAAAGACCAGGTCACCAGGCGTGTCGGGCGGTTGCGGTGACAACGGATGTCCCCTTAATCTGCATTGCCGCACTTCCGTGCGGTGCTGATGACGGCCGCCGAGTCCTGCCCGCCGTCGAAGGCTCAATGACCCGTTCGGGCAGGAGTGGGGGAACCACCTTGGACGCCGCAAGGCGCCCTAGGGGTGAAGTCGCAGACCGCGACCAGGCACCTCTCGCCTGAACCCGACAGCTCACCTCGCAGGCGGCGAGAGGCTCCTCCATGTCCCAGCGTGCGCGCGGTCGTCACCGCAAACCCAGCAGCAACGCCCGAAAGATCGGGTTGGCGACCGCCCCCCTGGTCGCCGTCATCCCCTTCGCCAGCGCTCCCAGCGCCTCCGCGGCCACCACCCACACCTGGGACCGGCTCGCGCACTGCGAGAGCGGGGGCAACTGGCACATCAACACCGGCAACGGTTACTACGGGGGCCTGCAGTTCAACGCAGGGACCTGGCGGGCGTACGGCGGGGGCCGGTTCGCCTCACTGCCGCACCAGGCCACCAAGGCCGAGCAGATCACCGTGGCGGAGCGACTCCTCGACGCGCGCGGCTGGACACCCTGGCCCGCGTGCTCGCGTCGTCTCGGCCTGGACCGGTCCGACGCCGCGGGGACACCCAACGTCTCCGTCGCCGACCGGGCCTCGCGCAGCGCGGCGCGCACTCCCGCCAAGAAGAAGGTCACCCCGGTCAGCACCCACCGGGCCCGGGCGGCCGGCACCTACACGGTGCGTCGCGGGGACACCCTCTCGCGCATCGCCAAGCGACAGCACGTCGCCGGCGGCTGGCACCGGCTCTACCGCATCAACAAGGCCACCATCGGCAGGAACCCGGGCCTCATCCGCCCCGGGCAGCGGCTCGTCCTGCGCTGACCCTGCTCTGCCGCTCCTGCTCTGATACTCCGTAGCCCCGTCCGCATCCCGGGCGGGGCAACGGCTGCTCTCACCCCGGGGCCAGCGCCTCCAGCACGGCGTGCGCCCGGGCCATCGACACCGCGGGATCGGCCTCGGGTATCCCGATCTCCTCGTCGAAGTTGAGGTCGACGAAGACCTCGGTGACTCCCTGCTCGGCCAGGCCGGCAAGGTCCTCGCGAATCTGCTCGATCGAGCCGGTGAGCATCCGGCGCGTCGGCCGGGCATCGGCGCGCACCCGGACGACGCCGCGGCAGACGAAGCGCAGGGCCGCGGGGTCGCGGCCGGCACCGGTTGCCCCCTCGCGTACGACGTTGATCGCGCCGCCCATCGAGGCGAGGTCCTGGCCGCTGGCGCTGATCCACCCGTCGGCCAGCCGGCCGGCCCGGCGCAGCGCCGGCTCGGCAGCGCCGCCGAGCAGCAGCGGCGGATGCGGCCGCTGCTGCGGCTTCGGATCCACGTATGCGCTCGTGACCGTGTGGAACGACCCGCGGAAGTCGACGACCTCCTCGGTCCACAACGCCGTCAGGCAGGCCAGGAACTCCTCCGCCCGGGCACCCCGCCGGTCGTACGGCGCACCGGTCGCGGCGTACTCCTCCCGGGCCCACCCGAGTCCGAGGCCCACATCCAGCCGACCGCCGGAGAGCACGTCCAGGGTGGCCGTCTGCTTCGCCAGGGCGATCGGGGTGGTGAACGGCATGTTCAGCACCGCCGTCCCGAGCCGGATGCGGCTGGTGTGCGCGGCCAGGAAGGCGAGGGTCATCAGCGGGTCGTGGACGCTGCGGTAGACCGGCCGCCACCGCGCGGCGTCGCTCTCGGCGGGCGTCACCGGGAACAGCAGCCGCTGGAACGTCCAGAGCGATGCGTAGCCGAGCTCCTCAGCCCGGTTGGCGACCTCGATCTGGTTGGCCGGGGTGGCCCACGACCCTGATGTCGGCACCGCGAAGCCCATCTGCATCTCGGTGACGCTACCTAAGCCGGCCTAAGGCGGCAGCCCGGGTCCGCCGGGCCTAAGGCGGGCCATCGCGGACGAGAGATGCGCCGTCCTCCCGATGTGCCGGTGCACGCCTCAGAGCGACGCTCATGGAGTCAGATCAACGAGCACAGGAGCACATCATGACCAGCTTTCTCGCCGCCGAGGCGACCCGTGAGCATCTCGCCGACATCCGTCGCGAGGTCCAGGCGGACCGGCTCGCGGCCGAGGTCCAGCACGCCACTCGGGACGGGCGCCCCCCGCGGCCGTCGCGGCCGGCGCGCGCGTTCTGGCAGGTACGCCGGGTGCTGGGCGCCGTCCGCTAGCCGTCCGCCCTGGCCGCTCAGTAGTCGTGGAAGCAGCGGCCGAGGCCGAGCCGCTCGAGGCCGCGGCGGTCGCCGTCGCGGTAGCGGGACAGCGGGTAGGCATTCGTGTCGTACATCACCTGGTAGGGGTCCGCTACATGCGCCAGGCCGACGAGGTGGCCGAGCTCGTGCAGCAAGACCGCCCGGGCCTTCTCCTCGTCGCCGGTGCGGAGCTGCCCGTCGATCTCCGGGCCGTTGAACACGGCGACGCCGCTGACGTAGCGCAGGCTGCCGGCCTTGTTCGTGCCGAAGGAGTCCGGCCCCGCCCTGCCGAGCACCCCGAAACCGAGCATCGGGTCGGACGCATCGGCCCAGGCGATGAGCACCGGTGCCCAGCGGTCCCCGTAGCGCTCCGGCTGGAAGGCACGCCGGTCCCTGGTGGGCGGCTCGGTCGTCGGGCCGTCCATGATGAACGTGAGCCCAGTCGCTCCCGACACCTGGCCCAGCGCCCACAGCAGCAGCTCCGCCCCGCCCGCGGGCTGCTGGTCCGGGCGCACGACGACATGGATGGGCCGGCACGGGTCGAAGGTGACCGGCGAGCCGTCGTCATTCGTCATCGAGAACGCGTAGCCGCCGGTCCCGAGGGGTGCCAGCGCCGGGGACCCGAGCGGTGCGGCCGCGACCTGACCGACCCGCGACGGCACGTCGACGCCACGCCGTAGCCCGGGCATGGCGAAGCCGTCGGTGTTGAGCACGCCGCATCCGGCGCTGCCGACGACGAGCAGCAGCGCCGCCGCGGACGTCCGCATCAATCGCATGCGCGGCCCCTAACGTCCCGCTGATCATCGGCACGCGAGGCCGCCCGAATGAGGGGCCCGCTGGCTCATCCGCGGGTCCGGCCGGACATATGCAGACATGTGACAGGCTGAGCCGATGAGCACTCTGCTGGAGCAGTACACGCAGGCGCTGCAGGAGTTCGACGCACGGATGGGGTTGGTGGGCGCCGAGCAGTGGACGGCGCCGACGCCGTGTTCGGAGTGGGACGTGCGCGCGCTGGTCGCGCACGTCGTGGACGAGCAGCGCTGGGTGCCCTACCTGCTGGGCGGGGGAACGGTCGCGGACGCGGGCGACCGGTTCGCTGACGACCCGCTGCACGACGACGCCCATGGCGCGTGGTCGCGGGCGAGCGGCGCGGCCCGCGAGGCCTTCGCCGCGGACGGTGCGCTCGACCAGCACGTGTCCCTCTCGTACGGCGACACCAGCGCGCGGGACTACCTCTGGGAGATGACGGTCGACGCCGCCATCCATGCCTGGGACCTCGCCCGGGGCATCGGTGCCGACGACCGGCTCGACGCGGAGCTCGTGCGGCGCATCCACCAGGCGGCGGAGAAGGACAGCGAGCGGATCGCGGCCAGCGGCTTCTACGGCACACCCATCGCGGTCGCGTCCGGCGCGGACCTGCAGACCCGGATGCTGGGTCTCTACGGGCGTCGCGGCTGAGGGTCGTCAGCCGTCGTCGCGACGCTGCCAACGAAAGCCGCGGACGGCGAGCACGAGTCCGACGAGTGACCACGCCGCCAGCACCAGCGCGACCCGGCCGAGCTCCCAGGTTCCGGCGAGCTCCTGCCGCTGGAAGGAGTCGGGCAGGAACACCGAACGCATCCCCTGGCACAGCCACTTGAGGGGGAACAGCGCCGACATCTGCTGCATCCAGGGCGGCAGCCCGTCGTACTGGAAGAACACACCCGAGGTGAACTGCAGGACCAGCACCACCGGCGACACCAAGGCCGGCGCGCCCCGGCCACTTCGCGGCACCGACGAGAACGCGATCCCGAGCAGCGTGCAGCAGACCAGCCCGAGCACGCTCACCCAGGTGAACGTGAACCAGTCCGCGGGGTTTCGTGGCAGCCGGACGCCGAAGAGCGCGACACCGATCGCCATCATCGTCGTGACCTGTGCGACGTAGACGGTGAGGACGAGACCCACCTTCCCGATGAAGTACGCCGCGGGCGGCATCGGGGTCCCGCGCAACCGCTTGAGTGTGCCGACGTCGCGCTCCTGCGGGATGGAGATCGCGAGGTTCTGGAACGAGGTGTAGGCGATCCCTGAGGCGAGCATGCCGGCGAGGAAGTACTGGCTGAACCTGATGCCGGGCACGACGTCACCGGTGAACGCCGAGCCGAAGACGACGAGAAGCAGCACCGGCAGGATGATGGTGAAGAAGGCCGCTTCCTTGTCGCGCACGAACTGCAGCAGCTCGATGTGAGCCCGGCTCAGACCGATCGACCACACCCCGGGCAGTGCGGGTGCGGGTGCCGGGGCGGGCGTGGCGCTCACAGCTCACCGACCATGCGCAGGTAGGTCTCCTCCAGGGTTGGTCGAGTGACGGACAGCTCCGGCACCTCCCCGTCGAAGGCAGCCGCGAGCTCCGTGACCGTCCTCGTCGGCGCCGCGGTGACGACGGTCTGGCGGGTTCCGTCCTTCGCGGTCCAGGACACCGAGGCCTGCGCGTCCTTGCGGCCACCGAGGTCAGCGGGTGCCGCGACCTCAAGGATGCGACCTTGCGCCACGACCCCGACGCGGTCCGCCAGCCGTTCCGCCTCTTCGAGGTAGTGCGTCGTCAGCACGATCGTGGTGCCCTCGCCGGCAAGGCTCTCGACGAGGAGCCAGAAGATGCGCCGCGCGGCCGGGTCGAAGCCGGTCGTCGGCTCGTCGAGAAACAACAGCTCGGGACGTCCGAGAATGCCCAGCGCGACGTCGAGCCGGCGGCGCTGGCCGCCGGAGAGCAGACGCGCTCGCTGGTCCGCGCTGTCGCTCAGGCCGACGGTGGCCATGACCTCGTCCGGGTCGCGGGGGCGCGGGTAGTAGCGCGCGAAGTGCCGCACCGTCTCGGCCACGGTGAGCTCGGAGAGGTCCGTGACGGACTGCAGGACGATGCCCACCCGGGCGCGCCAGGACCGGCCCGCGTGCGCCGGGTCCTCGCCCAGGACGACGACCTCCCCGGCGTCGCGGGTGCGGTAGCCCTCGAGGATCTCGACGGTGGTGGTCTTCCCGGCGCCGTTGGGTCCGAGCAGCGCGAACACCTCGCCCCGTGCCACGTCGAGGTCGATGCCCGCGACGGCGGTGCGCTCGCCGTAGCGCTTCTGCAGGCCGCGGACGACCACAGCCACGTCGCCGGTCACGGACCGAGGATGCCGCAATCCCTACGTCGACGTCAGGTCGAGCAGCCACCGGGGCCCGACAGTGGTGGCCCCGACGGACTCGCAGCGTCCGCGCAACTCCCGGTCGGCGGTGACGACGAGGACCCGCTGCCCGGGCCAGCGGGCTGCCTCCTTCACGATGGTGTCGTCGCCATGGCCGCGAGCGAGGCTCAGGGAGACGCCCGGAGCGAGCAGTGCACTTGCTGCCGCGTCCCGGGCCGCTCCCTCGAGAACGAGGGTGAACTCCGGCCACCAGTGCTGCAGTCGCGGCCGGGGCAGCTCGGGTGGCAGCACCTCGTCCGCCACCCCCCGCACCGCAGGTGCGTTGATCGCAGCAAGGAGTCGGCCGGCCGCGGCCGCCCGGTCGCGCCACCAGCCGTCCGGTCGCGAGCCCATGACGTTCGCCATGTCGACGACGACGCGGATCGGCTCCAGCGCGGTCCGCAGCACCGGCCACGCCGCCGCGAACCCGGGATGCAGCGGCTCCGGCAGGCGGTCCACCGGCCACCAGGCGACCTCGGCGCTCTCCCCGTTCAGGACGAACGGCGCGAGGTCCGTGCGCGCAACAGCGACGACCGTGCGGTAGGACCAGCCCCCGTGGTCGTCGTCCGAGCGAGCCTGGACGCGGACGTCGGTCGCGCGCAGTCCGGCTTCCTCCGCCGCCTCGCGCAGGGCGGCATCGACGGCCGACTCCTCGTGGTGCCGGGCGCCTCCCAGCAGACCCCAGGTGCCCCCGTGGTGACTCCACTCAGCCCGATGCTGCAGCAGGATCTCGCGGCTCGCTCCGCCACCGCGGTGCGCGAGCAGTCCGGCGGCGCCGAAGAGCCCCCAGTGCCGGTGCCCCAGCGCGCAGTGCAGCCAGCCGTCCCCGTCGGGGGGCACGTCAGCCCCCCTGGCGGGCCGTGGCCTGCCGCTCGTTGATCCAGTCGTCGATGGTCGTCCACCACTGGAACAGCCAGTCGATGCGGGCGTCGCTGTCCTCGGGGACCTCGTCGGCGGGCACGCACCACCAGCGCATCTCGATGACGCGGTCCATCGGCAGCTCGCGCCACACGTCCAGGACGGTTGTCATGTGCTCGACGCCGGTGTGCGCGACGAAGACAACGTCAGCGTTCTCGGCGTTGGTGAGTGCAGCGAGGACGCCACCCGGCTTCGGCGCCATCACGTGCCGCAGCTGCTCCGCCCTCTGGGCCTCGTCGATGAGCCCCTTGCGACGCAGCCGCTCGATGGCGCGCTTGCGGCGGTGCTCGGTGAAGTTGCCGCCCTCCGGGAAAATGACGAACGCGTCGTTCTCGTCCAGGTTGCGGCTCAGTTCGCCGACCTGCCGCTCGACGAGGGGGCCGGACCGTCCCGGCTCGGGCCGGATGAATCGGTTGGGCAGCCGGTTGAGCAGCACGTCGATCGCGGGATCCCATTGCAGAGTGTCCTTCAACACGATGCGCGGTTCGCGGGCGTACCAGTTGACGAGGGCGTGCACGACGAGGAACGAGTCGCCCGGACCCGCGTGCCGGCTCAGGATGAGCAGTGGTTTTCCGTCGTACGTCGTGGGCGGTGGGCCCTCGACCGCGACGCGCACGTGCAGGACGCGCTGACACTCCCAGAACAGGATCTGCAGGAACCAGCGCACGATTGCGTAGTGGGCGAGCTGGAAGCGCGGGGACCGGATCTTCCATCCGAAGCCGCTCGCGACCCAGAGCACGAAGAGCACGATCAGGCCCACTGCCTCAAGGCCGAGGTAGAGCAGCGCCATCCAGGTCACCCGGAGGGCGCGCCACCGGCCGGGCAGCACCGTGGACAGCGCTGCCGCGACCAGCACCACGACCGGCAACGTGGTCAGCGCGAGAACCGCGAGGATCACGATCGCGGGCGCGAGCACGAGGCGTCGGACGAGGACCGGTGGGAGCACGCTCAGCCCCGTCGCGAGGCGTGGTCGTCCAGGTAGCCGCGGGTCGCCGCGTATGACAGCTCGATGCGGGTCTGTACCCGGCTGAAGTCGCGGTAGCGCAACGCCGAGAGGTCGGCGTAGCGGGGCGGGTCGACCTCCCCGGTGGGGAGCAGGTGCACCGTCACGGTGTCGGGCAGGTGGGCCATGTCGCCGGCGAACCGGTGCCGCCGGGCGATCTCGAAGGCGACCATGGCCACCTCCCACGGCCGGGTCGGCGCCTCCAGCGGCCGCTCGATGCGGCCCACCTGAAGCACGTAGATCGTGCGGGCGCCCAGGGCGACGGCCCGCCCGACGGGGATTGAGTTGACCAGGCCGCCGTCGAGGAAGTGCTCACCGCCGATCGCGACCGGGGGCAGGATCCCGGGGACCGCAGCGCTCGCCAGCACCGCGTCCACCAGCGAGCCGGATTCGAACCAGTGCTCGGCGGCGCGTTCGATGCTCGCCGCGACGCACTGGAACGGGATCGGGAGATCCTCGATGCGGGTGTCGCCGAACTGCTCGGTGAGCATGCCCCGCAGCGGCTCGTTGGGATGCGCGTGCGTGCGGGTGCGTGCCAGGTGCCGGACGCGGCGCAGGGCCGAGCCGGCGTAGACGTCGGAGTCCGCCAGTCCCTGCCAGACCTGCGTGAGCCGGCCGACGGCCTCCAGCGACGGGCTGGCCGCCACGACGGCACCGTTGATGGCGCCGACAGAGGTCCCGACCACCAGATCAGGGACGACACCCGCCTCGAGCAGGGCCTGAAGCATCCCCACCTCGTTGGAGCCGAGGAGCCCGCCGCCACCCAGCACGAATGCCGTCTCGACGCCGCCGCTCACCACGCACCGATCGTCGCACGCCACAGAGGGGGAGCTGCGCAGCCTCAGGCGTCGCCGGCGGTGATCGCGAGCAGGCGGTCCAGCACCCGGGCGTCGCTGCGCAAACCGTCGTGGGAGAACTCGCTGGTCACCCACCACCGCAGGTTGCCGACGCTCTTGGCGGTCTCGAGCGAGTAGGCGTACTCGACGTACATGTCGTCGTGGTAGATGGCCGCGGCGACCGGCACCTCGTTCGCGGCCAGCCGGTCGGGGTCGTAGAGCGCGGGCCAGTCCAGCTTGTCGGCGAGGATGTCGGCCGCCTCCCGGAGAGGCGCCAGCGTGCGGTCCGACTCGAACATCCAGGGGAAGATCATCTCGCCGGTCGGCTGCAGTGGTCGGGCGCCCGGGTCGAAATCCGGGAGGGTCTCGCGGACCCGCTGCGCGGACCATCGCGAGGCGGTCCCGTCACCGCGGCAGTAGATCGACTCGTGCAGCAGGGCGTAGACCGGATGGTCGACGAAGGACGTCTCGTGCTCGACGCCGGCGAGGAACTCGTCGGTCAGCTCCCCGTCCTGCACAGCGGTCTCGAGCAGGTAGTGCACCTTCTCCGCGCCGTCGCTCATGCCGAGGTCCACCCCCAGCTGCTGCAGCCGCTCGACCGGGAACGGGTCGCCCGAGGGCAGCCGCACGTCGCCGGCCGCCAGCCGGTCCGCGACCTCCGCCCAGCGAGCGACGTCCTGCGGGTAGCGGTCGAAGTAGCGGCGGCTGCGGTCGCGGACTCGCTCGTACGTCGCGCGGTAAACCTCGTCGGGTCCGCGGTCCAGCGGCGGCAGCCCGCCCGTGATGATGACCTCACGCAGACCTTCGGGGGCGAGCGACAGGTACGTCATGGCGCAGAAGCCGCCGTAGCTCTGCCCGAGCACCGACCACGGTCCGCCATCAGCGAGCTCGCGCCGGATCAGCTCCGCGTCCCGGACGATGGAGTCGGCGCGGAAGTGGGTCAGATGCTCGGCCTGGTCCTTGGCAGAACCGAGCCCGGCCAAGGTCTGCCGGGTCGCGGGGGAGGACCGGCCCGTCCCCCGCTGATCCAGGAGCAGCACCCGGTAGTCCTGCAGTGCCCGGCCGAGCCAACCCGACCGGCCGGTCGGGCGCGGCGAGCGCATCCCCGGCCCGCCCTGCAGGAAGAGCAACCAGGGCAGGTCCTGGTCCCGCTTGCGCGGGGCGACCGCCTCACGTGCGAAGACCGTGATCGTCGTCCCGGCCGGATCGTCGTGGTCGAGCGGGACGTCGAACTCGTGCTCGGTGAGCTGCACCCCCGGCAGTCGCGTCGTGGACTGGCGCATCCGACGACCGTAGTCCAGCGCTGAATGCGGGGATGGTTGACTGCGGCCATGCTGCCGTGGAAAGGCGACCTTGCGGGGCGCCTCGACGAGAACCTGATCACCTCGGAGCTGCTGCGAGGGAACCCGTTGGGTGACCCGCACGAGCGCCCGCTGTGGGTGTACGTCCCTCCGGGCTACGACGACCAGCAGGACGTGCGACTACCGACGGTCTACGTGATCCAGGGCTACACCGGACACGTCGCCATGTGGGGCAACCGCTCGCCGTACCGCCAGCCGTTCGTGGAGACCGCGGACGCGGTGTTCGCCTCCGGCGAGGCGCCGCCGTGCATCGTGGTCTACGTCGACGCGTGGA
>JAVEDB010000110.1 GCA_030841185.1 Actinomycetota bacterium
GCGCCGGCACGACTTCCACGTCGGCGTGGAGAACTGGCAGCACGACTTCAACATCGGCTCCATCGTGCGCACTGCCAACGCCTTCCTGGCCCGTGAGGTGCACGTGGTCGGCCGCCGCCGGTGGAACAAGCGGGGCGCGATGGTCACCGACCGCTACCAGCACATCCGCCACCACGAGACGATCGGCGACCTGGTCGCCTGGGCCGCGGCCGACGGGGTCGTCATCGTGGGCATCGACAACCTGCCGGGCGCGGTGCCGCTGGAGACGACGGTCTTGCCACGCCGGTGCCTGCTGCTGTTCGGTCAGGAAGGGCCGGGCCTGTCCGAGGCGGCGCGATCCGGCGCCCAGCTGGTCTGCTCGATCGCGCAGTTCGGGTCGACCCGGTCGATCAACGCGGGCACCGCGGCCGGCATCGCGATGCACGCATGGGTCCGGCAGCACGCGCTCTCAGAGGGGATGTGACCGCGATGAGTGAGCGGGTGGTCGTCGTCGGCGGCGATGCGGCTGGGATGTCTGCGGCCTCGCAGCTCAAGCGGCTGCGCGGGGACGACGTTGAGGTGGTCGCCTTCGAACGCGGCCACTTCGTGTCGTACTCGGCGTGCGGCATCCCGTACTGGATCGGCGGCGACGTCGCCTCCGCCGACGACCTGGTCGCCCGGACCATCGACCAGCACCGCCGCAACGGCATCGACCTGCGCACCGAGTCCGAGGTCACGGCGATCGATCTGGACCGGCGGGAGGTGGAGGTCGCCGACCAGGCCGGCGCCACGTCGTACCGGATGGGCTTCGACCAGCTCGTGCTCGCGACGGGCGCACGCCCGCGCCGGCCGGACGTGCCGGGTATCGACGCGGCCGGGGTGTTCGGGGTGCAGACGCTGGGCGACGGCGAACGGATGCTGGACGACCTCGAGCGGTCCCGGCCGCGGCGGGCCGTCGTGATCGGCGGCGGCTACATCGGCATCGAGATGGCCGAGGCGATGGTCAAGCGGGGTCTCGAGGTCTCGGTGGTGACCCGGTCACCGGAGCCGATGGCCACGCTCGACCCGGACATGGGCCGGTTGGTGCACGCCGCGATGGAGGGGATGGGCATCGACGTGCGGACGTCGGTGCGTCTCGACGGCATCGAGACCGACGACGACGGGCGGGCGAGGGCGGTGGTCACCGACGGCGGGGTGCTCGATGCCGATGTCGTGGTGCTCGGCACCGGCGTCGAGCCGGAGACGTCGCTGGCTTCGGCGGCCGGGTTGCCGCTCGGCCGGTGGGGCGGGCTCATCACCGACCTGCAGATGCGGGTGTTCGACGCGGACGGGGTGTGGGCCGCCGGGGACTGCGTCGAGGTGATCGACCTGGTGTCCGGCAACCGGGTGCACGTGGCGCTGGGGACGCACGCGAACAAGCAGGGCCAGGTGCTGGGGACCAACCTCGGCGGGGGGTACGCGACGTTCCCGGGTGTGGTCGGGACGGCCGTCAGCAAGGTGTGCGACCTGGAGATCGCGCGGACCGGGCTGCTCGAGAAGGACTGCGAGAAGGTCGGGTTCTCGTTCGTGACGGCGGTGGTCGAGTCGAGTACCCGGGCGGGGTACTTCCCCGGCGCGCAGTCGATCACTACCAAGCTGGTCGCGGAGCAGCGGACCGGGCGGCTGCTGGGGGCGCAGATCGTGGGCCGGGAAGGGTCAGCCAAGCGGATCGACGTCTGCGCGGTGGCGCTGTGGAACCGGATGACGGTGGAGGAGATGACCGGTCTCGACCTCGGCTACGCCCCGCCCTTCTCCCCGGTCTGGGACCCCGTGCTGATCGCGGCGCGGAAGGCGACGACGGCGGTCGCACGGGCTGTCAGGGGATGAGACGAGCGTTTCCGTCGTACCGCGTGCTCTGGAAGGATGCGGGGGAGCAGACCCGCACGTGACCTCACGTCCGGTCCCACCGCGGAGGAGCCAGTCATGCCGATCGCCACACCCGACGTCTATGCCGAGATGCTCGACCGCGCCAAAGCGGGGGCGTTCGCCTATCCGGCGATCAACGTCACGTCGTCGCAGACGCTGAACGCCGCGCTGCAGGGCTTCGCCGAGGCCGAGAGCGACGGCATCGTGCAGGTGTCGACCGGTGGCGCGGAGTATCTGTCCGGGCCGACCGTGAAGGACATGGTGCTGGGGGCCCAGGCGCTCGCGGAGTACGCGCATCACGTGGCGAAGGGCTACGGCGTGACGATCGCGCTGCACACCGACCACTGTCCGAAGGACAAGCTCGATGGTTACATGCGGCCGCTGATCGCGATCTCGCAAGAGCGGGTGGCGGGCGGGCGTGAGCCGCTGTTCCAGTCGCACATGTGGGACGGCTCCGCGGTGCCGCTCGAGGAGAACCTGCAGATCGCCGAGGGCCTGCTCGCCGAATGCGCCAAGGCGCACATCGTCATGGAGCTCGAGATCGGCGTCGTCGGTGGCGAGGAGGACGGGGTCGCCAACGAGATCAACGAGAAGCTCTACACGACGCCGGGTGACGCGCTGCGCACCGTCGAGGTGCTGGGCGCTGGCGAGAAGGGGCGCTATCTGCTGGCGGCGACGTTCGGCAACGTGCACGGGGTCTACAAGCCGGGCAACGTCAAGCTGCGGCCGGCGATCCTCAAGGAGATCCAGGACGAGGTGGGCAAGAAGGTCGGGCGGGAGAAGCCGTTCGACCTGGTGTTCCACGGCGGGTCCGGCTCGGAGCTCTCGGAGATCCGCGAGACGCTCGACTACGGGGTCGTGAAGATGAACGTGGACACCGACACCCAGTACGCGTTCACCCGGCCGGTCGCCGACGCGATGTTCCGCAACTATGACGGGGTGCTCAAGGTCGACGGCGAGGTCGGGAACAAGAAGCAGTACGACCCGCGGGCGTGGGGCAAGGCCGCCGAGGCCGGCATGGCCGCCCGCGTCGTCCGCGCCTGCGAAGACCTCCGCTCCGCCGGCACCACCCTCACCCACTAACCCCCCTCGCCCAATTGACCACGTGGGGTGGTCGAGTGGGTGCCGCAACAGCCGTAGATGGCTGTTGCGGCGCGCACTCGACTGTTGCGGCGCCGCCCGAGCCGTGAGCTCGAGCCTCAGGCGGGCGGAACGCTGGTGCAGATGGCCCTGTGGACGACCCTTGGGGTACGCCGAGGGCCGGGCACCATGTGGTGATGCGTCAGCGATCCACGTTCATTCCCTCGCCAACGCTGAGCGCCGTCATGGCGAGCCAGCGCGGCCTCTTCACCGCAAGCCAGGGACGGCAGTGCGGCTACACCACGGATGAGCTGCAGCAGGCGAGAGTAGATGGGGCACTTGCATCGGTACGACGGGGGGTTTACGCCCTCGCTGCGACCTACCATGGGTTGCCGCCCCTCGAGCGCCACCTCGTAGACACGCAGGCTGCGCTCATGCGCTTGACAGCAGCCGCGACGCTGAGCCACGAGACGGCAGCCGTCTGGACCGGCGTGGAACTGCTCCGGCCGGACCTCGGCACGGTCCACGTCACCCGGCCCGAACTGCCTGCCTCCCATCTCTCGGCGGGCATCCACCATCACCCGGGCGCGCTACCGAAGGACCAGATGTTGACGCTCGGCGGCGTCCGGGTGACTTCGCCGGCGAGGTCGGCCGTCGACATCGCCAGGCGGGCCGACTTCCCCCGCGGGCTCGCCGCAGTGGACTCCTGCCTCCGCGCGGGTACGACCGCTGCCGAACTGCTGACGGTCCTCGAGTTCTGCCGCGCATGGGCGGGAGCCCGAGGTGCCTCGCGCGCCGTCAGTGCCGGTGATGGCCGGGCGGCGAACCCGGGCGAGAGCTTCTCCCGAGCGGTGCTCATCGAGAACGGGCTCGCACCCTCTGCGCTGCAGCATGCCGTGCACGACGGCCGGGGTCTGATCGGGTACGCGGACTTCGCCTGGCCCGAGCACTGGACGCTCGGGGAGTTCGACGGGCGACTGAAGTACGCCGTTCCGGAGGGTGCCGACCCGGACGCCGCCGGGGCCGTCGTGTGGGCAGAGAAGCAGCGGGAGGACCGGTTCAGGAACCGTGGATACGAGGTCGTGCGCTGGACGTGGGTGGACCTGTATCGGCCGGGGCAGCTGGTGGGGCGGCTGCTGGCGGCCTTCGCTCGCGGGTCAGCCCTTCGGCGTACCGGCTGATCCTGCCCAGCGCGCGGCACGCAGTCCCGTGGCAACAGTCGAGTGGGTGCGGCAACTGCCATCTACGGCTGTCGCCGCACCCACTCGACTACCTCACGTGGTCGAATGGCGGGGTGACGATGCATGGGGATTTGTTGGGGGGGCCGGAGCCGACGCTGTTGCCGGACGAGCCGGGGCCGCGGGAGCAGCTCGCCGCGGGTACCGATCCAGCCGACGTAGCCGCTCGGTTCCCTACGTCCTCGATGGCCTGGGCCCAGCTCGCCGAACGGGCCCTGGACGCCGGCCGGACCATCGAGGGCTACGCCTACGCCCGCACCGGCTACCACCGGGCGCTGGACACGTTGCGGCGCAACGGCTGGAAGGGCCACGGCCCGGTCCCCTGGGAGCACGAGCCCAATCGCGGCTTCCTCCGGGCACTGCACGCGCTGGGCCGGGCCGCCGCCGAGATCGGCGAGGACTCCGAGGCGGACCGCTGTCGCACCTTCCTCGCGGACAGCAGCCCCGAGGCAGCCGCCGCCCTCGACGGCTAAGGCCTTCGAAGGGCTGAGACCCCTCGACGGCTAGCGCCCTCGACCTCAGCTGGCCGGCACCGTCACCGACGCGGCGGACCGGATCGGCAGCACCAGCCGGATGCCCGTCAGGTCCAGCGTGCTCGTGACCCCCGGATTCGGCGGCCGGTACGTCGGGGCGTCGACCTGCTGGAGGTCCAGCCGCAGCCGGTGCCCCGCGGCGAGGTCCCAGTGGTTACCGTAGAACGGCACCCGCACCGTCCCGCTCACCGGGTCGCCGTACCGGAAGTCGAGCCGGTAGACGCCGCGCGACACCAGCAGCGCCGTCCCGTCCGGCGCCACGTCCCACACCCGCGCGGCGATCGCGGCCGCCGCCGCGGGCGTCGCGGCATACGCGGCCTGCACGTAGCCGATGCCCACCGTCGTCACCGGCCGCGGCAGCGGCACGGACATCGCCCGGTAGCCCCCCGGCCCACCCGGCGACGGGTCGGCCGCGGTCGAGGCACGGCAGTCCGCATGCGGTACGACGACATCGCCGACAATCGCGTCGGTCGTCACACCGTCCGGGTCGCTCACGCCGCTGGTCGGGTCGAGCACCGCGGGCCGACTTGCGGCATCCATCACCAGCTGGCCGTTCGCCAGGTCCTCCGGCGCCTTCGCGGTGAGCCGCTCGGCCGGTGCGCTCCCGTCCCCGCACGTCGTCGGCTCGCTGGTCACCGTCGTCGACTGGCGGTGCGCGCCGTTGATCTGGCTCTGCAGGAACTGCCACGCCTGCGCGTTCAACCGCTGCCACACACCGGGCCGGTTCTGCGCCCGGCTGTGCCCGACGTCTCCCGTGGCCACGGCCACCGGCCACATCGGGTCGAGCCCCTTCAGATAGCGGAACATCCGGAACGACTCGACGGGCGGGAACAGGTCGTCGGTCCAACCCGAGATCGAGAACACCGCTGTCTCGCGTCCGCTGGCCTGCTGCGCCGCCCACCCCTCCTGGTAGTACGCCGAGTGCCACTGCGTCAGTGCGCGACGGATCTGGTGGACGACCTGGTCGTCGGTCTGCGGTCCGACCGAGTAGGGCTCGGCGGCGTCGATGCGGGCGAGCCAGGCACTGATCGGCTCGGTCGCCGGGTCCGTCTCCGGGTCGGGGGGCAAGTTCTGCGGCGTCGTGTTCAGGCCCTCCTCGAACAGGCCGTTGGTCGTGCCGAGCGCGTACAGCCCGCTGATGTAGCTCGTCTTGCTCACACCGACCGGGTTGCCCACGCCGTCGGGGTCGTCCTGCCGGCCCTGCGCCGAGGAGTAGACGTCGTCACCACTCGCACCGCCGCCGTGACCGTTGGGCGCCAGCGAGTACGACAGGTCCGTCCACGGATACTTCGGCACCGCAACCTGCAGGTGCAGCACGGGCAGGCCGACACCGTTGGGCTGCTCGCTCGGGAACGTCCAGTCGGGCGCCGCGGCCTGCAGCCAGCTCTCGCCACCGCCGTACGAGCCGCCCGTCACCGCGACGCGATCCGGGTCGATTGTCGGGTACGCCGAGGCCAGCTGCGCCGCCAGCCATTGGGTGTCCCGGATCTCGACGTTCTTGTTCTTCACCCGGATGGTGCTCTTCGAGTCGCACGCGGACGCGCAGGCCGCCGCCGGCGTGGCCGGTTCATACCCGGTCGCTGTATCGGTCTTGAAGCCGCGCGCGGTGTAGGCCAGCACGTAGTAGCCGTGGCTGGCGAACCAGTGGTTGTTCCAGTGGTACTTGTCTGCGCCGTCACCCTCGTCCGACGTCGACTCCCACTCGTGCTTGTCGTTGCCGAATCCGTGCAACAGCACGATCAGCGGATGGCTCGACCCGGTGCCCTGCTCGGGGAGGGTGACATCGACGTCCAGCAGGCTGCCGTCGAAGCTCGGCACCGCTCCCGAGCAGATCGTCTGGCCGCCGAAGGGAGCGCACGACAGCCCCAGCGGCTCGTCCGCATGCGCGGCACCGGCACCGGCCGCCACCCCGGCGAAGCCCAGCACCACCGCGGCGGACGCCGCCGCAGCCACCGCCTGACGGACTCGGGACATCGGTCGACGCATGGGCCCTCCCCAGGTTGCCTCCCCGCTGCCCGGTGACTTCCGCTCGAAACGTCGTCCCGGCGGCGGCCCGGACACCCTCATCTAGATTGACCAACCAGCACCGACCGGCCCACCACCCGAGAGAGGCGCACCCATGTCCGCGGATGACGCCCGCGAGCACCTGCTCCGCCGGCGCCTGGAGGTCGTCATCGGGACGCCCTTCACCGAGGGCAACGCGCTCACAGTCCTGCGCAATGGCGACCAGATCTTCCCGGCGATGCTCCGGGCGATCCGCGCGGCCGAGGCCACCGTCGACCTCTGCACCTTCGTCTACTGGAAGGGCGACATCGCCGTGGAGTTCGCCGAGGCCATGAGCGAACGGGCCCGCGCGGGGGTCCGCGTCCGGCTGCTCATCGACGCTCTCGGCGGCCGGCTCATCGACAAGCAGCTCGTCACCGACATGGACCGGGCCGGGGTGCACGTCGAGTGGTTCCGCAAGCCGCTGGTCAAGTCACCCTTCAAGTCCAACCACCGGCTGCACCGAAAGGTCTGCATCGTCGACGGCAGCATCGGGTTCACCGGCGGCGTCGGCATCGCCGAGGAGTGGTGCGGCGACGCCCGCAACGAACGGGAGTGGCGCGACACCCACCTGCGCGTCGAGGGCCCCGCGGTCGACGGTCTCCAGTCGGCGTTCATCCAGAACTGGGCCGAGACCGGCAGCCCGCTCTACGACGACCAGGACGAGTTCCCCGAGCAGCCGCAGCACGGGACGTCGACCGTCCAGATCGCCCGCGGCTCGGCGTCGCTCGGCTGGGACGACATGCAGTCGGCGTTCCACGTCATGCTCGGCTCGGACAGCGAGCGGCTGCGCATCGCCACGGCGTACTTCGCCCCGGACGAAGGCTTCCTGCAGTTGCTGTGCGCCGCCCCCGCCCGCGGCGTCGAGGTCGACCTGCTGCTCCCCGGCCCGCACGCGGACAAGCGGGTCTGCCAGCTGGCGAGCGAAGCGGTCTACTCCCGGCTCGTCGAGGCCGGCATCCGGGTCTGGAACTTCCAGCCCTCGATGATGCACGCCAAGGTGATGACCGTCGACGGCTACGCCTCGGTCGTCGGCTCCTCGAACTTCAATCGTCGCTCCCTCGACCACGACGAGGAGGTGGTCCTCATCGCCACCGACGCGGACCTCACCAAGACCCTCGACGCGCACCTCGACGACGACTTCGACCGCAGCGAGCTGATCGACCTCACCCGGTGGGAGAGCCGCGGCCCCGCGCAGCGCGTCCTCGAGACGGCGACCAGGCCGATCCGCCGCTGGTTGTAAGGGATCTACTGCGGTACGACGAGGGCCCACGCGTTCGGCCGGACCGTCCAGGTGCGGCGCTCGACGGGCTCCTGCAGCTCGCCGTCGGCGTTGCCGGGGAAGGCCTCGCCGCTCACCGAGACGCTGCGGCCCCGCGCCGCCACGACGTCGTCTCGTTCGACGTGGTCACCCTCGCGCAGCGCCACGGCGAACCCCAGCCGGGCCAAGGGACCCGTCGACGTCGCGATGACCACGTCGAGCAAGCCGTCGTCCGGGACGGCCTCCGGCGCGATCTCCGCGCCGCCGCCGATCGTGCGGCCGTTGCACACCCCGACCATCAGGACCGGGCCCTCGTCATGCACGACGACCCCGTCGACCTCCACCCGCAGAGCCCAGCCCCGCTCCTCCACGCCGGCCACCGCGCTGCCCACGGCGTACGCCGCCTTCCCCAGCCGGTCCTTCAGGGCCGTGGCGCGGGCCGCCGCCTGCGCGCCGATCCCCAGGTGCACCACGTTGACGACGACACCTTCCGCGTCGTCGACGATCAGATCGAGCGGCCGCGGCCGGCCGGCCAGCAGCGCGGCTGCCGCCTCGGCCGGGTCCAGCGGGATCCCGACGGTCCGGGCGAAGTCGTTGCCGGTCCCGAGCGGCAACAGCCCGACCGGCTCCGCCGCCGAGAGCTCGCCGGCCGCCTCCATCGCGGCCACCA
>JAVEDB010000208.1 GCA_030841185.1 Actinomycetota bacterium
GAGCCGGGCCAAGACGGCGAGCTGCCCGTCGCGCGGGTGGTGCTCGACGTCGCTCTCCCGCACCTCGACCGCCCGTTCGACTACCTGGTGCCCGCAGAGCTGGCCGCCGCCGCCCAGCCGGGGGTCCGGGTCAGGGTGCGGTTCGCGGGGCGGACCGTCGCGGGTTTCGTCACCGAACGGCTGGCCGCGTCCGGTCACCCGGGCCGGCTGGCGTCGCTGGGCAAGGTCGTCTCGCCCGAGCCCGTCGTCTCGCCCGAGGTGCTCCAGTTGGCACGGGCCGTCGCCGACCGCTACGCCGGCACGCTGTCCGACGTGCTGCGCCTTGCGATCCCGCCGCGGCACGCCCGGGTCGAGTCCGCGGACCACGAGTTCGTCGCACCGGTCCGGCCGCCGGCTCCCGACCCGGGCCCGTGGACGTCCTACCCGGAAGGCCCTGGCTTCGTCGCGGCTCTGGCCTCGGGCGGCGCCCCTCGGGCGGTGTGGACCGCGCTGCCCGGACCGTCGTGGACCGACGCCATCGCGGTGGCCGTGACCGCGACCCTGGCCGGCGGTCGCGGGGCGCTGGTCGTGGCGCCGGACGGGCGCGACGTCGCGCGGCTCGACGAGGCGCTGGTCCGGTTGGTCCCCGCGGCCGCCAAGGTCGTGCTCACCGCGGACCAGGGGCCGGCCGAGCGCTACCGGCGCTGGCTCGCGGTACGCCGGGGAGAGGTGGGCGCCGTCCTCGGGACCCGGGCCGCGATGTTCGCCCCGGTGCAGGAGCTCGGACTCGTCGTCGTGTGGGACGACGGCGACGACCTGCACTCCGAGCCGCACGCGCCCTACCCGCATGTGCGCGACGTGCTGTGCCTGCGGGCCCGTGACGGGCGCGCCGGCCTCCTCGTCGGCGGGTTCGGGCGGTCCGCGGAGGCGGCGCAGCTGTTGGCCTCCGGCTGGGCGCGGCCCCTCGTCGCCGACCGGAGCACGGTACGCCGGGCCGCCCCACGGGTCATCGTCGCCGGCGACGATGACGAGCTGGCGAGCGACCCCGCCGCCCGGGGAGCGCGGCTGCCCTCGCTGGCCTGGCGGACCGCCCGCGAGGCCCTCGAACACGGCCCGGTGCTGGTGCAGGTGCCGCGGGCCGGCTACCTGCCCTCGCTCGCCTGCGAGAGCTGCCGGGCACCGGCCCGGTGCCCGCGCTGCCGCGGACCGCTGGGCGCCCACCCGGGCTCCTCGGCGCGGACCTGCGCGTGGTGCGGCGTCGCGGCCACGGGTTGGGAGTGCCCCACGTGTGGCGGGCGGCGCACCCGGGCCCTCGTGGTCGGCGCCGGGCGCACCGCCGAGGAGCTCGGCCGGGCCTTCCCGCGGGTCCCGGTGCGGACGTCCGGAGGCGACGCGGTGCTCGCCACGGTGGGGCCGGAGCCGGCGCTGGTCGTGGCGACGCCTGGAGCCGAGCCGGTCGCGCTCGGGGGTTACGCGGCCGCACTGCTGCTCGACGGGTGGGCGCTGCTCACCCGTGCGGACCTGCGGGCCGGTGAGGAGGCGCTGCGCAGGTGGCTCGCCGCCGCCGCCCTGGTCCGCTCGGCTGCCGCCGGCGGGCGGGTGATCGTGCTCGCCGACACGGGGAGCCGAGCCGTGCAGTCCCTCGTCCGGTGGGACCCGGACGGCTTCGCGGACCGGGAGCTCGCCGACCGCCAGGCGGCGCGGCTGCCACCGGCTGCTCGCCTCGCGTCGCTGACCGGCGGCCGCAACGCGCTGCGCCGCCTGCTCGACGTCGCCGAGCTGCCGACCGAGGCCGAGGTGCTCGGTCCGGTCCCGGCCGGTCAGCCACGGACCCGCGGCGACGACGGCGAGCTGGAGCGGCTGATCGTGCGGGTCCCCCGGTCGGGCGGCCACGCGCTCGCGGCGGCGCTGCACGCGGCCTCCGGCGTACGCAGCGCGCACAAGGAGTCCGGGACCGTCCGGGTGCAGGTCGACCCGTTGGAGATCGGATGACGATCGGCACCGTGGTTTTCGACCTCGGCGGCGTCCTGATCGAGTGGGACCCGCGACACCTCTACCGTCAGCTGCTGCCGGACGACGAGGTCGAGGGCTTCCTCGAGGAGATCGGCTTCGCCGAGTGGAACCACCGGCAGGACGCCGGACGCGCCTGGTCCGACGCGGTCGAGGAGCACATCCGCCGCCACCCCCACCGGGCCGACCTGATCCGGGCCTATCCGGAACGCTTCGGTGACTCCCTCGTCGGCCCGATCCCCGGGACCGTCGCGATCCTCGAGGAGCTGCACACCCGGGGCGTCCCCCTGCTGGCGCTCACCAACTGGTCCGCGGAGTCGTTCCCGGTGGCCCGGGACGGCTTCCCCTTCCTCGACCTGTTCGACGACATCGTCGTCTCGGGGGAGGAGCGGGTGGCCAAGCCGGACCCGCGGATCTTCCGCATCCTGGTGGAGCGCCACGGTCTCGAGCCGGCCGCCACGATGTTCATCGACGACTCGCCCGCGAACGTCGAGGCCGCCAGCGCGGTCGGACTGGTGGCCGTGCGCTACGAGAGCCCGGCGGCGCTGCGCGCCCAGCTCGTCGCCGCCGGCCTGCTGCCACCTGACGGGTCGGTCAGCCCGTCCGGCGCCGGATGAGGGTGACCCCGTCACGCAGCGGCAGCATCACGCAGACGACTCGCTCGTCCGCCACGACGTGGTCGTTGAAACGCTGCAGCGCCGCGGTGTTCTCGTCGTCGCCGGCCCCGTCGCCGACGACCCGCCCGCTCCACAGGACGTTGTCCACCGCGATGACGCCCCGCTCGGCGAGCTTCGGCAGGATCGCCTCGTAGTAGTCGAGGTAGCCCGTCTTGTCCGCGTCGATGAACGTCAGGTCGAACGGCCCGTCGAGCCCCCGCACCGTGTCCAGCGCCGGCCCGACCTTGATCTCGATCCGGTCGCCGTACGGCGAGGCCTCGATGTGTCGACGGGCGATCGCGACGTGCTCCTCGCTGATGTCGCAGGTGATGATGCGGCCGCCCGGGGGCAGCGACTCGGCCATCGACAGCGCCGAGTAGCCCGTGAAGGTGCCGATCTCCAGCACCAGCTGCGGGCGCAGCATCGCCACGAGGAACGACAGGAACCGTCCCTCCAGCGTCCCGACCATCATCGTGGGCGCGCTCGTCGAGGCTCGGGTCTCCTCGGCGAGGGTCGCGAAGAGAGCGGGCTCTGGCGAGGTGTGCGCCACGGCGTACTCCTCGATGCGGGGTTCCACGATGTCGGCCATGCCGACGGACGATACGACCAGTGGCCCGGCTTTCGTAGACTTGGGGCCAGTCCCGACTGCCCTCCGGCCGTCCGGCCCGTCTGCGGTGAGGAGCGTCCGTGCCCGTCCAGCCCATCCGCCTCTTCGGCGACCCGGTGCTGCGGACCCCTGCCGACCCGGTGCGCGACTTCGACAAGGAGCTGCGCACGCTGGTGAAGGACCTGGGGGAGACGATGATGGCCGCGCCCGGGGTCGGGTTGGCGGCGCCGCAGATCGGCGTCGGGCTGCGGGTGTTCACCTACTACGTCGATGACGTGCTGGGCCACCTCGTCAACCCGACCCTCGACCTCTCCGACGAGGAGCAGGACGGCGACGAGGGGTGCCTGTCCTTCCCGGGCCTCACCTACCCGACGGTCCGTGCGCTGCGGGTAGTCGCCAAGGGCATGAACATGTACGGCGAGCCGGTGACCGTCGAGGGCAGCGACCTGCTGGCCCGGTGCGTGCAACACGAGACCGACCATCTCGACGGCATCCTGTTCATCGACCGGCTCGACCGCGAGCAGCGCAAGCTCGCGCTGCGCGCGATCCGTGAGGCCGAGTGGGCCGGCCAGCCCGCGCCCGAGGTCAAGGTGTCCCCGCACGCCCTGCACGGACGGGCGCTCTAGGAGTCGTGAGGCTCGTCTTCGCGGGGACCCCGGCGGTGGCGGTGCCGTCCCTCGAGGCGCTGCTGGACTCCGGGCACGAAGTTGCTGCCGTGATCACCCGCCCGGACGCACCGTCCGGACGCGGACGGCGGCTCACCCCGTCGCCGGTCGCGGTGCGGGCGGCGGCCGCAGGCGTCGAGGTACTCAAGCCGGGGACACCTCGCGAACCCGAGTTCCTCGACCGGCTGCGGGCGCTCGCACCGGACTGCTGCCCCGTTGTCGCGTACGGCGCACTCGTGCCCCGCGTCGCGCTCGACATCCCGCGTCTTGGCTGGGTCAACCTGCATTTCTCGCTGCTCCCCGCCTGGCGCGGCGCCGCTCCGGTGCAGCACGCGCTGCTGCACGGCGACGACGTGACCGGGGCCACGACGTTCCGGCTGGAGGAGGGACTCGACACCGGACCGGTGTTCGGCACCCTCACCGAAGCCGTCCGCGCCGAGGACACGACCGGCGACCTGCTGGAACGGCTCGCGATCGCGGGGGCCGGGCTGCTGGTCGCGACCCTGGACGCCCTCGAGAAGGGCACCCTCACGCCGGTGCCGCAGCCCGCCGAGGGAGTCTCGCTCGCACCCAAGCTGACATCCGAGGACGCCCGCGTGGACTGGGCTCGACCGGGCTTCCAGGTCAGCCGGCAGGTGCGCGCCGCCACACCCGACCCGGGCGCCTGGACGGTGCTGCGCGGGGAGCGGCTCGGGCTGGGGCCGGTGCGCCCTGCCGCCCCTGCCGAGCTCGAGCCCGGTGCGATCAGGGTGAGCCGGGCGCAGGTGCTGGTCGGAGCCGGGGGCGGGACCGCCGTGGAGCTGGACGAGGTGCGGCCGGCCGGGAA
The DNA here is from genome assembly GCA_030841185.1 of Actinomycetota bacterium. GTDB lineage: Bacteria > Actinomycetota > Actinomycetes > JACCUZ01 > JACCUZ01 > JAVEDB01. The sequence goes on from JAVEDB010000208.1 coordinate 4,744, forward strand.
GCGGCCGATGCCGGCGGCGGCGTGGGCCCGGGGGGCCCGCGACCTCGACGGGGCCCGGTTCGACTGATGGCGACCCCGCGTCGCGCGGGCAGCTACCGGCGCCCGCGGCCCGATGCGCCGCGGCTCGCGGCCTACGACCTGCTCCGCGCTGTCGACGAGCGCGATGCGTACGCGAACCTCGTCCTGCCGGCCCTGCTCACCGAGCGCGGGCTCGACGGGCGCGACGCCGCCTTCTCCACCGAGCTGGGCTACGGGACCTTGCGGGGGCGCGGGACCTACGACGCGGTGCTGGCCGCGTGCAGCGACCGGCCGCTGCACCTGCTGGACCCGCCGGTGCTCGACGTGGCCCGGCTCGGGGCGCACCAGCTGCTGGCGATGCGGGTGCCCTCGCACGCGGCCGTCTCGGCGACCGTGGAGTTGGGCCGGGCGGTTCTCGGCGAGGGCCGGGCGAAGTTCGTGAATGCGGTCCTGCGCCGGGTCGGCGCCCAGGACCTGGGCGCCTGGGTCGCCCAGGTGGCACCGGCGTACGACGTGGACCCGGTCGGGCACCTCGCGGTCGGGCACTCGCACCCCCGCTGGGTGGTGTCCGCGTTCCTCGACGCGCTGGGCGGCTCGCTCGAGGAGGTCGCCGCGCTGCTCGCCGCGGACAATGTCGGACCGGCCGTCTCGCTGGTCGCACGACCCGGCCGGGCCGAGGTCGGGGAGCTGCTCGCGGCCGGCGCCGAGCCGGGCCGCTGGTCACCGGTCGCGGCGACGCTGCCCGGCGGTGACCCGGGTGACCTGCTCGCCGTACGGCAGGGCCGGGCCGCCGTGCAGGACGAGGGCAGCCAGCTGGTGGCCCTCGCCCTCGCGGCGGCACCCCTCGACGGTCGCGACGAGCGATGGCTCGACCTCTGCGCCGGTCCGGGCGGGAAGGCCGGCCTGCTTGCGGCTCTCGGCGCGGGCCGCGGCGCCCGGCTGCTCGCCACCGAGCTCGCCCCGCACCGCGCCACGCTGGTCCGCCGCGCGGTCGGCCGCGACGCCGACGTCGTGGTCGCCGACGGGCGCACGCCTCCCTGGCGCCCCGGCGGGTTCGACCGCGTCCTCGTCGATGCGCCGTGCACCGGTCTCGGGGCGTTGCGGCGCCGGCCCGAGGCCCGGTGGCGGCGGGGCCCCGAGGACGTCGCCCCGCTGGGAGCGCTGCAACGTGGCCTGCTCGCTTCGGCGGTCGATGCCGTGCGTCCGGGCGGCCTGGTCGCCTACGTCACCTGCTCCCCGCACCTGGCGGAGACCCGCACGGTCGTCGCGGACGTGATTCGCCGCCGGGGCGACCTGCAACCCGTCGACGCGCGGCCGTTCCTCCCCGGTGTGCCCGATCTCGGTCCGGGTCCCGAGGTGCAGCTCTGGCCGCACCGGCACGGCACAGACGCGATGTTCCTCGCGCTTCTTCGCAGGTCGGAGGGCGAGGCGACCGGCGGGTAGCGTCCCCTCATGACCGACCTCGCACCTGACCTGCAGGAGCAGCTGACAGCCGCCCGCGCCTCCTGCACCCGATGGCTCGGCTACCGGCCCCTGCGGCCCAGGGACATCCTGGCGATCCTGCAGGAGAGCGTCCCCGCCGATGAGGAGTCCGACCGGTACGGCGACGGTGGCGTCGTCACCGAGCTGGAGCAGGAGACGGCCGCGCTGCTCGGCAAGCCGGCCGCCCTGTTCTTCCCCAGCGGCACGATGGCCCAGCAGGTGGTGCTGCGGATCTGGGCGGGGCGCACCGGCGTCCGGACCGTGTCCTGCCACCCGACTGCGCACATCGAGCTGCACGAGGAGCGCGGCTACGCCCACCTCCACGGGCTGGTCGTCCGAGCCGTCGGCAGCAACCAGGCACCGTTCGGGCTCGCTGACCTCGAGGACATCCACGAGCCGCTGGGCGCCCTGCTGCTCGAGCTGCCGCAGCGGGAGATCGGCGGCTGGTTGCCCGAATGGGAGGACCTGCAGGCGCAGACCAGCTGGGCCCGCGATCGCGGCGTGCCGGTGCACCTCGACGGTGCCCGGCTGTGGGAGTCGCTGC
>JAVEDB010000211.1 GCA_030841185.1 Actinomycetota bacterium
GACCCGCGCAACATCGCGGCCAAGGCCGAGGCCTATCTCCAGGGATCGGGCATCGCCGACACGGCGTACTTCGGTCCGGAGGCGGAGTTCTACGTCTTCGACGATGTGCGCTTCGAGACCAAGCAGAACGCCGGCTACTACTACATCGACTCGATCGAGGCGGCGTGGAACACGGGGCGGCAGGAGGACGGCGGCAACCGCGGGTACAAGACGCGCTACAAGGGCGGCTACTTCCCGGTGCCCCCGGTCGACCACTACGCCGACCTGCGCGACCAGATGTCGCTGGCGTTGGCTGCGGCGGGCATCGAGGTGGAGCGCGCGCACCACGAGGTGGGGACTGCTGGCCAGGCTGAGATCAACTACAAGTTCTCGTCGCTGCTGCACGCCGCCGACCAGGTGATGCTCTTCAAGTACGTCATCAAGAACGTCGCGTGGGCGGCGGGCAAGACCGCGACGTTCATGCCGAAGCCGCTCTTCGGTGACAACGGCTCCGGGATGCACTGCCACCAGAGCCTCTGGAAGGAGGGTGCGCCGCTGTTCTACGACGAGCTCGGCTATGCCGGCCTGTCAGACATGGCGCGCTACTACATCGGCGGTCTGCTCAAGCACGCACCGTCGCTTCTCGCCTTCACCAACCCGACCGTGAACAGCTACCACCGGCTGGTGCCCGGGTTCGAGGCGCCCGTCAACCTCGTCTACTCGCAACGCAACCGGTCGGCCTGCATCCGGATCCCGATCACCGGGGCCAACCCGAAGGCAAAGCGGATCGAGTTCCGGGTGCCGGACCCGTCGTCGAACCCCTATCTCGCGTTCTCAGCGATGCTGATGGCCGGCCTCGACGGGATCAAGAACAAGATCGAGCCCGCCCAGCCGGTCGACAAGGACCTCTACGAGCTCGCACCGGACGAGCACCAGGAGATCGCCCAGGTCCCGGGTTCGCTGCCCGAGGTGCTCGCCTCGCTGGAGGAGGACCACGACTACCTGCTGGAGGGTGGCGTCTTCACGCCCGACCTGATCGAGACATGGATCGAGTGGAAGCGGGTCAACGAGGTCGACCCCATCCGGCTGCGCCCGCACCCGCACGAGTTCGAGCTCTACTACGACCTGTGACCGTCTGACCGACAGGTCACTGCGCTACCTCGCGAGCAGCTCAGCGAGCGAGGTGGCGCGGTGTCCGGTGATGGTCTCGATGGAATCAGTTACGCCGGCGAGCTCGCCGTTGGCGATGGCTGTGTACGTCGAGACCCAGGCGTCGACCTGCCAGTCGGGTGCGCCGTATGACGCACGCGATGCGTAGGCCTCGTCAAGGGTTTCGTTGCGGTAGGACATCGGCCGCCCGGTAGCGGCGGTGACGACGGCGGCAATCTCGTCAAGGCTCAACGCCTCCGGCCCGGTCAGATCGTACGTAGCACCCGCATGGGAGACCGGGTCACGGAGGACGGCCGCAGCCACTTCCGCTATGTCGGCTTGGGCCACTGCAGCGACGACTCCGTCACCTGCCGGACCACGCAGGACTCCGTCCTCGCCGAACATCGACCCCAGGAAGTCCGCGTACAGGTTGTCCCTCAAGAACGTGTACTGCATCCCGCTGGCCTTGATGTGCTCCTCGGTCGCCCAGTGGTCGCGGGCCAGGGTGAACGTGGCATCCGGACGAGCACCGAAGAACGACGTGTAGACGACATGGGTGACGCCTGCGTCCGCGGCGGCGTCGACGAAGGTGCGATGCCCAGCCACCCGGTTCAGCGTCTCGGACGCCGAGACCATCAACACGGTGTCGATACCGGTGAGCGCGCGGCGCACCGCGTCGGCGTCTCCGTAGCCGGCCGTCACGACCTCGGCGTTCTCGAGCTGCGGTGCGCGGCTGGGGTCGCGGACAAGCAGCCGTTGCCGCAGCCCAGCCGCCTCGAGGTGGCGGGCCACGCGGCCCCCGATATTGCCGGTGGATCCAGTGACGGCGATGTCATTCATGACCGCGGCAACAGCACCCACAGCGATTGTCTTCCAGCACCGCCCTCGGCCCGGCGGCACATTAGGATTCTGAACGTGTTGGGCAGCGACGTTCTTACCGAGCGCCGCATCATCGACGTGTCGGCGGTGGCCCGGTGAGCAGCGCGGACATAGTTTGGCCGTCGGTGGCGGAGCTGACGGCACAGGAGCGCGAGCTGCGCTGGCAGGGCTTCGACGAGGACGACGCCTGGCGCCTGGGGGTGGCACTGGTGGGACAAGCGCATGCCCGGCAACTGCCCATCGCGATCGACATCTCTCGGGGTGACCACCAGCTCTTCCACGCCGCGCTCCCCGGAAGCTCTCCGGACAACGACGCCTGGCTGACGCGCAAGACGCGGGTCGTGCGGCGCTTCCACCGGAGCTCTCTGCACGTGGGCCAGCTCTGCCGCGACGCCGGCCGCACCCTGGAGGAGATGTATCTCGTCCCGGCGAGTGAGTTCGCCGCTCACGGCGGAGCCTTCCCGCTCACGGTTGTCGGGGTAGGCGTCGTCGGGTGCGTGGCCGTTTCCGGGCTCCCGCAACTTCAGGACCACGCCTTCGTGGTCGAGGTGCTGCGGGCGGCTCTGCAGGAGTAAAAGTGAAGTGGCCTCCAGCCGCGAGGAGGCGCATGCTGGTACTGACACACGCTGCCCGCGCCTCCGGAGATTCGACATGGTGCTCTTCCTCATCGCCGCCACCGCGATCTTCGTCGCCTACCTGGTCCATCTCGTCGCGGTGATCCGCAGCGACCGGTCCCTGAGCCCGCCCCGCTCGCACAGCTACCAGCTGGACCCGGCCACCGTCCGGCTCAGCGGAGCATGGCCCATCTGAGCGATTAGCCCACAAGCGCCGCCAAGATCGCTGATCATGGCGGCATGAACGCCGCCGACCGACGGGGTGCATGACGGTGGAATCCCGGCGATTTCGCCCGGATTCGCCGTACGTCGACCTGCGCGCGGGCCAGGCCGACCCCTCGGCGTGGCCCGTGGACACCCTCCTGGAGTCGATCGACGCCGCGGTCGTGGCCACCGACATGTCCGGCCAGATCTTCTACTGCAACGAGGCGGCGACCCGGACGTACG
>JAVEDB010000230.1 GCA_030841185.1 Actinomycetota bacterium
CGCGCCGGGCACACCGTTCGCTGACCCCCGGGCGGGAAAGAACCGGCTCGCGGCCCGCTTACCGACGTGCCAGCGAGTAGAATCACCCCTCAGGACCAAGACGCTCCAGACCCCGGCGCCCCAACGAACAATGATGCCCTGTGCCGGAAGAGGCGCTCCGTGGACGAACAGCGGCTTACCACCGTGCTGGTGGACTTTGCCCGGACCCTGACCTCCGACTTCTCGATCCAGACGATCCTCGACCACCTCGCGGCCCGGGTGGCCGAGGTCATCCCGGTCGACGGTGCCGGAGTGCTGTTGATGGACAGTGACACGGTTCACCGTTTCGTGGCGGCGTCGGACGACGTGATCCTGGAGATCGAGACGCTGCAGATGGACCTCGGAGAGGGTCCCTGCCTGCAGGCCTACCGGACCGGCCAGCGCGTCGCGGTTCGCGACCTGTCCTCGGACACCAAATTCGCCCGGTTCTCGCCGGCGGCGTCGCTGGCCGGCTTCGGCGCGGTCTACAGCTTCCCGCTGCGCCTCGACGACCGTCGGCTCGGAGCTCTCGAGCTCTACGCCAAGGAGCCCATCGAGCTCTCCGAGGCCGACCTCATCGCTGCCCAGATCCTTGCCGACGTCACCGCCGCCTACCTGTTCAACGCCCGGGCCCGGGAGGCTGCCCGTGAGCTGGCCGACACGAGTGCCGAGCTGGCGGCGACCCTGCAGGAGAGCCTGCTGCCACCCGAGCTGCCCACGGTCCCTGGTCTCGCGGTCGCCGCGCGGCTGTTACCTGGACGCGGCGGGATCCTGGTTGGGGGCGACTTCTACGACGTCTTCGCGTTGCCGTCCACCCGCTGGGGTGTCGTCCTCGGCGACGTCGTGGGTCACGGTGCGCGCGCCGCCACCCTCGCCGCGCTTGCCCGCTACACCCTCCGCACGTTGGCGGTGCTGCAGGCCTCCCCGCGCAGGGTCCTCGGCGGGCTGAACGACGCCGTGCTGGCGCGCGGGGAGTCCGAGCGCTTCCTCTCCGCGGTCTACCTCACCACCCGCGTGACGCCCCGCGGCGTCCAGGTGCGTCTTGCCCGGGCTGGCCATCCGGCGCCGCTGCTCCGGCTCGCCGACGGCACCGTGCAGGTGCTCGACTCGCCAGGAAGCCTGCTGGGACTCCTCCCAGACGCAGAGGTGCGCGAGGTCCGGCTGCTGCTCGCCCCCGGGGACCTGCTGCTCCTCTACACCGACGGCGTGACCGAGGCCCGTGATGATGGTGAGCAGTTCGCCGAGACCCGGCTGGGCGCCCGGGTGGCGGCCGGCCCGGCGGATGCCCAGGGGATGGTCGACGGCATCATCGAGGCCGTGCTCGAGCACTGCAACGGCGACCTCGCCGACGACCTGGCCGTGCTGGCGCTGGTCGCCACCTGATCACACGTCGAGGGAGGTGGCCCCGAGGCAGGCTCGCGCGTCCTTCGGCCCGGTGACCTCCACCAGGGCATGGTCCTTGCGCCCGAAGACGTACAGCAGCAGCTCCTGCGGCTCACCGGTGAGCACGGCAGTGGGCTCACCGCTGGTGACCGTCACCGAGTCAGCGCCGGGGCGCGACAGCACGACACCGCAGCCAACGCCCCGGAACGCCAGCCGGGCCCGCCCGGTGGCCGCCTTCCACAGCGTCGCGGACGCCCGGTCGGACAGGTCGCGCGGCGCCCAGCCGGGTTGCGCCCGGCGTACGTCCTCGTGGTGCACGAAGTACTCCGTGGTGTTGAGCAGGCGGTCCATGCGGGGCAGGGCGAACAGCGACCATGCCGGTGGGCCGCTCCTGACCTCGGCAACAAGGTCCTCGAACGGACGTTTCGCTGCCGCCGCCTGCACCCCGCGGGTGTAGGGGGCAAGGAACGGCACCGCGATGCCCGCGCTGGCGTCGGGGCGGCGTTCCCTGATCACGAGGTGCGCCGCGAGGTCGCGGGTCGTCCATCCCTCGGCGAGGGTCGGCTCATCCGGACCCAGCTCGTCGAGCAGGTCGGCGAGCGCGGCTCGTTCGGTGCGACACAGGGGCGGCATCCGTTGATCGTAGGCTGTGGCTGATGGCAGCCACCCCACGCGGCGTTGATGACGACACCCTTCGCAGGGGGCTGCGCATCCTCGGGACGGCCATCCGGATGGAGCCCCGCATCTTCGCGATCGCGGTGGCCGGCAGTGCGGTCTACGGGACGACGACCGTCGGCTCGGCATGGGTGTTCGGCCGAGTGACCGACGGTCTTGTCGTGCCTGCCTTCCGCGCGGGCCACACCACCACCGGCGCGTTGGCAGCCGCGGCGCTCGCGATCATCGGCGTGGCGGTGCTCAAGGCGGCCGGCATCGTCGCCCGCCGCTTGGGGGCGGGTGTCATGCAGTACCGCCTGCAGGCCACATACCGGCAGCGGGTCACCCGCCAGTACCTCCGGTTGCCGCTGTCCTGGCACCAGCGGCATCCGACCGGGGAGCTGCTGTCCAACGCCAACGCCGATGTCGAGGCGACGTGGTACCCCATTGCGCCACTGCCCATGGCCGTCGGGGTGCTGGTCATGCTCTTCGTCGCCGGCATCGCGCTGCTGCTGACCGATCTCGTCCTCGCGCTGGTCGGCTTCCTCGTGTTCCCGGCCATCTTCGTCCTCAACGTCATCTACCAGCGGCGGCTGTCACCGCTGGCCACCCGCGCCCAGCAGCTCCGCGCGCAGGTCAGCTCGGTCGCGCACGAGTCGTTCGAAGGCGCACTCGTCGTCAAGACCCTCGGGCGCGAGCCGGAGGAGACCGACCGGTTCCGGGCCGCGGCGCACGAGCTGCGCGACGCCCAGATCGCCGTGGGCCGGGTCCGCGGGATGTTCGACCCGGCGCTGGAGGCGTTGCCGTCCCTCGGCGTCCTGGCGGTCCTGCTCATCGGCTCCCGGCGCATCGAGTCCGGCGCCATCGACCCCGGCGACCTCGTGCAGGTCGCCTACCTGTTCACGCTGCTCGCCTTCCCGGTCCGGGCGATCGGCTGGGTGCTTGGCGAGCTGCCCCGCAGCGTCGTCGGGTGGGAGCGGGTGTCCCGGGTGCTCGACGCGACCGGCGGTCTCGAGTTCGGTGCCGTGACGCTGCCGCCGAGCGGCGCCGCCTCGCTGGGCGTTCAGTCGGTGTCCTTCGCCTACGACGAGGGAGACGTGCTGCACGCCGTCTCCTTCGACGTCGAGCCCGGCAGCACCGTGGCGGTGGTCGGCCCTACCGGGTCCGGGAAGTCGACCCTGACGACGCTGCTCGTGCGGCTCGTCGACCCCGGGTCCGGAGTGGTCGTCCTCGACGGCGCGGACCTGCGGGCGGTCGCGGCCGGCGGTGTCGCCGGGGCAGCGGCGGTCGTGCCGCAGCAGACCTTCCTCTTCGACGACACGGTGCGCGGCAACGTGTCGCTCGGGCGCGACGTCGACGACGACCAGGTGTGGGAGGCGCTTCGGATCGCCCAGGCCGACGGGTTCGTCGGCGCCCTGCCGGGCGGTCTCGACACCCGCATCGGCGAGCGCGGGATGTCGCTGAGCGGCGGGCAGCGCCAGCGCCTTGCCCTGGCCCGCGCGATCGTGTCCCGGCCGCGTCTTTTGGTGATGGACGACGCGACATCGTCTGTGGACGCCCGGGTCGAGGCGGCCATCCTCGCCGGGCTGCGCGAGCACTCCGCCGGTTCCGTCCCCCCGACCGTGGTGGTGGTCGCCTACCGCAAGGCGACGATCGCCCTCGCCGACGAGGTCGTCTACGTGGAGCACGGCCGGGTGGTCGACCGGGGCAGCCACGAGGAGCTGCTCGACCGCTGCGCGGGCTACCGCG